>NZ_CP159403.1:615000-915000 GCF_040500525.1 Azospirillum formosense | reverse complement strand
GACGTGCCGGTTGCGCCATTGCGCGAGGTGACGGGGCGGAACGGGCAGCGTCACGCCGTCCACCCGCAGATCGTAGGGTTCGGCGTCGCCCTCCAGCACGAAGAGGGCCGACAGCCACCAGCGGTCGCCTTGCTCTCCCCGGAAATAAAGGACGGGACCCAGAATGATGTTCGGTGCCGGCCTGCCGCGCGCCATGGACGCTGTTCATCCTCTTCGTTCCCGCCGGTCCGGGCGCCCATGGCCCAGCTTCCGTTTTCGCGGCTCCTGTTTATGGGAAAAGCCGCCGGTCTGTAAAAGGGGCAAGCGTTGATCCGAAGGGGGAAGCCGCCTGGAAAAGCGGGAGAACCCGCCACAGCGGCGACGACGCCGGGGGCCTCACAAAAAAAAGCGGGCGGCCGGGTCGCCCGGTCGCCCCTCGTGTGACGATGGAACACGGGATTCGGGAAGCTAGCTCTTGCGGCGCTGCCTCAGCAGTTCGAGCATGCGCGCCGGTACCGGTTCTTCCAGCACGGGATCGTAAAGGCGGTGAAGCTCCTCCACATGGCTTCTGTGGAAGGTCACCACGGCCTTCGCGTCGGCATCGTCCTCTACGGACTGCTCGAACTCCTGACGCTCCTTATCGTCCAAGGCACCGTCAAGATATGCGTTGATATGGTTCATCGTCACACGCTTCATATCTTTTGATCCCGGAACGTCCCCGGAGGCCATCCCCCTGAGACGGAAACGATCCGCGACGCAGAGTTCAATATAGTACGGCGGGCGCGGCGTCGGGAGTGGTGTCTTACCTCTTCTTATGGGGATGATGACGGTACCGCCAAATGGTTGGCGAGGCGTATCCGTTCGGTCCCCGTGGGTGTTCGGCCACTCCGCAGCAGCCCTGCTCGTCTCGCTCGGGGGAAGTAACAGCCGCTCTCATCGGTTGTTCCGGCGACGGATGGTCCGGACGCACTGGAAGAATCAACCTGTTGTACGGTTGCCATACCCCGCGGCGCATTCCCTGCCGCGTCTCAGGCGGCCATCAGGTTGTTCAGCCGCTCGCGGGCCCGGCACAGGCGGGAGCGGATGGTGCCGATGGAGACGTTCAGCTTCTCCGCGGCCTCCTGGTAGGGGCGTCCCTCGATGGCGACCAGCTTGACCACCTTGCGCTGGCTGGGGGTGAGGGCGCCGAAGGCGCGGTCGACGTCGCGGAAGACGAGCCGGGCGATCTGGGACGCCTCGACCGACATGGCGCCGTCCCACAACTCGACCTTGGTGACGTGCTTTTCGCGCTGGAGGTTGTTGAAATGCAGATTCTTCAGCATCGTGGTCAGCCAAGCCTGCATGTTGGTGCCGGGTTCGAAACGATGCTGGCGGGACAGGGCGCGGGCAAGACAATCCTGGGTCAGATCTTCGGCGGCGCTGGCGTCGCGGGTCAACTTGCAGGCATAGCGCTGCAGGTTCGGCATGCAACGGATCAGTTCGGCTTCGAAACAATACGCCATTGTTGCTCTTCCTCCAGCTTCTCTTCAATCGGCGGGGCTGCCGGTCCGTGGTGACGGCGCCCCCGTCCCGTGATTTCAGTTGCCGGGTTTCCGGCTCCCGGGGCTTCGCCGGGAGTCGGTCCCTGTTTCGACGCGTGGTCCCTCGCGGCGCCGGTCCTGTGGCCGTGCCGATCCTTCGGTTCGTGTCGGTGTTTAAGGGTCCGGTGGTGCTGCCTAGCAGTGTCCGGGCGTCGGTCCGGCGCAGCACATCGAGCAGTTCGTCGTCATCAACGGTCTCCCGCTCTCCAGCCTGGGCAACTCCAAAGCGCTGATGCGCTTCGGTGTTGCTCCCGTTCGTGGTGACGTTGAATTCATAACGCGGTGGGAAGAGGCTTGTTCCCCGGCGGCCACAGCCGAAAACATCTTAGGAGGAGAAGTGTTTGGAATCCGGGGGTCATCCGAACGGATGGCGGAACTGCCCGAAGGGGAGCTTCAGGCTCCCGGGCCGGGCTTGCGCGGCCGGGATTCCAGGCGGCGCAGGAATTCGCCCATGATGAGGCGGTACAGGCCGTCCTTCAGCTTGGCGTCCTCGACGCCGAGGTCGATGCTGGGGTTGTCGTTGATCTCGATGACGAAGACGCCGCGCTCGTTCTGCTTCACGTCCACGCCGTAAAGACCGTCGCCGATCAGTCCCGCCGCCTTCACGGCGGTCTCGATGACCTCGCGCGGCGCCTCCTCGACGGCCAGCGTGCGCGAGGAGCCCTGCTCGGCCCGGCCGTTGCCGCCGTGCTTGACGATCTGCCAGTGCTTCTTCGCCATCAGATACTGGCAGACATAAATCGGCTGCCGGTTCAGCACGCCGACGCGCCAATCGAACTCCGTGTACATGAACTCCTGGGCCAGGATCACGTCGGACTGCTCGAACAGGCTTTCCGCCGTCGCCTCCAGTTCGCTGCGGGTCTGCACCTTGAAGACGCCGCGCGAGAAGGACCCGTCCGGAATCTTGAGGACGATGGGGTAGGGGATCTCCTGGTCCAGCGTCGCCAGACCGCGCTTGTCGAAGATCACCGTCTTCGGCGCCGGGATCCGGTTGGCGCGCAGCAGCTCGGCCAGATAGACCTTGTTGGTGCATTTCAGGATCGAGTTCGGATCGTCGATCACCGGCATGCCTTCCGCCGCGGCCTTCTTGGCGAAGCGGTAGGTGTGGTGGTCAAGATTCGTCGTCTCGCGGATGAACAGCGCGTCGAACTCGGCGAGGCGCGCGTAGTCCTTCTTCTCGATCAGTTCCACCGCGATGCCCAGGCTCTCGCCGGCCTTCACGAATTTCTGGAGCGCGCGCGGGCTGGAGGGGGGAAGCTCCTCCTTAGGGTTGTGCAGGATGGCCAGCGTGTAGCGCGGCGGCGCCTTGGCCGCCGGCTCCCGCCAGGAGGTGCGGGTGTAGGCGTCGAGGGCCGCCTGGAACAGCGGCTCCTGGTCGGGCCGCAGGTCGGCCAGCGAGAGCGGCTCCAGGGCGTGGACGGTCCAGCCCTCCTTCAGACGCACCTGAACCTTCAGCAGGGGACAGCGGAAGAGGTCGAAGATCGTCCGGGCGATGTCCTGGAACCGGGCGTCGTCGGCGTGGCCGAAGAAGAGGGTGAGGTTGAAGGAGGCCTCCGGCGGGTGGTCCATCCGTTTGATGGCCTTGCGCAGCGCCTCCTCCACCTCGGCCAGCTGGGCGCGGTAGAAGGACTTCTGCGACAGGTCCAGGATGGTCCGGACGGAGGGGATCACACGCTCGCCGCGCGCCTCGGCCAGCAGCGAGACGTAGTAGCCGGTGCCCAGGTAGCGGTAGCTGCGCGACAGGTTCAGCACCCGCGCGCCGCGCGGCGCCTGCTCCGGGTGGGCGATGTAGTCGCGGGCGCTGATCACCGGCAGCCCGTCCTTCGCCCATTTCACGTCCGCCCGGCGGTCGACGACCAGGAGATGCGCGGGCATCAGCCGGCGGACCCGTTGGCGGACCCATTGGCAGACCCATCGGCGGCCCGATCGGAAGACTGGGGGCGGAGGAGAAGGGCGGCCTTCAACTGGGCCTTGCCGTAGCGGGCCATGCGCTCGAAGTCGGCTTTCGGGATCGGCATGTTCATCCGGTCGATGTGAGCGTGGTGACGATCGTACACAAGCGGATCATGAACATAGAGAAAGCGCTCGTCGGCACCGGTCACGACGACCCAATGCGGAAATTTTTCGTGATAGATCCGGTAGGAGCTGATGAGCACGATGGGGATGGCCCCGCCCGCCACCGCGTCGGCCATGTCCTGGGCGCTCAGGGTGTTGTGGCGGACGGTGGCGCCGCTGCCCTCCAGCTCGTCGAGGAAGTCCTCGTGCACGATGCGCATGACCTCCTTCTTCTCGTCGCTGCGCACGCTGTCCAGGAAGGGGGTGGCGTTGTCCTTGATGTGGATGTCCACCGCGAAGCCGCGCCGCGCCGCCGCCAAAGCCAGCCCGAACGGACCGCAGCCGCCATGGCCGGAGGTCATGAAGACCGTGGTGGACTCCCGCCAGAGGCGGATCTCCAGCTTCCGCCCCAGTTCGATTTCCGCGGGCTTCAGCGCCTTCATCGCCATCATCAGGGCCGACGGGCCGCAGGTGAAGTCCAGGGTCTGCTGGTAGTAGGGGACCAGGGGGCCGCCCAGCGGGGCGCTGGGGCCGCTGTGGCCGAGGCGCTTCTCCAGCCGCAGCGCCTCCATATGGTCTTCGTAATAATCGGTGTAGACGCCGAACTCGCGGTAGCCGGCCTTCTTGTAGAGATCGATGGCCGGGGCGTTGTCGCGCCGCACCTCCAGCCGCAGGTAGATGCAGTCTCGCGACCGCGCCGCCTGTTCCGCCGCGGCCAGCAGGCGCTTGGCGACGCCCCGGCCGCGGTGGTCGGGATCGACGGCGAAGGAGTAGAGTCGCGCGAGCGAGGTGCCGGAGTGGAAGGAGACCAGAGCGTAGCCGACCACCGCGCCGCTGTGGACTTCCACAAGTCCAGTGGCCTTGGCTTTCGTCAGCAAATATTGAAAACTACGTCGGGTCAGGCGGTCGGTGGCGAAGCACCGCTCCTCGATGGCCAGCAGCGCGGGGATGTCCGCCGGCTGGGCCTGACGGAGCAGGATGGTGGCGTCGCCGGGAAGCTCCTGGCGGGAGTCCGCAGATACGGTATTGTCGAGCATCGGGAGGTTCAAAGAGGCTGACACGGACGCCATCTTACTCCCTCCAGCGGGGCTTCGCAGCGATTACCGGCATCCGGTGCGCCGCGGGGATGGTTTCCATTTTGGCACAGCGCGTGTGGCACAAGGGCAAGTCTTGGCTGTTGCTCTGGACGAACGGCCTAGGCAATTCAACAGGCCGATTCGACTGGTTGGCGCAGCGACTTAAACGTTGCTTAACCATGGACCCCGGAAACTGCCGCCGATGGAAGACCGGCTGAATAACCGCCGCTCCAGTTGGCCCTGGAAAGAAGAAAGTCAAGACATGGACGCTCGGTATAAGTCCCGCGAGATCGAACGCCGCAGTCTGGATGTCGACGGGCTGAAGCGCTCGTTTCTGGAATGGCTGGTTTATTCCGTCGGCAAGGACGCCCGGGCGGCGACCCGGCGCGACTGGTTCCACACCGTGGCGCTGGCCGTGCGCGACCGCCTCGTGGACCGCTGGATGGACACGACGCGGACCTATTACCAGCAGGACGCCAAGCGCGTTTACTACCTCTCGCTGGAATTCCTGATCGGCCGCCTTCTGACCAACAGCCTCGCCAACCTCGGCATCACCGACCAGTGCCGCCAGGCGCTCGACCGCATCGGTCTAAACCTCGACGACGTGGTGGAGGCGGAGCCGGACGCCGCGCTCGGCAACGGCGGCCTCGGGCGCCTCGCCGCCTGCTTCCTCGACAGCATGGCGACGGAAGCGCTTCCCGGCTACGGCTACGGCATCCGCTACGAGTTCGGTCTGTTCGAGCAGCGCTTCGAGCATGGCTGGCAGGTCGAGTATCCGGAGCAGTGGCTGCAATTCGGCAACCCGTGGGAATTCCCGCGTCCGGAGGTGCTCTACCCCGTCCAGTTCTACGGCCGCGTCGAGGAGTTCCGGGATTCGGTGGGCGAGCGTGCCTACCGCTGGGTCGATGCCGAGCGCGTGCTGGCGATGGCCTACGACACGCCGGTGGTCGGCTACGGCGGGGACACGATCAACACGCTGCGCCTGTGGTCGGCCCGCGCCACGCGCGACTTCAACTTCGGCCACTTCAACGACGGCGCCTACATGAAGGCGGTCGAGCAGAAGGTGCTGACCGAGAATCTGAGCCGCGTCCTCTACCCGAACGACGCGACGGAGGGCGGCAAGGAGCTGCGGCTGAAGCAGGAGTATTTCTTCACCTCCGCCTCGCTGCAGGACATCCTGCGCCGCTATCTGCAGCACCATTCCAACTTCGACAGCCTGCCCGACAAGGCGGCGATCCAGCTCAACGACACGCACCCGGCCATCGGCATCGCCGAACTGATGCGGCTGCTGGTGGACCAGCACGGCGTGACCTGGGACAAGGCGTGGGACATCACGCGCGCGACCTTCTCCTACACCAACCACACGCTGCTGCCGGAGGCGCTGGAGGCGTGGCCGGTGCGCATGATGGAGCGCGTTCTGCCGCGCCACATGCAGATCATCTACGAGATCAACGCCAAGTTCCTCAACCGCTCCAAGGCGCGGGCGGCGGGCGACAATGGGCGGCTGTCCCGCCTGTCGCTGATCGACGAGCGCGGCGACCGCCGGGTGCGCATGGGCAATCTGGCCTTCCTCGGCTCGCACAAGGTCAACGGCGTGTCGGCCCTGCACACCGAGCTGATGAAGCAGACGGTCTTCGCCGATTTCCACGCGGAGTTTCCGGACCGCATCAACAACAAGACCAACGGCATCACGCCGCGCCGCTGGCTGCACCAGGCGAACCAGCCGCTGGCCGCGCTGATCACCAGCCGCATCGGCAACGGCTGGATCAAGGACCTCAGCCAGATCAGCGCGCTGGCGGAGAAGGCCGACGATCTGGTCTTCCGCGAGGAGTTCCGCCGCGCCAAGCGAAAGAACAAGAAGCGGCTGGCCGCCTACATCGCGCGCCAGACCGGGGTGGACGTGCAGGTCGACAGCCTGTTCGACGTGCAGGTCAAGCGCATGCACGAGTACAAGCGCCAGCTCCTGAACATCCTCCAGGCGATCGCGCTGTACAACGAGATGCGCGACAACCCGACCGTCGCCTGGGTGCCGGTGACCAAGATCTTCGCCGGCAAGGCGGCGCCGAGCTATCACATGGCCAAGCTCATCATCAAGCTCATCAACGATGTGGCGAAGGTGGTGAACCACGACCCGTCGGTCCACGACAACCTGAAGATCGTTCTGCTGCCGAACTACAACGTGACGGCGGCGGAAATCATCATGCCGGCGGCCGACCTGTCCGAGCAGATCTCCACCGCGGGCATGGAGGCGTCGGGCACCGGCAACATGAAGCTGGCGCTCAACGGCGCGCTGACCATCGGCACGCTGGACGGGGCCAACGTCGAGATCCGCGAGCATGTGGGCGAGGACAACATCTTCATCTTCGGCCTGACCGCCGAGGAGGTGAACGACCTGCGGGCCAGCGGCGGCTTCAACCCGCGCGACGTCATTGCGTCGAACCCCAGCCTGAAGCGGGCGCTGGACATGATCTCCACCGGCGTCTTCTCGCCGGACGATCCCCACCGCTACCACCCGATCCTCCAGGCGCTGACCGACGGCGGCGACCATTTCCTGGTGACGGCGGACTTCTCCGACTACTGCCAGGCGCAGCAGGCGGCCATGGACCTCTACCGCGACCAGGAGGAATGGACGCGCAAGGCCATCCTGAACACCGCCAACATGGGCTGGTTCTCCTCCGACCGCACCATCATGGAATACGCGACGGAGATCTGGGACGTGCATCCCGTGAAGCCGGAGCATCCCGCCGAAACCGAGACCTGACGCGGTCCCGTCCGGCACCGGACAAAAATTGTGCGGCGAAGGCGCGGGCGCTTTACAAGCCCCGCGCCTTTCGTTTATCTACCAAGTTATGAATCGCTCGCTCGCCATCACCACCACCACTACCAAAACGACCCGCTCCGGCGGGCCGTCGGATGGTGGCGTGCGTTGATCGAGTAAGACGCTTCACCCACCACGAAGGCCCCGCCGGACACGGACGGGGCCTTGGTGCATCTGGGGCCGCCGTCCACGCTCGATCCGGGCAAGACCAAAGGACGGACCACACCCATGAGCACCTCTTCTTCTTCTCCCCGCCGCGTCGCCATCGTCGGTGCCACGGGCGCCGTCGGCCGCGAGATGGTCGATGTTCTTCACCGCCGTTCGTTCCCGGTCGCGGAACTCGGTCTGTTCGCGTCGGAGCGCAGCGCCGGCCGCACGGTCGAGACCCCGTTCGGCGAGAAGACCCTCGTGGCGTTCGACGTCGAGAAGGTGAAGGGCTACGACATCGTCCTGCTCGCGGTGTCCGGTGATTTCGCCAAGGAGCATGCGCCGGCCATCGCCGCGGGCGGGGCGCTGGTGATCGACAACTCCTCGGCCTTCCGCTACGACGACAACGTCCCGCTGATCGTGCCGGAGATCAACGCCCACGCCATGGGCGCCATCGAACAGGGCAAGGGGAAGCTGATCGCCAACCCGAACTGCACGACCGCCATCGCCGTCGTGGCCCTCGGGCCCCTGCACAAGGCCTTCGGCCTGAAGCGCGTGATCGTCTCCACCTATCAGGCGACCAGCGGCGCCGGTGCGGAGGGCATGGCCGAGCTTGAGGAGCAGACCCGCAACCAGCTCGACGGCAAGCCGGTCGTCAACAGCGTGTTCCGCCACCCGATCCCCTTCAACCTGATCCCCCAGATCGACGCCTTCCAAGAGAACGGCTACACGAAGGAGGAGATGAAGGTGACCTGGGAGACCCGGAAGATCCTTGAGATCCCGGACCTGCCGGTCAGCTGCACCGCGGTGCGCATCCCGACCTACCGCGCCCATTCCGAGGCGATCACGGTCGAGACGCTGTCGCCGGTGACCCCGGACGCCGCTCGCGCCGTTCTGGCCGACGCGCCGGGCGTGGTGGTGAAGGACGTGCCGGCGGACGGCGTCTACCCGATGCCGATCAACGCCACCGGCCAGTTCGACGTCGAGGTCGGCCGCATCCGCACCAGCCTGATCTTCGGCGACCACGGCCTCGACCTGTTCGTCTGCGGCGACCAGCTGCTGAAGGGCGCGGCGCTGAACGCCGTGCAGATCGCCGAACTGAGCCTGTAAGGCATCCCGCACACCTTCATCCCTCCATCCGACGGGTGGAAGGGATGAAGGCTGGAACGGGGCGGTCTTCGCTGCTATCTATAGGTCCGTACGAAGAGGGCCGTGGGGCGTTCCGCCTCCCGGCCCTCTTCGCCGTTGTCTGCACCGCTGAGTTACGGGAACGCGCATGTCCGAGCTTCTGGACGCTGTTTCCCGGCGTCGAACCTTCGCGATCATCGCGCACCCCGACGCCGGCAAGACCACCCTCACCGAAAAGCTGCTGCTGTTCGGCGGCGCCATCCAGATGGCCGGCGCCGTGAAGGCCCGCGGCGAGCAGCGCCGCGCCAAGTCGGACTGGATGAAGGTGGAGCGCGAGCGCGGCATCTCCGTGACCGCCTCCGTCATGACCTTCGATTACGAGGGGCGCACCTTCAACCTGCTGGACACGCCGGGCCACGAGGACTTCTCGGAGGACACCTACCGGACGCTGACCGCGGTGGACAGCGCCGTCATGGTGATCGACGGCGCGAAGGGCATCGAGAGCCAGACCCTGAAGCTGTTCGAGGTCTGCCGCCTGCGCGACGTGCCCATCGTGACCTTCTGCAACAAGATGGACCGCGAGGCCCGCGACCCCTTCGACCTCATCTCCGAGATCGAAAGCTCGCTGGCGCTGGAGGTCACCCCGGCGAGCTGGCCCATCGGCATGGGCCGCGACTTCCTGGGCTGCTACGACCTGATCCGCGACCGCCTGATCCTGATGGATCGCACCAAGGGCGACGAGATCGACGACGGCATCGAGTGCAACGGCCTCGACGATCCGCGCCTCGACGAGCTGCTGCCGCCCCACGCCGTGGCGAAGCTGCGCGAGGAGGTGGAGATGGCCCGCGGGCTGATGCCGCCCTTCGACCTGGAGGCCTACCGCGCCGGCCACCTGACGCCGATCTATTTCGGATCGGCGATCAACAACTTCGGCGTGCGCGAGCTTCTCCAGGGGCTGGCCGAGAACGCCCCGCCGCCGCGCCCGCAGCCGGCGGAGCAGCGCTCCGTGCAGCCGGATGAGGGCAAGTTCAGCGGCTTCGTGTTCAAGGTCCAGGCCAACATGGACCCCAACCACCGCGACCGCATCGCCTTCGTGCGCATCTGCTCCGGCAAGTTCAAGCGCGGCGCCAAGCTGAAGCATGTCCGCTCGGGCAAGCTGATGGCGGTGAACAACGCCGTGCTGTTCCTGGCCCGCGACCGCGAATTGGCGGAAGAGGCGTGGCCCGGCGACATCATGGGCATCCCCAACCACGGCTCCTTGCGCATCGGCGACACGCTGACCGAGGGCGAGGATCTGCGCTTCACCGGCGTGCCGAGCTTCGCTCCGGAACTGCTCCAGCGCGTCCGGCTGGAGGATCCGATGCGCGTGAAGCACCTGCGCAAGGCGCTGGAGCATTTCGCGGAGGAGGGCGCCTCGCAGGTGTTCAAGCCGCTGACCGGCGCGGATTGGGTGGTCGGCGTCGTCGGCCAGCTGCAGTTCGAGGTGCTGGCCGCCCGCATCGAGGCGGAGTACGGGCTTGCCGCCCGCTTCGAGGGGGCCGGCGTGGACGCCGCCCGCTGGATCGAGACGGACGACGAGGACCAGCTCAAGAAATTCCTCGATCTCAACCGCTCCGCGGCGGCCGAGGACCATGACGGGGCGCTGGTCTTCCTGGCCCGCAACGCCTGGCACCTGAACCGCACGCAGGAGGATTTTCCAGCCCTGCGTTTCCTGAAGACCCGCGAACAAAACCGTAAGGTGCACACCGCGGCGTAGCATACATCCGGAGCCATGCGGAGCGCGCTGACCAAAGGCTGGTGTCGCGTTCCGCGTGTTGCTCCGCTTCTCCGATTCGAGTAGCGTTTGCTGATGCAGCCTCCGCGGCATGGTGCCGCAAGGCGTTGTGCTTCAAGGTTTTGTGGCGAAATCAGAGAAACGGCGGCGTTTCCGAACCCGGCTGGGCCGCGGACGGTTGCCAAAAATTAGAGGGGCGGCATGTTCGGTGGCGTGGAAGCCTTCTTCGACACCAGCGCGTACTTGCCTCACGGCGTGTGCCTGTTCTGGCGTCCGGAAATTCTGGCTCTGCACATTGTGTCTGATGTGCTGATCGGTCTTTCCTATTATTCAATTCCGATAGCGCTGCTTTACTTCGTTTTGAAGCGCCGCGATGTTGCCTTCACCTGGATCGTCTGGCTTTTCGCCGCCTTCATCCTGGCCTGCGGAACGACGCATTTCTTCAGCCTGTGGACCCTGTGGTATCCCGACTATGCCGTGGAGGGCATCGTCAAGGCGCTCACCGCGCTGGTGTCCGTGCTGACCGCCGTCGCCTTGTGGGTCCAGATGCCCAGGGCCCTCGCTCTGCCCAGCGCCACCCAGCTCGCCGATGCCAACGGGGCCCTTCAGCGCGAGATCGAGATCCGGCGTCAGGCCGAACTGCGCTACGCCAGCTTCTTCAACAATCTGGCCGAGGGTCTGTTCGTCGTCACGGTGCTGCCGGACGGGGACTTCGCCATCGACACGCTGAACCCCGCCCACGCGCGGGCGACGGGGATCGACCCGGAGACGATCCGCGGCCGTCTGGTCCGCGAGGCCGTTCCCCCGGAAACGGCCGAGGCGGTGATCGAACGCTACAGCGCCTGCGTCGCCGCGGGCGGCCCGATCGATTACGAGGAGACGCTGGACCTTCCCGTCGGTCGGCGCACGTGGCACACGGTTCTGGTGCCGGTGCGCGGCGAAAACGGACGGGTGGTCCAGATTCTGGGCAGCTCCCGCGACATCACCGACCGCAAGCGGCTTCAGGAGGAGCTGGTCCAGACCTCCAAGCTGGCGACGCTGGGCACGCTCGCCGCCGGCATGGCCCATGAAATGAGCCAGCCCCTGAACATCATCCGGATCTGGGCGGAGAACGCCCTGTCCCGCCTGCGCGACGGCGACACGGACACCGCGCGCCTGGACAAGGTGCTGACCATCATGTCCGAGCAGGCGGAGCGCATGGGCCGCATCATCGACCACATGCGCACCTTCAGCCGCCGCGACGGCGCGACCCAGCGCTTCGAACCCGCGGCCTGCGTCCGCTCCGCCGTCGAGCTGGTGTCCAACCAGTTCGCCCTGGAGAACATCGACGTCGTGAGCGACGTCCCGACCGTCGAGTGCGTCACGCGCGGCCGTCCCCTGCAACTGGAGCAGGTGCTGGTCAATCTGCTGTCCAACGCGCGCGACGCCATCCTGGAATGGCGCGCCGACCCCAAAGGGTCGCCCGGCGCCGGGCGGATCGCCGTCGGGATGCGCTGCGACCTGACCGCCGGGAAGGCCGTCATCACCATCACCGACGACGGCGGCGGCATCGATCCGGACATCCTGCCGCGCATCTTCGATCCCTTCTTCACCACCAAGGAGGTCGGGAAGGGATCGGGCCTCGGCCTGTCCATCGGCTATGGCATCATCGATTCCATGGGCGGGCGGATCGACGCGGCGAACGTGACCCATGAGGATGGAAGCCGCGGCGTCCGTTTCACCATCACCGTACCGGTGTCCCATCCCTCCGTTCAGGACGTGGAGCGCGCTCATGCCTGACCCCGTCACCGCTCCGCTGCATGTTCTGGTGGCCGAGGACGAAGCCCTGGCCGCCATGGCGCTGGAGGACTTCCTGTCCCGCAAGGGATTCCGGGTGACCCTGGCCCAGGACGGGCAGGAGGGGCTGGAGCGCTACAGCGCCGACCCCGCCGACCTCGTCATCACCGATCTGCGCATGCCGCGGATGGACGGCCGCGCCCTGATCCGCGAGTTGCGGACCAGGGCGGCCGGTCTGCCGATCCTGGTGATGACCGGATTCCTGTCGATGGAGGCGGGGGAGGACGACCTGACCGCCGACCGCTGGCAGCCGCTGGTGGTGCTTCGCAAGCCGGTCAGCCCGCAGGTCATCCTGGACACGCTCGTCAGCCTCGCCCAGGCGGCGAAGCTGCGGCCTGCATGATCGCCGACCGTTAGAAACGGTCGCGCAGTGCCGGCAGGGGGACGATGCGGACCCCCTTGGCCTCCAGCGTGCGGCGCAGATTGCCGGCCATGGCGACGGCGCTCGGCTCGTCGCCGTGGACGCAGACGGAGTGGACGGTGCAGGGAATGCGTTTGCCGGTGATCGACAGGATCACGCCCTCCTCCAGCATGCGCAGGACGTTGGCCGCCGCGACGTGCGGGTCGTGGACCATCGCGCCGGTCTGGCCGCGCGGCACGAGGTTGCCGTTGTCGTCGTAGGCGCGGTCGGCGAAGACCTCCTCCGCGGTCGGCAGGCCCAGCGTCCGCCCGGCCCGCGCCATCTCCGAACCGGCGGTGGCGAGGTAGATCAAGTTGGGATCGACGCCCTTGATCGCGCGGCCGATCGCCATCGCCAGCCCCTCGTCCACCGCCGCCATGTTGTTCAGCGCGCCGTGCGCCTTCACATGGGTGACCGAACCGCCGGCGGTGGCGGCGATGCCCATCAGCGCGCCGATCTGGTAGGCGACCATCGCCTCGACCTCGGCCGCCGACATGCGCAGCGGGCGGCGCCCGAACCCTTGAAGGTCGGGGTAGGAGGGGTGGGCGCCCAGGCTGACGCCCTTCGCCACCGCGTTCCGCACGGTCCGCGTCATCACCAGAGGGTCGCCGGCGTGGAAGCCGCAGGCGATGTTGGCGGAGGCGACGATGCCCAGCATGGAGTCGTCGTCGCCGATGTCGTAGGCGCCGAAGCCCTCGCCCAGGTCGGCGTTCAGATTCACGGTGATGGTCATGGGCAGCTCCCGCACATGTTTTCCCGGTTCAGGATGTCGCCGTTGCCGTTGACGATGTCGACGACCCCGGACACGAGATTTTCCGCGTAGAGCGCCTCCAGATCGACGCCGCCCGCCGGGCGCACCGGGCGGATGGCGCGGACCCAGGCGGCGATGGTCTGTTCCTGGCGCCGCCGGATGGCCTCCGCCTCCTCCACCGTCACGGCGCGGAAGCTCAGGGTACCGCCGGGGCTCAGCCGGCCAACGCGGGGCAGGTCGGCGGAGATCACCGTGGCGATCTTGGCGTAGCCGCCGGCCGTCTGGTGGTCGTTCAGCAGCAGGATCGGCTGGCCGTTGCCCGGCACCTGGATGGAGCCGGTGACCAGCCCGTCCGACGGGATGTCGGCGGAGCCGGTGTGGGCGAGCGTCGGACCGTCGAGCCGCAGGCCCATGCGGTCGGCGTCCTTGCCGACGCGGTAGTCCGCCGACAGGAAGGTCTGCACGGCCTCCGCCGTGAAGCGGTCGTCCTGCGGGCCGAGCACCACCCGCACGGGCCCGCCGCCGTAGTCGGGCGGCTCCGGCAGTTCCACGTCGGCGCCCGGCGGGGCGTCGTTGCGGTTGAGCGGCAGACGCCCCCCGTCGCCCAGCGGCTTGCCGCCGAGCGGCCCGATGCCAGCGCGCACGTAGGTGGACAGGCTGCCCAGGAAGGGCTCCAGCGCGAATCCGCCGGCCACCGCCAGATAGGCGACCGCCGCCCCGCTGACGGCGCCCAGCTTCAGCACGTCGCCGCGCGTCAGCGTGTGGCTGCGGTGCGGCTCAAGCGGCTGGGGCGGTTGCCCCTCGCGCTCCACACTCAGCGCCATCGGGCCGACGACGGCGACGCGCACGCCGTCGGCCTCCACCTTCAGCGCCGGGCCGAGCAGGACGACCTCCACCCCCGCCGCGCCCGGCGGGTTGCCGACCAGCGCGTTGGCGAGGCGCAGGGCGATGGGGTCGAGCGCGCCGGCGACCGGCATGCCGAGTTCCTGATGGCCGAAGCGGCCGAGGTCCTGGATGGTGGCGAACAGTCCCGGTCGGACGACGGTGAGGCAGGGCGTGATCATGGCGCGGCCCTCAGCGTGTCGGGATCGAAGCGCCCCGTTGCGGCCTCGGCCGTCAGACTGTCGAAACGGGCGCGGTCCACCGCCTCGAACCGCACGCGGTCGCCCGCGGCGAGCAGGACCGGGGAGGGGCGGGCGCCGTCATAGAGCGGCACCGGGCAGCGCCCGATCAGGTGCCAGCCGCCGGGGCTTTCCCACGGGTAGACCGTGGTCAGCCGCCCGGCGGTGGCGACGGAGCCCGCCGGCACGCGAAGCCGCGGCTCGCTGCGCCGCGGCTTCTCCAGTTCCGGAGGCAGGTCGCCCATGTAGGCGAAGCCCGGCATGAAGCCCAGCATGTAGACGAAATACTCCGTCGAGCCGTGGAGGTCGATCAGCCGGTCCTCCGAGAGGCCGAGCGAGGCGGATAGCTCCGCGAGGTCCGGCCCGAGGTCGGGGTCGTAGCAGACCGGCAGGCGCCACAGCGTGCCTTCAAGCGGCGCGTCCGCGGCGTGGGCCAGCTCCGCCTCCACGGCGGCCTGGACCTCGCTGCGGCTGGTCAGCGCCGGGTCGTAGACGACCTGGAGCGAGCGGAAGGTCGGCACCGTCTCCACCAGACCCGGCAGCGCGGCGGCCTTCAGCCGGGCGTGAAGGGCCATGACGCGGGCGTTGGTCGGGCGGTCGATGCCCTCGCCGAACTCCACGTTGAAGGCCGTGTCGCCCGCCGTGGTGAAACGGACGTCCATGATGCCGCTCCTCACCCGATCATCAGCGAGGGCAGCCACGTCACCATGCCCGGGAAGATCCAGAGCAGCGCCACCATCAGGATCATCATCATGAAGAAGGGCAGGCTGGCCTTGCCGACCGCGAAGATGCTCTTCCCCGTCATGGATTGCAGGACAAACAGGTTGAAGCCCACCGGCGGGGTGATCTGGGCCATCTCCACCACGATGATGATGTAGATGCCGAACCACAGCAGGTCGATCCCGGCGTTCTGCACCATGGGCAGGATGACCGAGGTGGTCAGCACGACCATCGAAATGCCGTCGAGGAAGCAGCCCATCACGATGAAGAACAGGGTCAGCACGACCAGCAGCGCCGCGGTGGAGAGCTGCATGGAGGTGATCCACTCCGCCAGCAGGCGCGGGATGCCGGTGTAGCCCATGGCGACGGTCAGGAAGGCCGCCCCCGCTAGGATGAAGCCGATCATGCAGGACGTGTGGGCCGCCCCCATCACGCTGTCGCGGAAGGTCGCCCAGCTCATCGTGCCGGTCAGCATGGCGAGCACCAGCGAGCCCAGAACGCCGATGCCCGCGGCCTCCGTCGGCGTGGCGATGCCCGCGTAGATGGAGCCGAGCACCCCGGCGATCAGCAGCATGACGGGGATCAGCGACCCGGTGTCGCGGATCTTCTCCATGAGGCTCTGGCGGGCCTCCCGCGGCGGCACCCGGTCGGGGTTGAGCAGCGACCAGCCGCCGACATAGAGCATGAACAGCCCGGTCAGCACGATGCCCGGGATGACGCCGGCGATGAACAGACGGGCGATCGACACGTCCGCCGCCACGCCGTAGACGATCATGATGATCGAGGGCGGGATCAGCAGTCCCAGCGTGCCGGCGCCGGCCAGCGAGCCGACGATCATCATCGGGTCGTAGCCGCGCCGGGTCAGTTCCGGGATGGTCATCCGCCCGATGGTCGCGGCGGTCGCGGCGGAGGAGCCGGAGACGGCGGCGAAGATTGTGCAGCCGACGATGTTGACGTGCATCAGCCGCCCCGGCAGCCAGCCTGTCCAGGGCGCCAGCCCCTTGAACATGTCCGACGAGATTCGCGTCCGGAACAGGATTTCGCCCATCCAGATGAACAGGGGCAGGGCGGTCAGGGTCCAGCTCGTGCTGGCGCCCCAGATGTTGGTCGCCATGACCATCCCGACGGGACGGGTGGTGAACAGCGCCATGGCGACGAAGCCGACGCCGGCCAGCGCCAGGGCCACCCAGATGCCGGTTCCCAGCATCAGGAGCATCGTCACCACGACGACGATGGATGCGGTCGTCTGGTCCATGGGTCAGCCCTCGCTCTGCATGCCGGCGCTCTGGTAGGACGCCTCGCGCCCCTGGATCACCGCCAGCAGGTCGTCGAGGAAGGCGATCACGAGGATGACCAGCCCGACGCCCATGGCGGCCTGCGGAATCCACAGCGGGATGGGCAGCACGCCCTGTCCCAGATCGCCGAAATCGTAGGAATCGTAGGTCATGCGCAGCCAGTACCACGCGAAATAGGCGCTGAGCGCCGTGCCGAAGCCGAGGCAGAGCAGTTCCACGACGCGCCGGGGACCGCCGCGCAGACGATCCACCAGCACGCCGACGCGGATGTGCGCGCCGCGGCGCAGCGCCGGACCCAGCATGAGGAAGAAGGAGGCGGCCATGCAGTAGCCGGCCAGTTCGTCGGCTCCCGGCACCATGCGGTTGGCCAGCCGGGCGAAGACCTGGGACACGATCAGCACGGCGATCAGCACCAGGAACACCGCGCCCAGGATCTCGGCGGCGCGGTATAGGAAGGTCAATGCGGTGCGCATGGCGCGACCACCTCCGGGTAGGGCGGGCGGGATTTTTTTTGGTGGTGGACGTGTTGCCCCCTCCCTGACCCTCCCCCGCTTCGCAGGGGAGGGAATCTCTCCTCCCCCTGCGCAGCGGGGGGAGGTTGGGAGAGGGCAGGCGCCGCTTACTTCCGGAAGGCCGAAACGATCGCCTCGCCGTCGGCGCCGGCGGCCTTGGTCCACTCGTCGGTCATCGTCTTGCCGATGGCGGCGAAGCCGTCCTTGATCGCCGGGGACGGGGTCAGCACCTTCATGCCGTTGCCGGACAGCGTCTTGTTCAGCTCCGCCGTCTTCTTCTCCCACTCGGTCCAGCCGGTGGCCTCGGCCTTGGCGGCGGCCTGCTCGACGGCCTTCTTCGTGGCGTCGTCGAGGCCCTTCCAGACCTCGGTGCTGACGAACACCATGTTGCGCGGCAGCCAGGCCTGCACGTCGTAATAGACGTTCACGAAGTCCCAAGCCTTGGTGTCCACGCCGGTGGCGGCGGAGGTCATCATGGCGGTGACGATGCCGGTGCCGAAGGCCTGCGACACCTCGGCGGCCTCGATCTTGGTGGGCACGGCGCCGGCCAGCTCGGCGATGCGGGTGGTGGCCGGGTTGTAGGCGCGGAACTTCTGCCCCTTCAGGTCGGCGACGGAGCTGATCTCCTGCTTGACGTAGAGGCCCTGGGGTGGCCACGGGATCGAGTAGAGGAGCTTCAGGCGCTGACGCTCCAGCTTCTTCTCCAGGTAGGGCTTGGACACCTCGTACAGCTTCTTCGAGGCGGCGAAGTCGGTCGCCAGGAAGGGCACGGAGTCGAGGCCGTAGAGAGGGTCCTCGTTCGCCCAGGAGCTGATGAGCACCTCGCCGAGCTGGGCCTGGCCCGACTGGACGGCGCGCTTGATCTCCGGATGCTTGACCAGCGAGCCGTTGGAATGGACGGTGATCTGGATCTTGCCGTTGGTCGCCGCCTTCACGTCCTCGGCGAACTGGCGCACCGTGATGGTGTGCAGGTTCGTGTCGGGGTAGGGGGTCGGCATGTCCCAGGTCTCGGCGAAGGCCGCGACCGGGGTGGCGCAGAGGCCGATTCCGAAGGCGGCGGCGGCGAGGCGGGTCCGCAGGGTGATCGCGGTCATGTCATGAAGCTCCCTGTTCTTGTCTGAAAAGTTGCGCGACCGAAGGGGACACGCCCTCCAGCTCGGCGTTCAACCGGTCGGTGACCAGCATATGGCCGGGGCTGTGGGCGATGGCGAAGGGCAGGCGGGCGGCGGCGAGCGCCACCTGGGGGGTGACCCCGCAGGCCCAGAAGACGGGGACCTCGCCGGGGGCGAGCGGAACGGCGTCGCCGAACTCCGGCCGCGACAGATCGCGGATGCCGAGCGCCGCCGGGTCGCCGATGTGCACCGGCGCGCCGTGCACGGCGGCGTAGCGCCCGGTCACCGCGGCGGCGCGCTCGGCCTGGGCGGGAGTCATCGGACGCATCGACACCACCATACGGCCGGCGAAGGGCGGGACGGCCACGCAATCGCGGTCGGTCACGTACATCGGCACGTTGCAGCCGCGCTCGATGTGGCGCACCGGCAGGCCGGCGGCGAGCAGCGCTTCCTCGAAGGAGAAGGAGCAGCCGATGGCGAAGGCGACCAGATCGTCGCGCCAGACCGGCAGCAGATCCTCCGGCTCCTCCGCCAGCAGGCCGTCGCGATAGACGCGGTAGCGCGGGAAGTCGGTGCGCAGGTCGAGGTCGGCGCCAAGCTCCGCGAAGCGGTGGTCGCCGGGCCGCGACACGGCGAGCAGCGGGCAGGGCACCGGATTGGCGCGGCAGAACCGCTCGAAGGCGGGGGCCACATCGGCGGGAACGATGGCGAGGTTCGCCTGCACATGGCCCGGCGCCAGTCCGGCGGTCGGACCGCGGTGCTCTCCCCGCCGGATCGCCAGACGCGCCAGCAGGGCGGCGGACGCGGTGCCGGGCGGAAGCGGGGTGCTTGGGGTCACGGACTGCATGGCGGGCAAAACCTCGGTGACCAAACTGTTGTGTCCTAAAGGTTCACGCATCCGTCCGATCCGTCAAATTTTCATTTTGGATCGTTTGCGATAAACGGCGTTTATCGGTGGGCGCCCTGTGCCGCTGCGCCCGTACGATCTCCAATGCCATATCCGCCACGATGGGGACCAGCGGGTTGTCGCTGTCCACCGGGTGGCAGATGGTGAAGTCGAGGTCGGGCAGCGGGTCTTCCGCCGGGATCAGCCTTAGCAGCCCTTCGGCCAGTTCACGCTCGATCACCGCGGGTGGGATGGCGCTGATGCCGATGCCGTCCAGGGTCATCCGCACGATGCTGGCGAGCGAGCTGTTGCCGTAGAAGCGCAGCGGCGGCAGGCCGGGACGCTTGAACATCTGCTGGATGGCCACCGAGGGCTTGGTCTGGCGGGAAAAGGTGATGACCGGATAGCGCGCCAGATCGGCCAGCCCCAGCCGTCCGGCGGGGAGGTCGAGCGAGGGGCTGGCCACCCAGGCCATGGGGTAGCTGCTCAGCGCCTCGTTGCGCATGTCCGGTTCGGCCACCGGCCCCAGCATGAAGGCAATGTCGAGGTCGTGGGCCAGCAGCCCGTTGCGCAGGTGGATGGAGGTGTCCACCTCGATCTCCAGGCTGACCAGGGGGAAGCGGTTGTGCAGCCGCTCGATCAGGCGGCTCAGCCAGGTGTGGACGATGGTCTCCGCCACCCCCAGCCGGATCAGCCCGCGCAGGGTCGTCGATTCGGCCACCGCGTGGACCAGCTCGGCCTGGAGCGTCAGCATCCGCTCGGCATGGTCCAGCAGCTCCATGCCCTTCAGCGTCAGCGTGACCCGCCGCGTGCCGCGGTTGAACAGCTGGACGCCCAGCTCCTTCTCCAGCTGGGCGATGCGGGCGGAGATGGCCGGCTGGGTGGTGTTCAGACGGCCGGCCGCGGCGCGGAAGCCGCCCAGGCGGGCGATCCACACGAAGGCTTCCAAATTCTTTAGGTCCAGCATCGCCGAATCGCTCCGCAGCCCATACCCGCTGTTACAGTCTGTTACCAAATGGCTGTAGGATGGACATTAACCTGCAAAGCCTCTCCTGCGATAATGGGCCGCATTGCCTTATGGCGGGATGGCGCGTTCCGGCCGGACCGGGCAGCTCTACCGGGAGTTCGATGTGACGAAACGCATAGTGCTGTTTGCGCTCCTGCTGGCCGCGCTGATCGGCGGCGGCTATTGGTACACGCACCGGGCGGGCGGGGCCGACGCGCAGACGGCAAAGGCCGCCACCCCGGCGGGACCGCGCGCGCTCCCGGTGGTCATCCGCCCGGTCGAGCAGCGCGCCGTGCCGGAGCGGCTGGGCACCATCGGCTCGGTCCAGCCGGTGGCCGCCATCGCCATCAAGGCCCGGGTCGATTCGGTGGTCGAGACCGTCCATTTCACCGAGGGGCAGGAGGTGAAGGCCGGCGACCTGCTGTTCACCCTCGACTCCCGCGCGCTGGAGGCGCAGCTCCGCCAGGCCCAGGCCAATCTGGAGCGCGACCGCGCCAATCTCGACAAGGCGCGCGGCGACGTGAAGCGCTATGAGCAGCTCGTCCGCTCCAACACGGTGGCCCGCCAGCAGTACGACGCCGCGGTGGCCGCCGCCGACGCGCTGGAGGCCACGGTGAAGGCCGGGCAGGCGGCCATCGAGGCGGCCAAGGTCTCACTCAGCTTCACCCGCATCGCCGCCCCCATGGACGGGCGCACCGGCGCGGTGAACGCCAAGCCGGGCACGATGGTCCGCGCGGCGGACGCCACGCCGCTGGTCACGCTGACCCAGCTCCGCCCGATCACCGTCGCCTTCAACGTGCCGGAGCGCCATCTGCCGACCATCCGCGCGGCGATGGAGACGAGCAAGCTGGCGGTCACCGCCGGCATCCCCGGCGCCGCCGTGCCGCCCGCCGAGGGTGTGCTGAATTTCGTGGACAGCCAGGTCGACCAGCAGACCGGCACGATCCTGGTGAAGGGCCAGTTCGACAACGCCGACACGCGGCTGTGGCCCGGCCAGTTCGTCGACGTGGTCCTGACCCTGCGGGTCGAGCCGCAGGCCTTGACCCTGCCGGAGGAGGCGGTGCAGACCGGCCAGCAGGGCCGCTTCGTCTATGTGGTCAAGCCCGACGACACGGTGGAGATCCGCAACGTCACCGTGGCGCGCAGCCAGGAGGGCATCGCCGTCATCGCCGACGGGGTGCAGGCCGGTGAGCGCGTGGTGGTCGACGGCCAGTCCCGCCTCTATCCCGGCGCCAAGGTCGCCGCCGCCAAGAACGGCGGCAAGGATGGCGCCAACGGCAAGGCTCCGCTCACCGGAGGCGCGTCATGAACCTCTCGGAACTGTGCATCCGCCGTCCGGTGATGACCATTCTGCTGACGGCGGCGCTGGTTCTGGGGGGGCTCGCCGCCTACCGCCAGCTGCCCGTCGCGGCGCTGCCGCGGGTGGATTTCCCGGTCATCAACGTCTCCGCGACGCTGCCCGGCGCCAGCCCGGAAACCATGGCGGCCTCGGTCGCCAGCCCGCTGGAGCGCGAGTTCTCGACCATCGCCGGCATCGACACGATCACCTCGACGTCGAGCCTCGGCAACACCTCGATCACCATCCAGTTCGTCCTGGAGCGCGACATCGACGCCGCCGCGCAGGACGTGCAGGCGGCCATCGCCCGCACCCAGCGCCGCCTGCCGGCGGAGATGACCACCGCGCCCAGCTACCGCAAGGTGAATCCGGCCGACCAGCCGGTGCTCATGCTGGCGCTGTCGTCGCCGACGCTGACCCTGTCGGCGCTGAACGATTTCGCCGAAACCGCGGTCCAGCCCAAGGTCGCCACCCTGCCGGGCGTCGCCCAGGTGCAGATCTACGGCGCGCAGAAATACGCCGTGCGCGTCCAGGTCGACCCCAACGCGCTGGCCGTGCGCGGCATCGGTATCGACGAGCTTCAGAAATCGCTGGCCGCCGCCAACGCCAACACCCCGGTCGGCACGCTGTCCGGCGCCAAGCAGCAGCTCGTCCTCGCCGCCAACCCGCAGCTTCCCGACGCCGAGGCCTTCCGCGGCCTGATCGTCGCCTACCGCAACGGCGCCCCGGTCCGTCTGGGCGACGTGGCGAACGTGCTGGACAGCGTCGAGAACGCCCGAACGGCGAGCTGGCACAACGGCACCCGCGCCATCGTCATGGCCGTGCAGCGCCAGCCCGACGCCAACACCGTGGACGTGGTGGACCGGGTGCGCAATCTGCTGCCCAGCTTCCGCGCGCAGCTTCCGCCCAGCGCGAAGGTGGAGGTGGTGAACGACCGCTCCACCTCGATCCGCGAGGCGGTGGAGGACGTGCAGTTCACGCTGGGCCTGACCATCGCGCTGGTCGTGCTGGTCATCTTCCTGTTCCTGCGCCGCCTGACGGCGACGATGATTCCGGCGCTGACCGTTCCGATCTCGCTGATCGCGACGGCGGGCGGGATGCATCTGATGGGATTCTCCATCGACAACATCTCGCTGATGGCGCTGACGCTGGCGGTCGGCCTCGTCGTCGATGACGCCATCGTGATGATGGAGAACATCGTCCGTTACGTCGAGGAGGGCATGCAGCCCTTCGAGGCGGCCCTCAAGGGCTCGCGGGAGATCGGCTTCACCATCATCTCCATCACCGTGTCGCTGGTGGCGGTCTTCATCCCGATCCTGCTGATGGGCGGGGTGGTGGGGCGCGTCTTCCACGAGTTCGCGCTGGTGGTGACCATGGCGATCAGCGCCTCGGCCTTCGTGGCGCTGACGCTGACGCCGATGATGTGCGCCCGCATGCTGACCCACGAGCCGCACGGCGCCAAGGAGGGCTGGTTCGGCCGCGTCCTGGAGGGCGGGTTCAGCGCGCTGCACCGCGGCTACGCCGTCACCCTGCGGATGGCGCTGAGGCACCGCCCGGTGATGGGGCTCGTCATGATCGCGACGGTGGTCGGCTCGGCCCTGCTGTTCCAGGCGATCCCCAAGGGCTTCTTCCCGACCGAGGACATCGGCCAGATCTCCGTCTCGACGGAGGCCGCGCCCGACATTTCCTTCCCGGCGATGGCCGAACGGCAGCAGGAGGTGGCGCGGATCATCCAGGCCCATCCGGCGGTGGCGGACATGTCCTCGTCGGTCGCCATCGGCGGCAATTCGGTCAACACCGGGCGCATGTTCGTCGTGCTCAAGCCGCGCAGCGAGCGGCCGCCGGCCGGCGAGGTCATCCAGCAGCTCCGCCGCCAGCTCGCCGGCATTCCCGGCATGGCGGTCTACATGCAGCCGGTGCAGAATCTGCGCATCGGCGGCCGTTCGTCCAAGAACGAGTTCCAGTACACCATCCAGGGCCTGAATCCCGAAGAGCTGTACGCCTGGTCGGGACGGCTGGAGCGGGCGATGCACGACATCCCGATCCTCCAGGACGTGACCAGCGACCTTCAGCTCAACAGCCCGCAGGCCTATGTGCATGTGGACCGCGAGAAGGCGGCGACGCTGGGGATCGGCGTCGATCAGGTGCGCTCCACCCTCTACAGCGCTTTCGGCCAGCGGCAGGTCTCGACGATCTACACGCCGACCAACGACTATCAGGTGCTGATCGAGCTGGCGCCGAAGTACCAGCAGGACGACAACGCCCTGTCGCGCATCTATGTCCGCTCCGGCTCTGGCAAGCTGGTGCCGCTGGACGCCTTCGCCAGCGTGCAGCGCACCGCCGGGCCGCTGACGGTCAACCACCAGGGGCAGCTGCCCGCCGTCACCCTGTCCTTCAACGTGGCGCCCGGCCATTCGCTGGGCGAGGCGGTGAGCGCCGTCCGGCAGGCGGAGCTGGAGATGGCCCTGCCGCCGGGCATCACCACCGGCTTCGCCGGCACCGCCCAGGTCTTCGAGGACGCGCAGAAGAGCCAGGGGCTGCTGCTGCTGGCGGCGGTCCTGGTGATCTACATCGTGCTCGGCGTACTGTACGAGAGCTTCATCCACCCGCTGACCATCCTGTCCGGCCTGCCCTCGGCGGCCATCGGGGCGCTGGCGACGCTGATGGTGTTCGGGCAGGAGCTGAGCGTCATCGCGATCATCGGCATCCTGATGCTGATCGGCATCGTGAAGAAGAACGCGATCATGATGATCGACTTCGCCATCGACGCGCAGCGCAACCAGGGCATGACCGCGCGCGAGGCGATCGAGCAGGCCTGCCTGCTGCGCTTCCGCCCGATCATGATGACGACGATGGCGGCGATCATGGGCACCCTGCCCATCGCCGTCGCCCACGGCGCCGCCGCGGAGCTTCGCCAGCCGCTCGGCCTCGCGGTGGTCGGCGGCCTGTGCGTGTCGCAGATTCTGACGCTCTACATCACGCCGGTGCTGTTCCTCTACATGGAGGATGCCGGCAACGCCGTCTCCCGCCTGTGGAAGCGCCGTCACGGCGCCGCCCCGGAGGCGCCGCAGCCGGTGCCGGGCGCGGAATGAGGGGCAAAGGCTAGGTGGTGCCGCCGGCCAGCCGCTTCACCAGCTCGCGGCTGTGGCTGGGCAGCGCGTCCAGCCGGCGGACGCAGACGACCAGCGACCGGACCGCCCAGGGGTCTGTCAGGCGCACCGCGCGGATCTTCGTGAAGCGGCGGCAGCGCTTCGCCGAGGCTTCCGGAACGATGCCGAGCCCCACCCCCTGCTCGACCATCCGGCAGATGCCGTCGAAGCCGCGCACCCGCACGCGCAGCTTCAGCGGGCGTCCGGTGCGGATGGCGTGCTCGTTGATGTGCTGCTGAAGGGCGTTGCGCGCGGCCAGCCCGACGAAATCCTCATCCAGAACCTCGCGCAGGGCGACGCTGCGGCGGTTCGCCAGCGGGTGGCCGTGCGGCGTGACCAGCACCATGCGGTCGGTGCGGAAGGGAAAGACCTCCAGTCCCGACAGGTCGGCGTGATCGGACACCACCCCGACGTCGGCCAGCCCCTCCGCCACCGCCCGCACGATCTCGTGGCTGGGCCTCTCCTCCAGATCGATGTCGATGTTCGGGTGAGCGGCGAGGAAGGGCACCAGCGCCTCAGGCAGGAATTCCGCCAAGGCGGCGGTGTTTGACAGCAGTCGGACATGGCCCTTCAGCCCCTTCGCGTAATCGCCCAGCTCTCCGCGCATCCGCTCCACTTGCTGGAGAAGGAGGCGGGAATGGTGGACCAGCGCCTGTCCCGCCGGGGTCGGGCGGACGCCGCGCCGCCCGCGTTCCAGCAGCGGCACGCCGAGCGTTTCCTCCATCCCGCGGATGCGCGCGCTCGCCGAGGCGAGGGCGAGGTGCGTGCGCTCCGCCCCGTGGGTGATGCTTTCCGCTTCCGCCACGTTCAGGAACAGGCGCAGGTCGGTCAGGTCGAAGCGCATGGGTGGGGTCTCCGGTGGGGAACCAGCCTTCGTTTGAGCCGAAGGCTGACCGCGTGACATCCACATTGCCGGAAGCCGTGGCCGGGCCTCAAGTGGCAGGCATGACCGACCTGCCTTTCCTCATCGTCGCCGCCATGGCCCTGACCTTCCTGTTGGCCGGATTCGTCAAGGGCATGATCGGCCTGGGCCTGCCGACCGTCGCTATGGGTCTGCTCGGCCTCGTCATGCCGCCCGCCGAAGCGGCGGTGCTCCTCATCGTGCCTTCGCTCGTGACGAATCTCTGGCAGCTCGCCTTCGGCCCCGGCCTGGGCGCCACGGTCGAGCGGTTCTGGCCGATGATGCTGGGAATCACGCTGGGCACCTGGGCCGCGGCGGGGCTGCTGGCCGGCGCCTCGTCGGGGCAGGCCGCGGCGGCGTTGGGCGGCGCGCTGGCGCTCTACGCGGTGGTTGGGTTGGTAAAGCTGCCGCTGCGGGCGCCGCCCGCCGCGGAATCCTGGCTGTCGCCGCTGGTCGGCGTGGCGACCGGCGTGGTGACGGCGGCCACCGGGGTCTTCGTCATCCCCGCCGTGCCCTACCTCCAGGCGCTGGAGTTGGAGCGCGACCGGCTGATCCAGGCGCTCGGCCTGTCCTTCACGGTGTCCACGCTGGCTCTGGCGGCCGGGCTGGCGCAGCACGGGCTGTTCGACGGCGCGCTGGCCTGGGGCTCACTGGCGTCCCTGCCGCCGGCCCTGGCCGGGATGGCGCTCGGCCAGAGCCTCCGCCGGCGGGTGCGGGCGGAGGTGTTCCGGCGCTGCTTCTTCCTCGGCCTGCTGGCGCTCGGGCTGTTCCTGATGCTGGAGCATTTGGGGTGAAGAGCTACTCCGCCGCCGTGCCCTGCGAAGCCGTGCCGTGCGCCACCGCGTCCGGGTCCTTGTGGGCGAACCAACGCTTGAAGCGCCGGGACAGCGCGTCGAGGTAGGTGAGGATCACGGGCACCACCAGCAGCGTGAGCAGGGTGGAGCTGATGAGGCCGCCGATGACCGCGTGGGCCATGGGCGCGCGCTGCTGCGCGCCTTCGCCGATGCCGAGCGCCAGCGGGATCATGCCGAAGATCATCGCCATGGTGGTCATGACGATGGGGCGCAGGCGGATAATGCCGGCCTCCACCACCGCGTCGCGCAGGTCCACCCCGCGGGCGCGGGCCTGATTGGCGAAGTCGACCAGCAGGATCGCGTTCTTGGTCACCAGACCCATCAGCATGATGAAGCCGATGGCGCTGAAGATGTTCAGCGTGGAGCCGGCGACCAGTAGCCCCAGGAACACCCCGATCAGCGACAGCGGCAGCGACATCATGATGGCGATGGGCTGGAGGAAGCTGCCGAACTGCGAGGCCAGGATCAGGTAGATCAGGATCACCGCCAGCAGCAGCGCTTGCGTGGCGTAGGCCGACGTCTCGGCGATGTCCTTGGTCGAGCCGCCGAAGACGATGCGGTATCCGGGCGGCAGCTTGATCTCCGCGATGGCCGCCTGAAGCTCCTTGCCGGCGTCGCCGGCCGGGCGGCCCTGGACGTTGGCCTGGACGTTCACCTCGCGCGACAGGTCGCGGCGGTTGATCTGCGAGGCGCCGAGCGTCGTCTCGACCCGGCTGACCTGCGACAGCGGCACCATGCGCGGCGCCCCCTCGGCGTCGTTGGAGCCGGTCAGGTAGATGCGGTCGAGGTCGGCCCGGCCCACCCGGTCGCTTTCCGGCAGGCGGACCAGCACGTCGTAGGTCTCGCCGTCCGGCGCCTTCCAGGTGGACACCTTGTCGCCGGCGAAGAGGGGGCGCAGCGTGTTCGCCACCTGCGCCGTGCCGACGCCGAGGTCGCTCGCCAGATCGCGCTCCAACCGCACCGACAGGGTCGGCTTGGCGGCCTTCAGGCTGACGTCCACGTCCACGAAGCCGCGGATGCCGGCCATGGCGGCGGTCACCTGCTTGCCGATGCGGTCCAGCTCCGCGATGTCGCGGCCCTGGACGGACACCTGGATCTGCTTCTGCACGCCGCCGACGCCCGGAATGCCGATGCCGATCTGGACGCCGGGGATCGCCGACAGCCGTTCGCGCAGCGGCGGGGCCAGCGTGTTCGGGGTGCGCGTGCGCTGGTCGATCGGCTTCAGCCGGACATAGACGCTGCCCCGGTTCTTGCCGACCGACGCGCCTGTGTTCACCGTGGAGTAGGTGTAGGCGACCTCCGGAAACTCGCGGATCGCCGCCTCGACCTGCCGCAGCTTGGCCGCCGTGTAGTCGAGCGACGAGCCGACCGGGGTCTCCACGTCGACGATGGATTCGCCGAGGTCGGCGGCGGGGACGAACTCGACGCCGATGCGCGGCACCAGGAAGAAGCTGCCGACGAAGATTCCCAAGGCCATCAGCAGGACCAGCCAGCGCCGGCGCAGCGCCCAGCGCAGCGTCCGGCCATAGACCCGCGCCAGCGCGTCGAAGGCGCCCTGGAAGCCCGCCGCGAAGCGCCCGAAGACGCCGCGGCCGTGCCGCCCGTGGGCCGCCGGGTCGTACCACAGGCTGGACAGCATGGGGTCCAGCGTGAAGGACACGAACAGCGAGATCAGCACCGCCGCCGACACGGTGATGCCGAACTGCAGGAAGAAGCGCCCGATGATGCCGCCCATGAAGGCGACGGGAAGGAACACCGCCACGATGGTCAGCGTGGTCGCCAGGACCGCCAGACCGATCTCCTTGGTGCCGTCCAGCGCCGCCTGCCGGTGCCCCTGGCCCTTGCCGAGGTGGCGCATGATGTTCTCGCGCACCACGATGGCGTCGTCGATCAGGATGCCGATGGCCAGCGACAGCGCCATCAGCGTCATCGTGTTCAGCGTGAAGCCGAAGGCCGCCAGGACGCCGAAGGTGCCCATCACCGCCACCGGCAGGGTCAGCGCCGTGATCACCGTGCTGCGCCAGGACCCCAGGAAGACCATGACGATGGCGATGGTCAGCACGCCGCCTTCGACCAGCGTGCGCTGGACGTTGCTCAGCGAGTTGGTGATTCCGCGCGAGGTGTCGCGCACCACCTCCAGGGCGACGTCGGAGGGCAGGGAGCCATCGCGCCGCAGCTCGTCCAGCGCCTTGTAGAGCCCGCGCGCCACCTCCACGGTGTTGGAGCCCTGGATCTTCACCACGTCGACGGCCAGAGCCGGCTGCCCGTTGAACAGGGCGACGGAGTCCTGCTCCTCCTGGCCGTCCAGCACCTCGGCGACCTGGCGCAGCCGCACCGGCTCGCCGCCGCGGCGCGTGACGATGATGTCGAGAAGCTCGCGCGGGTTGATGACGCGACCATCGACTTGGACGACGCGCTCCGCCCCGTTGCCGGAGACGGTGCCGGCCGGGATATCCTGATTCTCGTCGCGGATCGCCTTGAGGACCTGATCGACGCCGACGCCCAGAGCCTCCAGCCGTTCGGGGCGCAGCCGCACCTGGACCTGCCGCTTGACCCCGCCGGCGATGGTCGCCCGCCCGACGCCACGCACGTTCTGCAGGCGCTTCAGGACGATCTGGTCGGTCATGGTGGTCAGGTCGCGCAAGGACCGGATGTCCGACTTGACCGCGAGGGACAGGATGGGCTGGTCGTCCGGGTTGAAGCGGGTGATCTGCGGGTCCTTCACCTCGTCCCGGAACTTGGGGCGCAGCGCCGACACCTTCTCGCGCACGTCCTGCAACGCCTGGGTCGAGGCGGTCTTCAGGTCGAACTCGGCGATCACCACCGACTGGCTCTCGTAGGAGCGGGAGGTCAGCGTCTTGATGCCGGCGATGGTGTTGACCGCGTCCTCGATGGGGCGGGTAACGTCGGTCTCGACCGATTCCGGGCTGGCGCCGGGATATTCGGTGGAGACGACGACCAGCGGAAAATCCACGTCGGGAAACTGGTCGACGCCCAGCCGGTTGTAGGAGAACAGGCCCAGCACCATCAGCGCCACCATCATCATGGTGGCGAAGACGGGGTTGTCGACGCTGATGCGGGTGATCGGCATGGCGCGGCGCGTTCCCTTAAGACCCCATGACCTTGACGGCCCGTCCGGCGGTCAGGCCGGGCAGGGGGGCGGTCACCGCCAGATCGCCGTCGGCCAGCCCGCGCACCTGCACGAGATCGCCGCGCGCCCAGGTGCCGAGCACCTCGACCTTGCGGCGTTCCACCCGCCCCCCGGAGACGACCAGCACGAAGTCGCCGTCCTGGTCGCGGCGGACGGCGGCCGGGGGCAGGGCGAAGGCGCCCTCCACCTCGTCCACCACCGCGTCGCCCGCGGCGAACATGCCGCCGCGCAAACTGCCGTCGGCGTTGTCCAGGACGATGTAGACGGGGATGGCGCGGGTGCCGGCGCGGGCCATCGGGTTGATGCGGGCGATCCGGCCGACGAAGTCGCGCTCGCCGAAGCCCTCCACGCGCAGCCGCACGGTCTGGCCGGGCTTCAGACGGGCCACGTCGTCGGCGGGCACCGCCGCCTCGACCTCGACGCGGCTGAGATCGACGACGGAGAACATCTTGGCGTTGACCGCCAGCGTCTCGCCGGGGTTGACCGCCCGTTCGGCCACCGTTCCGTCGATCGGGCTCGCCACCACCGCGTCGCGCAGCGCCTTGCGGGCGAGGTCCACCTGCGCCTCCAGCGCCGCGACGGTGGCCTGCTGGAAGCGGAAGGTGCTCTGCGCCTGATCCATGTTGGCTTCCGAGACGATGTCCTTCTGGCGCAGCGCCAGATTCTTGGCGCGCGTCTTGTCGGCCAGGACGAGCTGCGCCTTGGCGCCCTCCAGATTGCTCAGCTTCTCGTCCAGCTTGGCCTGAAGCTCCACCGTGTCGAAGCGGGCCAGCACCTCGCCCTTCCGGACGGCCTGCCCCTCGCGCACCGGCACCTCGACCAGCCGGGCGGCGACCTCCGACTTCACCATGGACTGTTCCATTGGCTTCACGGAGCCGCTGAGGCGCACCAGCTCGGTCAGGCGGTGCGGGGCCATGCGGGTCAGTTCGACGGGCGACAGCTCGACCGCCCGTTCCGCCGGGGGCAGGCCGGCCGCGGCGGGGGGCACCGCGTCATGGCTGCTCGTGGCCTTCCAGGCGACGCCGCCCGCGGCCAGCGCCCCGGCGACCAGCAGGGGCAGCAGCAGGCGGCGCCGCGGCTTGGCGGCGGGACCATCGGAACGGGCGGCGTCGATCATCGGGTGCGGTCCTTGGGTTCGGCCCTCAGCCCGTTGAGGACGAGGTCGAGATAGGCGTCGAGGTAGGATTCGGCGGAGGCCGCGGCGGGGTCCGGCTCGAAGGGGCGCAGAGAGTGGTTCCACAGCGAGAGCATGCTGAGCGGGGCGGCGATGACGCGGGCCATCTGCTCGACGTCGACGGGCCGGAACTCCCCGCGCTCGATGCCGCGGCGCAGGATGCGCGCGAAGAAGCGCCGGCCGCGCAGGACGACCTCCTCCATGTAGAAGCGGGCGAGGTCGGGGAAGTTCTGCGCCTCGGCGATGACCAGCTTCGACAGCCCGGCGTTGGGGCTCTGCTCCATCTCCCAGAAGCCGCGGGCGAGGCCGCGCAGGAACTCCTCGCTGGTGCCGGTGAAGCTGTCCAGCAGGTCCTCGCCCATCTGGAACTGCGGCAGGATGGATTGCCGGACGACCGCTTTGAACAGCCCTTCCTTGTTCTCGAAATAGAGGTAGGGCAGTCCGACACTGACCCCGGCCTTGCGGGCGACATGCTCCAGCTTGGTTGCGGCAAATCCGCGCGAGATGAACAGGTCGCGCGCCGCCTCGATCACCTCGGCGGGGCGGGCCTCCTTGCGCCGGGACCGGCGGGACGGGGGAAGGGGAGAGCTGTCGGGCATCGGCGGACGTCTATAAATGAACGTTCATTCAATATGGAATGGCCTCAGGAAAGTCAAGCGGTTGCGGGAGGCGCTGCAATCGGACCGCAAGTTCCGGGCGTGACAGGAATGGGTCTCTCGCCTGCATCCGCAAAGACGGCGACAGTGCCAAATGGGGCAGAAAAAGGGCCAATACGGATGAACAGCATTTGGCTGAAAACCATTCCAATGGGCTATGAAAAAGGGAAAGGCCGTAAAATCAGGACATTACACCCGCCTTGTTGCTTGACAGCCGGCACCATTACATCGCAAAGAGAGGGTAACGCTTTCGATCTTTGTGCAACCAGCACGGACCCCTCCTCGTGGCTTATCGCGACTTCACCGCGGCCCGCGCCGCCGGTGCCGCCCTGATTCTCGCCCTCGGCTTGGCGGGTTGCGCCTCGAACGCTCCGGAAACGGCGGAGCTTGTCGTCAAGGCCCCGGAGGTGGCCGAGGTTCCGATTGATCCGAAGGACCCGCTCGGCCGCTGGGTCCCCCACATCCGCGAGGCGTCGGAACGGTTCGACGTGCCGGAGAAGTGGATTAGGGCCGTGATGATGCGCGAGAGCGGCGGACGCTCCGTCGTGAACGGCCGCACCATCACCAGCCATGCCGGCGCCATCGGGCTGATGCAGGTGATGCCCGGCACCTACGACATGATGCGCACGCAATACGGATTGGGGTCCGATCCGTCCGATCCGCGCGACAACATCCTGGCCGGCACCGCCTATCTGCGGGAGATGTACGACCTGTTCGGCGCGCCGGGCTTCCTCGCCGCCTACAATTGCGGCCCGGCCTGCTACGCCTCGCACCTCGCCGGCAAGCAGAGGCTGCCGCGGGAAACCCGGATGTACATCGCGGCCCTGACGCCGAACCTTCGCGGCGTGGCGCCCCGCGAACCGTCGCAGGCGGCGGGCGCCAGCGCGATCGAGGTCGCCATCGTTCCGGCGAGCGCTCCCACGCCGCCGCCCGTGGCGGTGGCCGCCAAGCCCGCCGCCAAGCCGGCGGCTCCGGAACCGGTCGCCGTCGCCGCGGTGGTCCCGGAACCGGTGGCGCCGGTGCCGCAGACCCCGGCCGCCCCGGCACCGGTTGCCGTGGCCGCTCTGGAGCCCCGCCCGGCCCCGTTCGTGGTGGAGCCCATGGGGCGCGGCGAGGCTCGCCCGCCCGCGGAGTTCGTCGCCGCCACCGACCGCGACGCGCCGGCCGCGGCACGCTCCGGACGGACGCCGTCCCGGACGGTGGAAACCCTGGTCGCCGAGGCGATGCTGCCGCCCCACGCTGTCGGCAAGGGCGAGCGGGTGGTCATCCGCTTCGTGTCCCAGCGCAGCGGCGGCTGCGGCAGCCTGGAGGGCCGGGACCGCGTCTGCGTCGCCCTGGCCGGCGGAGAAGGCGCCGGCCTGTAACGGCTTCGTCCGTTCCCGTTTCGCAGCATCGGCAACAACCAGAGGCGGCGCCCACCGGACGGTCGGGCGCCGTCTTCGGTTTTCCACAATAGCCTCACACCCACATCCCCGAGCATATAGGTACTCAAACGATAAAGCCCCGGAGGAACCGCCCCGCGCGATCCATCCGGAAGAACGAAGAGTTCGGGGGAACGCTGCGGATGAGGTGTGGAGATGGTATCCGGTGCAGGTGAGCGGGCAAAACGCTCGACCTTTCAAGTCGTTCTGGTGGATTGCCTGATTGCGGGCGTCGTGGTGGCCGCTCTGGCGGTGTTGGGCGGCATGACCGCCATGGAGGCGACCCGCATCGCCGACGGCAACGCCGAACTGGCGCAGCGGGTGGCCGAGAACCAGCGGATCGCCCTGGAGGCCGAACGGCTCGCCAAGCTCGGCGAGGCGGTGATCGCCAGCGCCGACGAGGCGACGCGGGCCGACGCGCTGTCCGGCCTGGATGCCCACGCCGCGCGGATGTCGGCCAACGCCGCGCCGGAGATCGCCCAGACCGTCGCCAAGGCGGTCGCGGCGAGCCGGGAGGCCGCGGCCATCGGCGCCAAGGTGGAGGCGCTGGACAGGAAATTCGGCTTCAACATCAGCCGCGCGGAGAGCCTGTCCGGCGACATCGCCCGGGGCCTGTCCGCGGCGATGCGCGCGACGACCCAGCCGGCGGACGAGCAGGCGCTCGCCACGCTCTTCTCGACGATCCGCGACGCCAAGTTCCTGCTGACCCGCCTGCCGTCCCAGCTCTACCCGCCGGCGGTCGGCAACGACCTGCGCCAATTCCGCGAGCACATGGTGAAGGCCATGGATTTGCGCCGGCATCTGCCGTCGTCCGACGAGTTCGAGAGCGTCGCCGACGACATCGCGTCCTTCGCCGCGCTCGACGAGGCCTTCGCTCAGCGCACCGAAACGTTGCGCCTGACCACCGACGCCCACGCCCACAACCAGGAGGTCCGCACGCTGGTCGACGGGCTGGTGCAGGGGATGAACGCCGCGTCCGACGCGGTGACCGCGCGCAGCCAGGAGGGGGCGGCGGCGCTGACCGCGGTGCTCGACCGGCTGACGCTCATCGCGCTGGGCGCTTTCCTGCTGATCGGGCTGATCGGCGGCGTGAACATGCTGCTGGGCTACCGCTTCATCATGCAGCCGGTGCGCGACGCCAGCCGGGCGCTCCAGGCGCTGATCCGCGGTGAAAGCGCGGTGCCTCTGCGCCCCTCGCCGCTGCGGGAGATCGCCGACATCCACGGCGCGGTCGAGGCCTTCCGCGACGCGCTGGACGCCCGCCAGCGGGCGGAGGAGACCCGCCGCGACCAGGAACGCCGCGCCGAGCAGGAACGCCGAGCCCTGATGGCGACACTGGCCGATGGGCTGGAGCGCACCGTCCAGGCGGTGGCCGGGTCGCTGTCCGTGGCGGCGGCGGAGGTCACCGGTTCCGCCCGCGCGGTCGCCGGCATGGCGTCGGACACCGCGCAGCGCACCCGCGCCGCCGCTGACGCCGCCGGCACCGCGACCAGCAACGTCGGCGCCGTGGCCTCGGCCAGCGAGCAGCTGTCCGCCTCCATCGACGGGATCGGGCAACAGATCGCCCAGTCGCGCAGCGTGGCGGAGGACGCCGTCGCCGAATCCCGGCGCGCCGACGGCTTGACCAAGGGCCTGTCGGACTCCGCCCAGAAGATCGGCGAGGTGGTCGCCATCATCACCGCCATCGCCCAGCAAACCAACCTGCTGGCGCTCAACGCCAGCATCGAGGCGGCGCGGGCCGGCGACGCCGGCAAGGGCTTCGCCGTCGTCGCCACCGAGGTGAAGGCGCTCGCCTCCCAGACCGCCGCCTCGACGGAGGAGATCGCCACGCTGGTGCACGGCATCCAGCGGTCGACGATGGGGGTGGTGGAGGCCATCGACCGCATCGGCTCCACCATCGCCGTGATCGGCGAGAGCGTGTCCGGCATCGCCGCGGCGGTCGAGCAGCAGCGTCAGGCCACCTCGGAGATCACCCACAACGTGCGCATCGTGGAGTGCATGAACACCGACGTGTCGTCGAACATCGGCGACGTCAGCCGGGTGGCGGTGGACACCGGGCGCTCCGCCGACGCCATGATGGGGGCGGCCGACCGCCTGTCGGAACTGGCCGGCACCCTGAACGGCGCGGTGGACGATTTCCTCCGGCAGGTGCGGGCGTAGCCGCCCGCTCCCTGTTTTGTCGCGTTCCCTGATTTGTCCCGTTCCCTGATTTGTCTATGTGCGGGGGGCGGGCGGCGTGCTAACAGGCGAGACGACGACCACGCCTGCCCCCTTCCGGATCCATGGAACTTCCCCCCTCGCTCCGCCATGCGGTGGATCGCGCGCTCGACGGCATCGCCCTGTCCGACCTGAAGCGCGCGGCGGACCGCCTCTCCCAGCGCTACCGGGCGGAGGTGCGGGACGGGCGCTTCCACCTGTCGGACGATCTGGCGGCGCGGGCCTATCTCGCCACCCGCCTGCCGGCCACCTTCGCCGCCGTCCGCTCCAGCATGGAGGCGGTGGCCGAGGCGCTTCCCGACTTCGCACCGGTGACCGCGCTGGACGTCGGGGCCGGGCCGGGAACGGCGCTGTGGGCGGCGTCCGACCGCTGGCCGAGCCTGGACGACGCCCTGCTGGTCGAGGGCAGTCCGGCCATCCGCGCGGTCGGCGAGACGCTGTCGCAAGCGGCGGCGCCCGCGCGGATCGCATGGCGGGCCGGCGACGCCACGGGCGACCTGCCCGGTCTGGAGCCGCGCGATCTGGTGACCCTGGCCTATGTGCTGGACGAGCTGGCGGAGCCGGCGCGCGACCGGCTGGTCGACCGGCTGTGGTCGCTCACCGCCGGGACGCTGCTGATCGTGGAGCCCGGCACGCCCGCCGGCTGGGCGCGGATCGTCCGGGCGCGGGAGCGGCTGGTCGCCGCCGGCGCCCATCTGGTGGCGCCCTGCGTGCACAGCGCCGCCTGCCCGCTGGCGCCGCCGGACTGGTGCCATTTCTCCCGCCGGGTCGCCCGCTCGCGTCTGCACCGCATGGCCAAGGGGGCGGAGGTGCCGTGGGAAGACGAGAAGTTCGTCTACGTCGCCGCCTCCCGCCAGCCGGGCGCCCGCCCCGAGGCCCGCATCATCGCGCCGCCCTGGAACGCCGGGAACGGACGCATCGGCTTCAAGCTCTGCGGCCAGGATGGTGCTCAAACGGAGCGGATTCTCGGCAAGCGCGACGGCGCCGCCTTCAAGGCCGCGCGCCGGCTGGACTGGGGTGACGGCCTGTCCAGCCAGGACCAGCCGGAGTCCTAGACCCTACGCGGCGCGCCGCCGCCGGCCCTCGCTGGCGCGGGACCGGCGCTCGCGCTCCAGCCGGCCGCGCAGGAAGGCGAGAACGGCGGCCTCCTCGGCCTCCAGCTCGGGAAGCTCCTCGCGCAGCTCGGTCTCCACCTCGCGGGTCAGGGAGTCCAGCAGGTTGCCCTCCAGATAGGCGTCCAGGATCTCGGGGTGGACGTAGCTCTTGCGGCAGACGCTGGCGGTGTTGCCGAGGCGGGCGGCCACCTGCTCGATGGCGTGGGTGACGTTGCGCTTGGCCTTGGCGGCGCTGTCGAAACTCTCGAACTCCCGCAGCGCCATGGCGGCCAGGACGGTGCCGGCCCAGGTGCGGAAGTCCTTGGCGGTGAAGTCCTGTCCGGTGGCGGCGCGCAGATACTCGTTCACGTCGCCGGAACTCACCGCGTGGCGCTGCCCGTCGCGGTCCATGTACTGGAACAGCTCGTCCCCCGGCACGTCGCGGCAGGCGCGGACGACGCGGGCCAGCCGGCGGTCCTTCAACGCGACGTTCCATTCCTTCCCGGACTTGCCCTTGAAGGTGAAGCGGATTTCCGACCCCTCGATGTCGGCGTGGTCGTCGCGCAGGGTGGTCAGGCCATAGCTGCTGTTTTCGCGCGCGTAGCTTTCATTGCCGACCCGGATCAGCGTGGTTTCGAGCAGCCGGACCACGGCGGCCAGCACCTTTTCCCGCGGCAGGCCGCGGCGGGCGAGGTCGCTGTCCACCTGACGGCGGATGGCCGGCAGGGCCCGGCAGAAGTCGAGCATGCGCCCGAACTTCGTGCCCTCGCGCATCTCGGTCCAGCGCGGGTGGTAGCGGTACTGCTTGCGCCCGCGCGTGTCGCGGCCGGTGGCCTGGAGGTGGCCGTCCGGGTCCGGGCAGATCCAGACGCCGCGGTAGGCCGGCGGGATCGCCAGCTTGCGGATGCGCTGCAGCGTGTCCTCCTCGGTCACCCGCGTGCCGTCGGGCCACCGGTAGGAGAAGCCCTTGCCGGCGCGGCGTCGCCGGATGCCCGGCTCGTCGTCGCAGACATAGCTCAGCCCGGCGCAGGCCGCGGCCTCTTCCGCGTCGGTGCGGGGATCGGTGACCATCGCTCCGTCCATGCTGGAATCCCCATCGGTTGCCAGCCCATCGGCTGCCAGCGTGAAACATCGGCGCCGCGTTTTGGTTGCATGGTTGCGGCGGGCGCGCCGTTCGGCGACCATGGCCCCGGCCAAGCCACCCGCCGGCACCGAAGGGAAGAGGACGATGGACGAGACCAAGCTGACCGCCGCCCTGCCGAACCTGGACATCCAGATCCTGCACCGGGACGACCCGGAGCGCGGGGCCGAGACGATCGCCATCCAGATCACCGCCACGCCGTCCTTCGACGCGCTGCGCGGGATGATGGGGCCGGCGCTGCTGGCCTCGGCCAACCCGCTGCTCAACCCGGCCCTCGCCAACGCCAACCCGATGCTGGCCCTGTGGACGGCGCCGATGCGGATGTGGAGCGACGCCGTACGGCAGGCCTGGGCGCCCTGGCTGCGCCTGACGCCATCGCCGGGCGCTCGGAAGCCGTGACCAAAACCGGCTCGGTAACCGATCGTTAGGGCTATGGGTGGACCCTTTCCACGAGTCTCTTGTGGAGGGTCCTCATGTCCCAGGCGTCTTCGTGGCTGCGCGGTGCCGCGCTGTACCAGATCTATCCCCTCAGCTTCCTCGACGCGAACGGCGACGGCTGGGGCGATCTGGACGGCGTGCTGGACGGCCTCGGCCATGTGGCGTCGCTCGGCGTGCAGGGGGTGTGGATCAGCCCCTTCTACCCGTCGCCGCAAAAGGATTTCGGCTACGACATCGCCGACCACCGGGCGGTCGATCCGCGCATGGGCCGGCTGGAGACGGTCGACCGGATCATCGAGGCGGCGCACGGCCACGGGCTGAAGGTGATCCTCGATCTGGTCTGCGGCCACACCTCCGACGCGCACCCCTGGTTCAGCGCCAGCCGCCGGTCGCGCGGCGGCGAGTTCGCCGACTGGTACGTCTGGGCCGACCCGCGCCCCGACGGCACGCCGCCCAACAACTGGCTGTCGGTGTTCGGCGGTCCCGCCTGGACCTGGGAGCCGCGGCGGCGGCAGTATTACCTGCACCATTTCCTGTCCAGCCAGCCCGCCCTGAACCTGCACGACGCGGCGGTTCTCCAGGCGCTCGACGACACCGCCGCTTTCTGGCTGGAGCGCGGGGTGGACGGCTTCCGCATCGACGCGGTGGACTTCTTCGCCCATGACCCGCAGCTCCGCTCCAACCCCGCGGCGGCCTGGAGCGGGGCGGAGCCGCCGGCCAAGCTCTTCGGCCTTCAGCAGCATCTCTACGACATGATGCATCCGGCCATCCACACCGTGCTGGGTCGGCTGCGCTCCGTGGTCGATCGCTATCCCGACCGGGTGCTGCTGGGCGAGCTGTCGAGCCAGCCGGGCGCCGCGCGGCGCATCGCCGCCTATTGCGGGCCGCAGGGGTTGCACGCCGCCTACACCCTGTCGCTGGCCAAGCAGCCCTTCACCGCCCGGAACTTCGCCGGGGCGCTGACCGGCACGCCGCAGCCCGAGGCGATCTGCTGGAGCTTCTCCAACCACGACGTCGAGCGCGCCGCCAGCCGCTGGCTGCCGCCCGGCGCCGATCCGGAGCGCTTCAACGCCCTGCTGGCCACGCTGTTCGCCACGCTGCCCGGCACCGTCTGCCTTTATCAGGGGGAGGAGCTGGCGCTGCCCAACGCGGCGCTGCGGCCGGAGGAACTGCGCGACCCCTTCGGCATCGCCTATTGGCCGGATTTCCAGGGGCGCGACGGCAGCCGCACGCCGATGCCCTGGCGGTCCGGCGCCGCCAACGCCGGCTTCTCCAGCGCGGTCGAGACCTGGCTGCCGGTGGCGGAACCCCATCATGCCCTGGCGGTGGACGCGCAGGAGCGGCGCGCCGGCAGTCCGCTCGACGTCTGGCGGTCCGCGCTGCGCCTGCGCCGCCGCCATCCGGCGCTGACCCACGGCGGCGTGGCGGCGGTGGAGGAGGCCGGCAGCGTCCTGGCCTTCGAGCGCGCGGCGGAGGGCGAGGAGCTGCTGGCCGTCTTCAACCTGTCCGACCGGCCGGCGGAATACGCGCTGAAGCGCAAGCCGCCGATGGCGGCGCTCGACCTGCCGCGCCCGCCGGGAGCGCCGGTTCCCGAGGTCAGCGCGGACGGGCGGACGCTGGTCCTGCCGCCGTTCGCCGCCTTCCTGGGACGGCGCGGCTGAACGGGGCGGCTAATCCGTAGGACCGGGGTAGACCTGTCATGCGCTTTTGTGCGATGAATCGGAACGAAAACGCTGCTTTGTTACAGTTGTGAAAATTCCCTCGCAACAAGTGGTCCGACAGGCTGCTTGAAACGAAAAGGGAAGGCGGAGTCCACGGGAGAAGAATCGTGAAAAGACGTGCGTTTCTGAAGTCGGCAGGTGCGGGCGCCGCGGCCACGGGTGCGGGGCTGGCGGTTGCCGGCGTTGCCGCGCCGGCCATTGCGCAGTCGCAGCCGGAAATCCAGTGGCGCTTGGCGTCGAGCTTCCCGAAGAGCACCGACATCCTGTTCGGCGCCTCGGAGCTGATCGCCCGCCGCGTCGCCGAGAGCACGGACGGCAAGTTCCAGATCCGCGCGTTCCCGGGCGGTGAACTGGTGCCCGGCCTCCAGGTGCTCGACGCCGTGCAGAACGGCTCGGTCCAGTGCGGCCACACCTGCGGCTACTATTATGTCGGCAAGGACCCGACCTTCGCCTTCGACACGGCCATTCCGTTCGGCCCGAACGCCCGCCAGACCACCGCCTGGTTCCAGGCCGGCGGCCTGGAGCTGATGCGCGCGTTCATGAAGAACCACAACGTCATCCAGTTCCCGGCTGGCAACACCGGCGCCCAGATGGGCGGCTGGTACCGCAAGGAAATCAAGACCGCCGCGGACTTCCAGGGCCTGAAGATCCGCATCGCCGGCATCACCGGCCAGATCATGTCGAAGATGGGCGCCACCCCGACCCAGATCGCCGGCGCGGACGTCTATCCGGCGCTGGAGAAGGGCACCATCGACGCGACCGAGTTCGTCGGCCCCTACGACGACGAGCGGCTGGGCTTCCATCAGGTCGCCAAGTACTACTACTACCCGGGCTGGTGGGAAGGCGGGCCGAACGTCTCGCTCTACGTCAACCTGCAGGAGTGGGAGAAGCTTCCCAAGTCCTACCAGTCGATCCTGACGGCCGCCTGCGCCGAGGCGAACACTTACATGATCGCCCGCTACGATTCGGAGAACGCCAAGGCTCTGAAGCGTCTGGTCGCCAAGGGCACGCTCCTGCGTGCCTACCCGCGCGACCTGATGGAGCAGGCGCACAAGATCGCCTTCGAGTATTACGACGAGTTGGCGAAGACCAACCCGAACTTCAAGACGGTCTACGAAAGCTGGAAGCCGTTCCTGGACGAGACCCAGCTCTGGTTCCGCGTCGCCGAGTTGCCCTACGACAGCTTCGTCGCGTCGGCCGGCACCAAGAAGTAAGCGCGTCCGCTTGAGAGGGGCCCCCATCCGCACTGCGGGTGGGGGCCATTTCTTTTGGGGTCAGCCGACGTCCTGCTGCGGCATCAGTTCCATCTGGCGCTTGGCGCCGGGCTGGGCGAGCATGCGGGCGTGCCACGCCTGGACGTTGGGGTAGGTGGCGATGTCGATGTTCGACTCCTCCACGAGGTCGATCCAGGGGAAGGCGAAGATATCGGCGATGGTGACCCGCTCGCCCTCGATGAAGGTCCGGCCCGCCAGATGGCGGTCGAACTGGGCCAGCCCGCCGGCCGCCGCGGCGTCGATCCATGGCAGGGCGTTGGCGTCGCCGTGGAATTTGCGCACCGCGCGGGCGCGCTGGACCGGCAGCAGCACGTCGGCCAGCCAGGACAGCCACTCCGCCAGCCGGATGCGCTCCGCCTCGTCCCGCCCGCCGAACCGGCCGGTCTTTTCCGCCAGATAGGTCAGGATGACGCCCGATTCGGAAATGCTGAGGTCGCCGTGGACCAGGGTCGGCACCCGGCCGAAGCGGTTGATGGCGAGATAGTCCGCCGACTTCTGCTGGCCGCCCCGCAGGTCGACATGGCGGTAGGCGTAGGGCACGCCGGCCATCGACAGGAACAGGGCGACGCGGGTGGCGGGCTGCGAGTTGAGATTGCCGTAGACGGTGAATTCGGCGGACACGGTCGAAGAACCCTCCATGCTGGTCGCGCTTATCGGCGCGGATTGCCGAAAACCATGACCGCAAGCCCGCCGGGACACCAGAGCAAATCGCGGAGCGCGATGCCGCGGGGTGGGCAAGGGGGTTTCGCACCGCCTCTCCCCTCCCACATGTTATCAGAGCGGAACCGGCGCCGAGCGCTCCGGAGAGAATGATGGGAGGATGGGGCATGCGCCGTATGGCCGCTGGATTGTTGATCGGGCTGATCGCCGCCGCCGTGGCCGGACCGGCGGGCGCCCAGACACAGAACGGCGCGGCGCGGCACGGCATGGCGCTGTACGGCGAGCCGAAATACGGGCCGGATTTCCGGCATTTCGACTATGTCAACCCGGACGCCCCGAAGGGCGGGAAGGTGACCCTCCAGGCCATCGGCTCGTTCGACACGCTGAACCCCTTCACGCTGCGCGGCGTGCCGGCGGCGGGGGCGGCGCTGATCTATGATACGCTGATGACCGGGGCGGCGGACGAGCCCTTCACCGAATACGGCCTGCTCGCCGAAAGCGTTGAGATGCCGGAGGACCGCTCCTCCATCACCTTCAACCTGCGCTCCGGCGCGCGGTGGCACGACGGAAAGCCGGTCACCGCCGAGGACGTGGTGTTCTCCTTCACCATCCTGACGGAGAGTCATCCCTTCTACCGCAGCTATTACGGCGCGGTAGACAAGGTCGAGGCGGAGGGGGAACGCCGCGTCCGCTTCACCTTCAAGCCGGGCGACAACCGCGAGCTTCCGATGATCGTCGGCCAGTTGCCGGTGCTGCCGAAGCATTACTGGGAGGGCAGGGATTTCCAGGCGACGACGCTGGAGCCGCCGCTGGGCAGCGGCCCCTACCGCATCGCGTCGTTCGATCCGGGCCGCGGCATCAGCTATGAGCGGGTCGCCGACTATTGGGGCAAGGACCTGCCCGTGAATGTCGGGAGGAACAATTTCGGCAGCATGGCCTACGAGTATTACCGGGACGCCAGCGTCGCCCTGCAGGCTTTCCGTGGTGGGCTGTACGATTTCCGCCAGGAGAACGTCGCCAAGACCTGGGCCACCGGCTACGACTTCGACGCGGTGCGCGACGGCAAGGTGGTGAAGGAGGAGATCGCCAACGAGGTGCCGGCGGGCATGCAGGGCTTCGTCTTCAACACGCGCCGCCCGGTCTTCGCGAACCCCAAGGTGCGCCAGGCCATCGCCTACGCCTTCGACTTCGAATGGACGAACCAGACCCTGTTCTATGGTGCCTACAAGCGGACCGAGAGCTATTTCGAAAACTCGCCGCTGCAGTCCCGTGGGCTTCCGCAGGGTCGCGAATTGGCGATCCTTGAGCCGCTGCGCGGCAAGATTCCCGCCGAGGTCTTCGAGAAGACCTACCACGCGCCCAGCACGGAGGGGCAGAACGGCCTGCGCCGCAACCTTCTGGAGGCCAAGCGGCTGCTCGACGAGGCGGGAACCGACGTGCGCAACGGGGTGCGGGTCGACGTCGCGACCGGTAAGCCGCTGGACTTCGAAATCCTTCTGGACAGCCCGACCTTCGAGCGGGTGACGCTGCCCTTCATCGAGAATCTGAAGCGGCTCGGCATCCGGGCCAGCATCCGCACGGTGGACACCACCCAATACGAAAACCGCACCCGCGACTTCGATTTCGACATGATCGTCCATGTCTGGCCGCAGTCCCTGTCGCCGGGGAACGAGCAGACCGGCTACTGGGGCTCGGCCTTCGCCGACCGCCCGGGAAGCCAGAACATGGCCGGCGTGCGCAGCGAGGCGGTCGATCAGCTGATCGGCGAGATCGTCCGCGCCAACAGCCAGGAGGATCTGAAGTCCGCGGTGTCGGCGCTCGACCGGGTGCTCCTGTGGAACCATTACGTGGTGCCGCACTGGTATTCCGGCGTCTACCGCGTCGCCTATTGGAGCCGGTTGAAGCGCCCCGACACCGTGCCGCCCTATTCGCTCTCCTTCGACTCCTGGTGGCTGTCGGACGCCTCGGCCGCCGGCACCGGCAAGACGCCCTGACGAGGTGGACGGACGCCATGGCTGCGCATTCGCTGAACAGGACGCGGACCATCCTCGTCGTCGATGACAACGCGCTGATGCGCAAGCTGCTGGTCCGTTGCCTGGAAGAAGGCGGCCACCATGTGGTGGACACGGACGATCCGCGCGGCGTGCTCGACCTCATGCGCGCGCTGAAGCCCGATCTGGTGATCATGGACGTGGTGATGCCCGGCCTGTCCGGCGTCGAACTGGTTCGGCTGATCCGCGCCGACCAAGGCTTGGCGCCGACTCAGGTCGTCGCGGTCACCAACCTGTCCACGCCCACCGACATGCTGCGCTTCTCCCGCGCCGGCTTCGACGGGCATGTGGCCAAACCGATCCAGCCACGCGACTTCCTGGCGACCATCGACGGCTATCTGGACGGAAAGGGGGAACGGATATAAATTTATCGCAAACAGTCACTTAAGGGAATTTCCTAAACAATTTTTCGAAGAACTTTCTGCAAGCATCTTTTGAGTTTTTATATGAGAAACAGCCACTACATTATTGAAATATAGGGGCTTTGATGGCGAACCTCCGAGAGCCTACCGGTGGGTGCTCCTCGCCGGTGGTTGATCCATGCTACGCTCCTGCCGTCCCTGACGTGCCCGTCGTCCAACGCATGAAAGTCAACGCCGCCGCCTCCTTGGTGCTTCTGCTGCTGGCCTTGCCCGCGGCGGCGGACCCCATGCGGGTGGAGCGGACCGATCCCGGCCACCTGCGCGCCTTGAACCGCTCTTTCCTTCCCCAGCAGGTCATTCCGCCCCGGACCCGCCATGTGCGCAGCCAGGCGGTCTACAACCTGCCGAAGGGGCTGGAGGGGCTGACCCGCGACCCCGCCTTGTCACGCCTCTGCCAGCGCGGGGCCTTCGGCCAGGAAATGGATGGATTCTATTGGGCGCGCACGCCGGACAAGCGGTATGGCGTGGCCTTCTCCGGCGGGGCAAACCTGTCCGACCCGCAGAACAAGCGAAAGACCGGTCAGGTGTATTTCTTCGACGGCCAGGACAGCCACTGCACCGTCTATGTCGGCGATCAGGCCAAGCTGATGCCGCACTATGTCGGCCCCTGAGAAAACGCTGACGGCGGCCCCGCCGGAGGCATGGCCCGGCGGGGCGGCGTGGATCGTCACTTCGCCATGAAGGTCGCTATGGTGTCGCCGGCCTTGGCGATGTTGGCGATGCCGTCGAGATGGCCGAGGCTGGTGGTGATCGCGTCGGTGTAGGTGACCGCGACGCCCTGCTTCTCCAGCCGCTCCTTCAGCGGATGCATGGCGCGCTCCGGTGGGAAGACGAGGTCGTCGGCGGAGGGGATCAGCAGGACCGGCGCCTTGATCTTCGCCAGCCCTTCGTCCAGGGCCCCGCCGCCGCCCACCAGGAACGTCTGGTTGGCCTTCACCAGATACAGGAAGTGGTTGGCGTCGCTGACCGCCGCGCGGGCCGCCGCCGCCTTGTCCAGCCACGCTTCGATGGCGTACTGGTTGTTCATGCTGGCGGCGGGGTCCTTGCCGTCCTCCGCCCAGCCGCGGCCGAAGGTGGCGTCGGCCCATTTCCAGTGGCGGGCGTGCAGGGTCACCAGCTTCAACGCCTCGGTCAGCCCGGCCTTCGGCTCCGCCTTGCCGTAATAGTCGCCACCCTGCCAGTTCGGATCGACGCGGATGGGCGCCGCCCACAGGTTCAGCCAGCCGATGAGGAAGGGGTCGGCCTCCGCCCCGCCGATCACCGCGACCACGCGCTTGACCATCTCCGGATGGGCGGCGCCCCATTCCAACGCCTGGAGCGACCCCATCGAGCCGCCCATCACCGCGTGCAGAGACTTCACGTTAAGACTGTCCAGCAAAGCCTTCTGGACATTTACGAAATCGCGGATGGTGACGACCGGGAAACTCATGCCGTAAGGCTTGCCGGTGTCGGGGTTGATGCTGGCCGGACCGGTGGTGACGACGGTCGGGTCCTTCGGCGACAGGTTCACCAGCGTGTCGGAGCTGATGATGAAGTATTTGTCGGTGTCGAGCGGCTTGCCCGGTCCGATGATGGAGTCCCAATAGCCGGGAGCCGGGTCCTCCATCTTGTACTTGCCGGCGGCGTGGCTGTTGCCGCTGAAGAAATGGGTGACGAGGATGACGTTGTCCCTGGCGTCGTTCAGCTTGCCGTAGCTTTCCCAGCCGATCCGGACGTTCTTGATCGTGCCGCCGCCCACCGTGGTGTAGGCCGGCATCTCGAACACCTTCTTCTCCACGAGGCCCTCGAAGGCCAGGGCTGGCGCCGCGCAGAAAAGCCCGGCGGCCAGGGCCAGGCCGCCGAGCCGTTTCGCCAGAGAACGCATGTCGTCCCTCCCGTTTCTCAGGTCCCTATCGATGCGGGGAGGGAGTGTAAGGGGGTGCGACCGCCCGTCCAGGCGGGCAATCGGCCTAAACGATTGGGAGAATTCAGCCCAGCCGGACGGCGGTTCCGTTGATCGAGACCATCAGCATGCCGTTCTCCTTGCCCAGCACCTCGTAATCGATGTCCACGCCGACGATGGCATCGGCCCCCAGCGCCCGCGCGGCGTCCTGGAGATCGGCGAAGGCGGCTTCGCGGGCGTCGCGCAGCGCGTTCTGGTAACCGCCGGCCCGTCCGCCGACGATGTCGCGGATGCCGGAGAACAGGTCGCGGAACATGTTCACGCCCAGGATCGCCTCGCCGGCGACCATGCCCAGATACTGGGTGACGGGACGGCCTTCGACGGTGTCGGTGCTGGTGACGATCATCTTGTCCTCCGGGTGTGGTTTCGTGCCATCCAGATGGCGGCGCAGGCGATGCGTCGCAATGGGTGGGGAAGGGGCGCAGCCGGCGAGTCCGGGAGTCCAACGCGATACTGCGAAATCGCAGCGCATCCTCGGCGAAATTGCGACATAAGCGAAGAAACCTTGCGCGTTCCGTCAACGTTCTCTCTTATAGGGCGCTCTTTCGGCGGGGAGGACGGCGGTATGGACGACACGCGGCGGGCGATCCTGCGCTGGATGACCGGCGTGATGGAGGCGCAGGGCTGGAGCGCCGGAGCCTGGGCGCGGCTGGCCGAGGTCACGCCGACCAACATCACGCGCTTCCTGCGCGACCCGGTACGGGGCAGCGTTCCCAGCGCGGAGACGCTTGGCCGGCTTGCCCGCGTCGCCGGGTCGGAACCGCGATTCCTCGACGAGACCGCCTATTCGCCCGTCGCGCGGGTTCCGCTGCTGACCGTCGAGCAGGTGCGCGATTTCCTGGAGCTGGGACGCCGGGCTGGCGAGGCCTTCATCGCCGCTGCCTTGACGGGCGGCGCGCGCGGCATCGCCGTGGACCGCCCGGCGTCGCGCCGCGCCTTCGCGCTGACCATCGCCTCCTCCAGCCTGAACGCCGCCGGTGTCCTGCCGGACGACTGCGTGGTGCTGGAACCGCTGGACGTGCTGGCGCCGCAGGCCGGCGACGTGGTGGTCACGGTCGGCGACGGAACGGTGTGCGGCTACCGCTTCTTCCCGCCGCATCTGCTGCCGGTCAGCACCGACCCCGGATGCCGCCCGACGCCGATCGAGCGGGCCAACGTCGCGGGCGTCGCTGTTCACATCACCCGCTGCCTGCGCGTTTGACCGCCCGTATTTGACGGGAATCTAAAAGAAAAACGGCGCATCCAGCCGGCGGAAATTCTTTTCCGCGACCCCCTTTGACGCCCCGATTCCATGCCCATTTGTTCCGAGTCGCCCGATTCGGTCACAGCATGACCGCGGCCGCGCTGCATTCTACTTAGTTTTTTGAAAAGGTTCGAAGAATCGATCCTACGGCCAAGCCGCAGGTTCTCTTTTTGTTCTTGAATCCTGCGTGTTCGCAGCCCATATTCACGATACGGTTTATGGTTAACGGCGATGGCGCTGCGAAGACGCATCGACTCGAAGCCAGAACGCAGGGAAACGGCTGGGGGCCGGCAGGGGAATGGCGATTACGGACGCGCAGCACGCCGCGCGGGCAGGGCGTATCGGGTCTTCCGACGCCACACGCATCATGGCGGGCGACTGGCTGACGCTGTGGCGCGAGAAGACGGGGCGGTCGGCTCCGGCCGACCTCGGCCTCGTCGCCGCGGTGCAGATCGGCATCGCGACCGAGCATCTGCACCCCCGCTTCGTGGAGAAGGCCACCGGCCTTCCCTGCGTGCCGGCGGAGCGGACCTGGGTCCATCCGGAGCATGACTGGATGGTCGCCCATTTGGACTTCCTGACATGGGAGGACGGCACGGAGGGCGGCGCGCCGGACACGCTGGTGGAGGCGAAGTTCACCGGCGGATTCCAGACCGACGCGGAGCTGGCCCAGCGCTACCACTGGCAGGTCCAGCACCAGCTGGTGGTCACCGGGCTGACCCGGGCGATGCTGTCCATCCTGCGCCCCACCGGCCACGCGCTCGTCCGCGTGCCGCGGCGGGAGGCGGATTGCGGGCGGCTGATGGAGACGCTGGACGCCTTCTGGTGGCATGTCGCCAACGATGTGGAGCCCGGCGACCCGCTGCCCGCCGAGGCTCCGGCCTACGAGACCCGCCGGGTGGTCGACATGGCCCGGCACAACCGCTTCGCCGCTCTGGCGGCGGAGTTGGTCGACCGCCGCGCCGCCGCGCTCGCCGTCCGCGAGGCGGAGGCCGCCCTGAAGGCGCTGATGCCCGCCGACGCGCGCATCGCCTTCGTCGCGGGGGACGAGCCGGGCCGCGGCCTGTACCTCGCCCGCGACCGCGAGGGACGCTTGTCGCTGCGCTACGGCGCGCCGCCGCGGCGGGCGCTCGACACCGCCGAACCGTGGCAGCCCGCCGCGGCCGGTCCGTCCCCTGACCCGAGCCTGGACGCTGTGCTCAGCGGCGGCTGGGGTGAGGGGAGAGACGAACGCTACTGACCAAAAGGGGAACCCGACGACCATGGGACGCATGAGCAAGACCGACACCGTTGCCGAAACCGAGAAGACCGTCAGCACGGCCGCTCCGAAGATCGCGGGTTCCCAGACCGCCACCGCGGATTCCGCCGCCCCGGATCCCATGCATCTGTGGAACCGGCTGAAGCGGACCGACCCGAAGGCGACCAAGCCCTTCACCCGCTCCGGCGGCTTCCGCGGCACGCAGATCGACCCGACCTGGCGCCTGATGATGATGACCGAGGTGTTCGGCCCGGTCGGCAAGGGCTGGGGCTATGAGCAGATGGACTGGACCATCGCCGAACGCATGGTCTTTATCTGCGCCCGCGTCTGGTACCTCGACCCGGAGACGGGCGAGAAATGCTGGACCGGCCCGCAGTGGGGCGGCACGGAGATGGTCCGCCGCCGCAACGGCATCGAGGCGCCCGACGACGAGTGCTTCAAGATGTCGATGACCGACGCGGTGGGCAAATGCCTCGTCCAGCTCGGCCTCGCCGCCGATGTCCATATGGGCCAGTTCGACGACAGCAAGTACCGGGAGGAGGCCGAGGCCTTCTACGCCGCCAAATCGAACCCGGACCTGCAGCCGGCCGCCATCGCCGCCTTCGAGGAGGAGATCCGCAAGCGGCTCGGCGCCTGCCTGGACCTGGACGACCTGGAGGAGCTGTGGCGCACCGGCGCCGGAACCCGCCTGCGCGAGATCGGCACGGTGGACCGCACGGCCCAGCACCGCATCACCAGCCTGTTCGCCCAGAAGAAGGCGGAAATCCTGAAGCAAGACGACGACGAGGGCGGCGATCTGGAGGCCGCCTGAGCCACGCCACTCCGCGGCGTGGAAGGGAGATGCCCTGTATGACACCCGCAACCACCACCCAACACACCAACGCCGAACGCTCCCCCAGCGGCCTGTTCCGCATGAGCGCCTGGGAAGGGGAGATGGAGCGCAGCCATCCCCAGCTTCCGCGCTGGTACTGGAACGAGGCGGAGCGCCGCAAGCAGTACGCCCGCTGGGTCGAGGCGGAGGCGGAAACGCTGGCCCTGCGGCTGGCCGGGCTGCTCCGCCCCGACACCCCGGCGGACTCCGCCGGTCCGGCCCGCCTGCTGGTCGAATCGCTGGCCCGCGACGCCGAATGGGCGCGCAGCCTGGAAGACCGGCTGCTCCGCAACGCCGCGTGATCGAAAGGCCGCCTGATGTTGAAGAAGGATGCACGCGCCATGACCATCGAAGAGGTCCAGTCCCGGCTGCGCGCGGCCCACGCCCGGATCGGGCATGAGGGACGCTTCGCCCTGACCCTCACCCTGAACGGGACCGAGGACGGCTACATCACCCACTGGTTCCGCCCCGACCCGCACGCCTTCGAGGATTGCCGGGCGGTCGGTTCCGGTTCGATCGCCGAGTGCCTCGCCGCCCTCGACCGCTATGTGGAGACCTATCGGCGCCAGCCGACGACGGAAGAGGTGGGCCGTACGATCGGGCTGCCGGAGATTCCGCCACGCGCCCATCACGGCACGAGCTTTCTGATGGCCGCCGAATGAGCGGGCGGGAGCGTCGGTCCCGATTCGGGCTGACGATCCCGCTTGCCATCCATAAACTGCGGTTTTCCCGACCGGCGGAGCCGCGCCCATGGATGGACCCACTCTCGCCCTGTTGAGCATCCTCGGCGCCCTGGCCGTCGGCGCCGTCAGCCCCGGCCCCAGCTTCGTCCTGGTGGCCCGCACCTCCATCGCCGTGTCGCGCCGAGCCGGGCTTGCCGCCGCCGTCGGCATGGGCATCGGCGGCGTGGCGTTCGCCACACTCGCCCTTCTCGGTTTGAACGCCCTGCTGGCACAGGTCAGTTGGCTCCATCTGGCCCTGAAGGTCGCCGGCGGCCTCTACCTTGTCCATTTGGCCCTGCGGATCTGGCGGGGGGCGGCGGAGCCGATCCACGTTCCGGACCCGGCCGCCGCCGGTGTTGACACCGGCGGTGCCTGGCGCGCCTTCGGGATCGGGCTGGCGACGCAGATCAGCAACCCGAAGACCGCCATCGTCTACGGCAGCATTTTCGCCGCCCTCCTGCCGGCCGCGCCGCCGGCCTGGGTTCTGCTGATCCTGCCGCCGGCCGTGTTCCTGATCGAGGCGGGCTGGTACGCCATCGTCGCCTTAGCCTTTTCCGCCGGCCGGCCGCGCGCCGCCTATCTGCGGTCCAAGACGTGGATCGACCGGCTGGCGGCCTCGGTCATCGGTGCGCTGGGCGTTCGGCTGGTGGTGGACGCGGTCGAGCCGTCCTGACGGCCATCCCCGATGGCGGCCGCCCCGGTCAGGCGGTGCCGAGTTCCAACCGGTTCTTGCCCAGGCGCTTGGCGCGGTACATGGCCTGATCGGCGCAGCGCAGCAGCACGCCGGCGTCAGCGCCGTCCGACGGGAAGAAGGCCATGCCCACGCTGGCCGACACCGGCAGGTCCAGGCCGGGGATGGGCCGGTCGATGCACTCGATCACCTTTTCCGCCACGGACCGGGCATTCTCGACGGAGATGTCGCCCTCCAGCAGAACGGCGAACTCGTCCCCGCCGATGCGGGCGGTGGTGTCGCTGCTGCGCAGGGCGCCGGACAGGCGCCCGGCGGTGGTCACTAGCACCTCGTCGCCCTTCTGGTGGCCGTGGGTGTCGTTGACCTCCTTGAACCCGTCGAGGTCGAGGAAGAGCAGGGCGAAGCTCTTGTCCTCACGCTTGGCGCGGGCGATGGCGTGCTCCAGCCGGTCTTCGAAGCGGATGCGGTTGCACAGCCCGGTCAGCGCGTCATGACCGGCGAGGTAGCGCAGCCGCTCCTCCAGATGGTGCTGGGCGGTGGTGTCGCGGGCGATCCCCTCGATCCCGATCGGCCGCCCGGCGGGATCGCGGCGGGTATAGGCGTTGGCGGATATCCAGAAGACGGTCCCGTCCTGCCGCCGCATCGGCATGCGGTGGTCGCGGACCTCGCCGCCCGCCTCATCCAGCGCCGCGAGGAATTTGGCGCGCCCGTCCGCCTCCACGTAATGGTCGGCGATCCGGGTGCCGATCACCGTCTCGGGACTCAGCCCGAACTGCCGCGCGAACTGGGGGGAGGCCATGCTGACCCGGCCGTCCAGGTCCGTGCGGAAGAAGGAATCCGGCAGTTTTTCGATCACCGAGCGAAGATCGGCCTCCGATTGGGCCAGCCGCTCCAGGGTGGAGCGCAGGGCGTCCTCCGACCGGGTGCGCCGCCGGAATTCCTGGCGCAGGACACCCCACAGCCCCAGGGCGGTGAGCAGGACGAAGGCCGTGCCCTTGACGTTCTGGATCAGCACCACCTGGCCCAGCCCGGCGGCGTCCAAAACGCGGTCCGACCCCACCACCCACGCGGTGGCAAGGCCCGTGTACAGGCCGACAATTCGGGTTGCCGAGGAAAGCATGGGCGCAGCTGCGGTTGGCGTCGGTGCAGACTAGCTATTGGCGCACGAACCGTCCATGGGGAGAGTACCGGGGTGTGTCCGGCACCCGCCCCACGCTGCGCCCGTCGCGGCCTTACCGCTTCTTGCCGGCCTGTGCCCGCGCGAAGGCTTCGGCGAAGGCGTTGTTGATCGGCTCCGGCGCCTTGGCGGGCTTCGGGGCCGGCTTGGGAGCCGAACCGCCCTTGCCGGGCGGCGGACCGCGGCGGTCGTCGCGGCGTCTGTCGTCGCCACGCGGACCATCTCCCCGTTGGCCGTCTCCCCGACCCTGGCCCTTCTCCGGGCGCGGGGCGGCGTCGGTCAGGCGCATGGTCAGGCCGATGCGCTTGCGCGGGATATCGACCTCCATCACCTTGACCTTCACGATGTCGCCGGCCTTCACGACGGTGTGCGGGTCCTTCACGAAGCTGGTGGACAGCTGCGAGATGTGAACCAGGCCGTCCTGGTGCACGCCGATGTCCACGAAGGCACCGAAGGCGGTGACGTTGGTCACCACCCCTTCCAGAACCATGCCGGTCTGCAGGTCCTTCAGCTCCTCGACCCCCTCCTGGAAGGTGGCGGTCTTGAATTCCGGACGCGGGTCGCGGCCCGGCTTCTCAAGCTCCTTCAGAATGTCCTCGATCGTCGGCACGCCGAAGCGCTCGTCGGTGAAGTCCTCGGCGTTCAGCCCGCGCAGGAAGCGCGCGTCGCCGATGACGCTGCCGAGATCCTTGCCGGTCTTCTTCAGGATGCGCTCGACCAGCGGGTAGGCTTCGGGGTGGACGGCCGAGGTGTCGAGCGGGTTGTCGCCCTCGCGGATGCGCAGGAAGCCGGCCGCCTGCTCGAACGTCTTCGGGCCCAGGCGCGCCACGTCCAGCAGCTGCTTGCGCGAGCGGAAGGCGCCGTTGCGGTCGCGGTGCTCCACGATGTTGCGGGCGATCGTCTCGTTCAGGCCGGACACGCGGGTCAGCAGCGGAACGGACGCCGTGTTCAGGTCCACGCCGACCGCGTTCACGCAGTCCTCCACCACCGCGTCGAGCGATCGGGCGAGCTTGCCGCCCGACACGTCGTGCTGGTACTGGCCGACGCCGATGGACTTCGGCTCGATCTTCACCAGTTCGGCCAGCGGGTCCTGAAGGCGGCGGGCGATGGAGACGGCGCCGCGCAGGCTGACGTCCAGCTTCGGGAATTCCGCCGCCGCCGTCTCGGAGGCCGAATAGACCGACGCGCCGGCCTCGCTGACCACCAGCTTGGTGAGCTTCAGCTCCGGGTGGCGCTTGAACAGGTCGGCGACCAGCTTGTCCGTCTCGCGGCTCGCCGTGCCGTTGCCGATGGAGATCAGCTCCGCCTTGTGGCGCACCGCCAGGGCGGCGATGGTGGCGATGGAGCCGTCCCAGTCGTTCTTCGGCTGGTGCGGGTAGACGGTGGCCGTGTCGACCAGCTTGCCCGTGGCGTCCACCACGGCGACCTTCACGCCGGTGCGGATGCCGGGGTCGAGGCCGATGGTGGTGCGCGGGCCGGCGGGCGCGGCCAGCAGCAGATCGTGCAGGTTGCGGGCGAAGACGCGGATGGCCTCGTCCTCCGCGCGCTCGCGCAGGTCGCCCATCAGGTCGGTCTCGACATGCGGGCCGATCTTCAGTTTCCAGGTCCAGCGCACCACGTCGGACAGCCACTTGTCGGCCGGGCGGCCCTGGTCGCGGATGCCGGTGTGGGCGGCGATGGTGCGCTCCGCCGGGTGGGGCTGGCCTTCCTCGACCGGCAGGTCCAGGCGGATGTCCAGAACGCCCTGCGTCCGGCCGCGGAACAGCGCCAGCGCGCGGTGCGAGGGCACCTTCGCCCAGGGCTCGTCGAACTCGAAGTAATCGGAGAACTTCGTGCCCTCGGCCCGCTTCTCCTCGATCACTTTGGCCGTCACCACGCCCTTGTCGGCCATGGCGGCGCGCAGCTTGCCGACCAGCTCGGCGTCCTCGCCGAAACGTTCGACCAGGATGTGGCGGGCGCCGTCCAGCGCCGCCTTGATGTCGGCCACTCCCTTGTCGGCGCTGACGAAGCCGGCGGCCTCGGCCTCCGGCTGGAGGGACGGGTCGGCGAGCAGGCGATCGGCCAGCGGCTCCAGCCCCGCCTCGCGGGCGATCTGGGCCTTGGTGCGGCGCTTCGGCTTGTAGGGCAGGTAGAGGTCTTCCAGGCGCGTCTTGGTGTCGGCCTGACGGATCTGCCGCTCCAGTTCCGGCGTCAGCTTCTCCTGCTCGCGGATGGAGGACAGGATGGCCTCGCGCCGGTCCTCAAGCTCGCGCAGGTAGGACAGCCGCTCCTCCAGCGTGCGCAACTGCGTGTCGTCGAGCCCGCCCGTGGCCTCCTTGCGGTAGCGGGCGATGAAGGGAACGGTCGATCCTTCGTCGAGCAGCTTGACGGCCGCGGCGACCTGGGATTCGCGGACCGAGAGCTCGTCGGCGATGCGTTGGCTGATGGACGTGGACGGCATGGAGGACCGGTGACTGGTGAAAGGGAAGGGGGCCTCCTATAGCGCGAAGCGGGCCTGCCCGGCCAGTGCCGATCTGGGAGAGGCCGGACAGACCGTTCCGGAGTGGACGCGCGAGTCACGGGTCCGGTCTTTGCGAAAAAGTATAGTCAAAGAAAAAAACCGCGCCCTTTACGCGTCGTTAACCTTAACGGACGTATATCTTCCCCTGCAACTTGGTTGCGTTTCCTCCCGAACAGACTCCGGCGGCTCCCGATTTGGTGAGCCGCCTTTTTTCTGTGCGCGTGGCGCCCAAGGCACGCGCACCCGCAAGATGAATGCGACAGAGTTTTTCCCCTTGCGTTCGTTGGGGGAAACATCCTTACTGAATGTGGGTCTAATCCAAACGGATTCGCTGCCTTGGGACTGGTCGTTTCGGCAATCGCCCTCCTGTTCGCCGTCGCCGTCGCGGGCGCCGCGGCGAAGCGGCTGCCGCAGGCGTCCACGCTGGTCTATGGCGGAACGGCGGGGGCTTGCGCGTTGATCGCGCTGTGGGCGGCGCTCCGGCTGGCCGGGGGCGGGCCGGACGCGACGATGAGCCTGCCGGTCGGTCTGCCCTGGATCCAGGCCCATCTGCGCGCCGACGCGCTGTCCGCGGTCTTCCTGATCGTCGTCAATCTGGGCGGCATCACCGCCAGCCTGTTCGGCTGGGGATACGGGCGCGCTCACCACGAGTCCCACGGCGCTTCCCAGGGCGGCTCCCAGGACGGTCCCGTCCTGCCGCTCTACCCGCTGTTCCTGGCGGGCATGAACATGGTGCTGATCGCCGCCGACGCCTTCACCTTCCTGCTGTCCTGGGAATTCATGTCGCTGGCCTCCTGGCTGCTCGTGCTCTCCACGCACCGGGAGCCGGAAACACCGAAGGCCGCGCGCCTCTACATCATCATGGCGAGCTTCGGCACGGCCTGCCTGCTGCTGGCCTTCGGGGTGCTGGCGACGGCCCACGGCGACTACAGCTTCGCCACCATCCGCGCCAACGCGCCGGAAGCCGGGGCGGCGGCGCTCGTCGTCGTGCTGATCCTGCTGGGGGCGGGGTCGAAGGCCGGGCTGGTGCCGCTGCACGTCTGGCTGCCGCTGGCCCATCCGGCCGCACCCAGCCATGTGTCGGCCCTGATGTCCGGGGTGATGACCAAGGTCGCCGTCTACGCGATGATCCGCGTGCTGTTCGACCTGCTGGGCGAGCCGGAGTGGTGGTGGGGCGGAGTGACGATGGGGTTCGGCGCGCTGACCGCCGTGATGGGCGTGCTCTACGCGCTGATGCAGGACGACGTGAAGCGGCTGCTCGCCTATTCGACGGTGGAGAACATCGGCGCCATCGTCATCGCGCTGGGGCTGGCGCTGGTCTTCAAGGCCGCCCACACGCCGGTGATCGCCGCGCTCGCCCTGGCGGCGGCGCTGCTCCATGTGGTCAACCACTCCCTGTTCAAGAGCCTGCTGTTCTTCGCGGCGGGCGCCATGCTGACCGCCACGGGGGCGCGCGACCTGAACCGGCTGGGCGGGCTGATCCACCGGATGCCGACCACCGCGGTCCTCGCGCTGATCGGCGCCGCGGCGATTTCGGCACTGCCGCCACTGAATGGCTTCGTCGGTGAGTGGCTGCTGTTCCAGGCCATCCTGAACGCCCCGGCCTTGTCGGAATGGTCGCTGAAGATCGAAATCGCCGTGGTCGGCGCCGCCCTGGCGCTCGCCACCGCGCTTGCCGGCGCCTGCTTCGTGCGCCTCTACGGCATCGCCTTCCTCGGCCGTCCGCGGTCGCGCGCCGCCGGAGAGGCGGTGGAGGTCGGGCGGGCGATGCGGCTGGGCATGGCGGTTCCGGCGGTGCTTTGCGTCGTGCTCGGCGTGCTGCCGACCCCGCTGATCCGCCTGTTCGAGCCGGCGCTGCGCCTGCTGGTCGAGGCCGGGCCGTTTGACGGGCGCGCCTACCAGCCGTGGTTCTGGCTGGCCCCGACCTCGGCCATCGGCAACTCCTACAACGGCCTGATCATGCTGGTGGTGATCGCGCTGCTGTCGGTCGTTCTGGTGCTGGGCATCCACCGCAAGGCGAGCGACCGGGTGCGCTGGTCGATCCCCTGGGGCTGCGGCTTCGACGGGCCTGACCCGGCGGCGGTCACCCAATACACGGCCTCCAGCTTCGGCCAGCCGATCCGCCGCGCCTTCGGCAGCACGGTGTTCCGCGCCCGCGACCATGTGGACATGCCGGCGCCGGGCGACACGCGCCCGGCACGCCTGTCGGTGACCTGGACCGACCCGGCCTGGGTCGTGGTGGTGGAGCCGCTGGCCCGCGCCGTGGGGTGGCTGGCCGAGAAGGCCAACCGGTTGCAGTTCCTGACCATCCGCCGCTACCTGACCCTGATGTTCCTGGCGCTGGTCGTGCTGCTGGTGATGGTGGCGGTGACGCAACGATGACGCTTCTGCTCGCCACGCTGTACCAGATCCTGCAGATGCTGCTGGTGCTGGCCTTGGCGCCGCTGCTGACCGGCTGGGTGCGGCTGGTCAAGGCCCGGCTGGTCGGGCGGCGGGGGCCGTCGATGCTCCAGCCCTACCGCGATCTGCTGCGGCTGCTGCGCAAGGAGGTGGTGCTGGCCCGAAACGCCTCCTGGCTGTTCCGCGCCGTGCCCTACATGATGTTCACGGCGATCTGGCTGGCCGCCGGGCTGGTGCCGATCTTCACCACGCAGCTGGCGCTCGCCCCCACGGCGGACCTGATCGCGCTGATCGCGCTGCTCGGCTCGGCGCGCTTCTTCCTGGCGCTCGCCGGGATGGACACGGGGACCAGCTTCGGCGGCATCGGCTCGTCGCGCGAGATGATGATCGCGGCTCTCGCCGAGCCGGCGATGCTGATGATCGTCTTCTCGGTGGCGATCCTGGTCCGCAGCACCTCGCTCGCCGAGATCGCCGATTTCATGGTGTCCGGCGCGGTCGGGCTGCGCATCTCCCTGGCGTTGGCGCTGATCGCGCTGGTCATGGTGGCGATCGCCGAGAACGCGCGCATCCCCATCGACAACCCGGCCACGCATCTGGAGCTGACCATGGTCCACGAGGCCATGGTGCTGGAATATTCCGGCCGCCATCTCGCCCTGGTCGAGGCGGCGAGCATGCTCAAGATGCTGCTCTACATGGCGCTGATCGCCTGCGTCTTCGCGCCTTGGGGCATGGCCACCGCCGGGTCCGGCGTGGCCGCCGCGCTGGGCGGCGTGGTCGTCTTCGCGGCGAAGCTGGCCGTCGGCGGCACCCTGCTGGCGCTGTTCGAGACCTCCATCGCCAAGATGCGCGTCTTCCGGGTCGGCGAGTTCCTCGGAGGCGCCCTGCTGCTCAGCCTGCTCGGCGCGATCTTCCTCTACGTGTCGCGGGGGGTGTGAGGTGAGCGACCTGGGTTATGACGCCGCGCACATGCTGGGGGCCGTCGTCCTGCTGATGAGCTTCGCTCTGCTCTACCAGCGGCGGCTGTTCTCCCTGCTCAACGTCTTCACCATGCAGGCGCTCGCCCTGACCGCGACCGCGGCGTGGCAGGCCTACTCCCATGGCGAGCCGCATCTCTACATCACGGCCCTGCTGACCCTGGTCCTCAAGGCCATCCTGATCCCGGTGGCGCTGCACCGCATCATCGTGAAGATGAAGATCCACCGGACCATCGAGCCGGCGCTGGGGATCGGGCTGACCATGGTGGCGGGGGTGTCCCTGGTCACCCTGTCGATCCTGCTGGTGCTGCCGGTGACCGCCGACGCCACCGCCCTGACCCGCGAGAATCTGGCGCTGTCGCTGTCGGTCGTCCTGCTTGGCCTGCTGATGATGATCTCCCGGCGCAATGCGGTCAGCCAGGTCGTCGGCTTCATGTCCATCGAGAACGGGCTGATCCTGGCGGCGGTCGGGGCGGCCGGCATGCCGCTGGTGGTCGAGATGTCGGTGGCCTTCTCCGTCATGGTCGCCTTCATCATCTTCGGCATCTTCCTGTTCCACATCCGCGAGCGGTTCGACACGCTCGACATGCAGAAGATCGAGAGCTTCCGGGGGGAGAGCGATTGAGCGCCGTCGCCATCATCGTCGCCACCCCGCTGATCGGCGCTGCCGTCCTCGCCCTGGTTCCCGGCCACCGGCTGGGCGCGCGGCTCAACATCGGCTTCTCGGCCGTCACGCTGCTGGCGTCGCTCGTGCTGTTCGGGCTGGAGCCGTCGAGCGGTGCGCTGTTCGTGGTGGACGCCTTCAACATCTACCTGATCGCGCTCACCGCCTTTGTCGGGCTGACCACCAGCGTCTTTTCCGCCGGCTACATCGCGCATGAGATCGAGGTCGGGAAGCTGGACGAGCGCAAGCTGCGCTTTTACCACGCCATGTACCAGGCCTTCATGTTCACCATGCTGCTGGCCCTGTCGGCCAACAACCTGGGCGTCATGTGGGTGGCGGTGGAGGGGGCGACGCTGACCACCGTCCTGATGGTCAGCCTGTACCGCACCGCGGCCAGCATCGAAGCGGCGTGGAAGTACTTCATCCTGTGCGGCGTCGGCATCGCGCTTGCTTTGTTCGGCACCATCCTGATGTACATGGCCGCCCAGCCGGTGATGGGACCAGGGATGGCGGCGATGACTTGGACCGAGCTGATGGGTCACGTCGCCAAGATCAGCCCGGCGATCCTCAACCTCGCCTTCGTCTTCCTGCTGATCGGCTACGGCACCAAGGTCGGGCTGGCGCCGCTGCACGCCTGGCTGCCGGACGCCCACGCGGAGGGGCCGACGCCGATCTCCGCGGTGCTGTCGGGCCTGCTGCTGAACGTGGCGCTCTACGCCGTGCTGCGCTTCAAGATGCTGCTGGCGGCGAACGGGCAGGCCATCGCGCCGGGGCCGCTGATGATCGCCATGGGGCTGGCCTCGCTGCTGCTGGCCGGGCTGATGCTCTACCGGCGGCGCGACGTGAAGCGCTTCTTCGCCTACAGCTCCATCGAGCATATGGGCATCATCACCTTCGCCTTCGGCATGGGCGGGCCGCTCGCCAATTTCGCCGGGTTGCTGCACATGGCCATGCACAGCCTGACCAAGTCGGCCATCTTCTTCGCGGTCGGCCACGCCGTGCAGGTGACGGGGACGCAGCGGATCGAGCGGATTTCCGGCCTGACGGTCAGCCATCCCGCCCTCGGCTGGGGTCTGCTGGCCGGGGTCGTGGCCATTGCCGGGCTGCCGCCCTTCGGCGTCTTCATGAGCGAATTCCTGCTGGTCACCAGCACCTTCGCGCGGCAACCGCTGCTGGCCCTGCCGCTGGTGGCCGGTATTCTGGTCGCCTTCGGGGCGCTGGTTCTGCGGGTCCAGCAACTGTGCTTCGGAGCGCCCGGCACGGTGGAGAGCAGCGGAGTGCCGGTGGCGTCGGTACCGGTGCAGGGAACGCTGGTTCCACTCTACGCGCATCTGGCGCTGGTGCTGGTGGCGGGAATCTGGCTGCCGGGACCGCTGGTCGCGTGGTTCCAGACCGTCGCGGCGCTGCTGGGGTAGGGGAGGCGGCATGTACGGGGAAGAACCGCTGTTCGGCCTGTTGAACCGCATCGGCACTCTGGTCGAGGGGCACCGGCCCTGGCCGCGCTACCGGCTGGGCCGCGACGGCTGGCTGCGCCTGATCGAGGGGCTGGCCGGCAACGGCTGGAGCCTGCTCGGCCTGTGGGGCGAGCCCAAGGCGGTCCACGCCGCCTTCCGCGAGGATTTCTCCGGCGACGTCGCGGTGGTCAGCCTTGACTGCCCGCAAGGCCGTTTCCCGAGCCTGAGCGCCGTGCGCCCCGCCGCCAACCGGCTGGAGCGCGCCGCCCACGACCTCTACGGCTTGGTGGCGGAGCGCACGACCGATCCGCGTTCCTGGCTGGATCATGATGCGTGGGGTGTGCGCCGCCCGCTGTCCGATCAGCCGGCGGCCCCGGTGCCCAACCCCGGCCCCTACACCTTCCTGCCGGTCGAAGGCGAAGGTCTGCACCAGATTCCGGTCGGCCCGGTCCATGCCGGCATCATCGAGCCCGGCCATTTCCGCTTCACCGCCAACGGTGAGACGGTCGTCCGGCTGGAGGAGCGGCTCGGCTACGTCCACCGCGGGGTGGAAGGGTTGATGCAGGGCAAGCCGGCGGCACAGGCGGCGAGGCTGGCCGCCCGCATCTCCGGCGACGCGACGGTGGCGCACAGCCTCGCCTTCGCCCGCGCGGTCGAGGCGGCGTTGGGGGTCGAGGTGCCGGCGCGGGCGGTGTGGCTGCGCGCCCTGATGGCGGAACTGGAGCGGATCGCCAACCATCTGGGCGACATCGGCGCCATCTGCAACGACGCCGCCTTCGCCTTCATGCTGGCCCAGACCAGCCAGTTGCGGGAGCGGGTGCTGCGCACGGCGGATGCCTGCTTCGGGCACCGTCTGATGATGGACCGGGTGATCCCCGGCGGCGTCGCCACCGATTTGCCCGAGCGCGGCGCCGGCCTGCTGCTGGAACTGGTGGCCGAACTGCGCAAACGCTTCCCGCCGCTGGTCGCCATCTATGACGGAAAGGCGTCCTTGCAGGACCGCACGGTCACGACGGGATTCGTGTCCGCGGAGCTGGTCACCCGCTTCGGCGCCGGCGGCCATGTCGGGCGGGCCTCCGGCCGCGACCAGGACGCCCGCCGCAGCCCCGGCTACGCGCCCTACGACGAACTCGCCTTCGAGGTGCCGGTGCTGACCGAGGGGGACGTGAACGCGCGGGTCTGGGTGCGCATCCGCGAGGTGGAACAGTCGTTGTCGCTGATCGAGCAGATCGTCACCCGCCTGCCGGCGATCTCCCGCGGCCTGGACCATCCGTCGGTCGCGCTGGACTCCGGGCGGGGCGGGGAGGGCATGGCCCTGGTCGAATCCTTCCGCGGCGAGATTCTGACCTGGGTGCGGCTGGACGGGGAGGGCGTCGTCACCCGTTGCCACCCGCGCGACCCCTCCTGGTTCCAGTGGCCATTGCTGGAGGCGGCCATCGGGGGCAACATCGTTGCCGACTTCCCGCTGTGCAACAAGTCCTTCAGCTGTTCCTACGCGGGACACGACCTGTAAGGAGGCCGCCGATGCTGAAGCACATCCTGACCTCCCTGACCAGCGGCCCGGTCACCGAAACCGCCCCGGCGCCCGCCGATCCGGCCCTGGCCGAGCTGGCCGGAAAGCTGGACAAGGCCGCCAGGGCCCGGTTGGGCCGCAGCCTGTCGATCCGCGAGGTCGATGCGGGGTCCTGCAACGGGTGCGAGCTGGAAATCCACGCGCTGAACAACCCGGTCTACGATCTGGAGCGGTTCGGCATCCGCTTCGTCGCCTCGCCGCGCCACGCCGACGTCCTGCTGGTCACCGGACCGGTCGCCCGCAACATGCGCGAGGCGCTGCTCCGCACGTGGGACGCCACGCCCGGTCCGAAATGGCTGGTGGCCTGCGGCGACTGCGCGGTCAGCGGCGGGCTGTTCGCCGGCGGTTACGCCTGCGTCGGCCCGGTGGAGGCGGTGCTGCCGGTGGACCTGCGCATTCCTGGCTGCCCGCCGCGGCCGACCGATCTGCTGGCCGGACTGCTGGCCTTGCTGGAGACCAGCGCGGCGCGCTGACGGGCCGGTCAGGCCTCCCCGCGTTCCTCGCGCTTGGCCTGCTGCCAGAAGGCTTCCATCTCGTCCAGCGTCGCCTCCTTGGGTGTGCGGCCCTGCTCGGACAGCAGCGCCTCGATGCGGTGGAAGCGCCGTTCGAATTTGGCGTTGGTGCCGCGCAGCGCCGATTCCGGCTCGACCTTCAGGCGGCGGGCGAGGTTGACCAGCGCGAAGAGCAGATCGCCCAGCTCGTCGGCGACCCGGTCCGGGGCGGAGCCGCTGTCCATCTCATGCCGAAGCTCGCGGACCTCCTCCTCGATCTTGTCGAGGATGTCCCGTGCGTCGGTCCAGTCGAAGCCGACGCGCGCGGCTCGGTTCTGCAGCTTCAGGGCGCGGGTGAGGGCAGGGAGACCGGCGATCACGCCTTCCAGGGCGGACGGGGCGCGGCCCTCCTCGGCGGCCTTCGCGGCGCGCTCGGCGGCCTTGTGGTCCTCCCAGCGCGAGGTCTGCATGTCGGCGCCCTTCACCTCCTCGGCGCCGAAGACATGCGGGTGGCGGCGGATCATCTTGTCGGCGATGACGCCCGCAACCTCGTCGAAGTCGAACAGATTCTCTTCACGCGCCATCTGGCTGTAATAGACCACCTGGAAAAGCAGGTCGCCCAACTCCTCGCGCAGCGCCGGCATGTCGCCTTTCTCGATGGCGTCGGCCACCTCGTAGGCTTCCTCGATCGTGTGCGGCGCGATGGTGGCGTAAGTCTGCTCCAGATCCCACGGGCATCCGCCGTTGGGATCGCGCAGGCGGGCCATGACGTCGATCAGGCGGTCGATGTTGCGGGCCATGGGAAGGTCTTCTTCGGCGGCGGGGTGGGACGGGACAGCGACCTTAGCCGACCCGTCGCGGGGAGAAAAGCAAACACGCCCTGCCGGCCCATCAAAATCATATAAGTAAGATTATGGTAAATAAGATCGGGAGGAAGCGAGGAGGGCGGCTCTGGGCGCCCTCTGCACTCCGATGCGTCAGCCTCCGCGAAACCCTTTCAGGCTTTCGGCGGGCGGCGCCGGCGGGAAATCCGCTCCACGGGCGGCCTGGATGAGCGAGTCCACGAAGGACCGGTACGGATCGCCGGACGTCTGGGGCGCCTCCGCCGGCTCGATCGGCCCGTCATAGCCGGTGTCGCTCGGGACGAGCGCTCCATACTCCGCGCTGTCCAGGGTTGGCGACAGGAAAATCGAATGGGTCGTCGCGTCCGGTTCGCCGACATGGCGCTGGGAACGCGTCAAAGAGAAATTCCCGTCGGTGTCCGGCATCGACAGGATCATCACGCCATGCTCCACCGCCTCCTTGTCCCGCGCGTTCTGCCGCGCGTCGTTGTCGAAGGCGCTTCGCGGATAGACGCTCTCGATGCTTGAGGGATCGTGGATGTTGGCCGTTTGCATGGATCACCCGCCGTTGTTGCGTTGGTCCAACACATGGTGGCGATGGCGGGTTCCGAGGGACCTCGGTCCATTTCACTCCATGGAATGTGCGTGCGTGGCCGGCCGCGCCTTCCGACGCTGTGGCGGCGCCACGCTGAGCACCGGCTCGGCGTCGATCGCGCGAACCACCTCGTGATCCAAGGCGACGTCCGCGGATTCGGACTCGGTGGAGCACTGCGTCACGCCGGCGGCTTGGGCCGCGCCGCCTGGGGGCTGACACTCGGCGATCCGCTCCGCGCAGGCCGTGGGCGCCAGCAGGGACGCCACCAACAGCACGCGCTTCAGGGCAATGGCCTTCATGATCGGGCGCTCCGCAAGGCTCACGGCGGCCGTTTCCGGCATCCTGGCACTATAAGGCCGCCGTGCCCACGGAGTTCCCGCCGAATCCGGTCCCCGCCGGAGGACGTGTGCGGTAGTCCGGTGCGCCCCCGCCTTAGCCGAACAGATGCCGGTGCATCGCTTCCCAACTCGCACGGTCGGGTGTCAGCATCACCCCACCGTTGAGGGCGGTCGGACGATAGGGCGAGCCGTCGAACAGCGCGCTGTAGCCGCCGGCTTCCGCGTGGAGCAGGACGCCCGCCGCGTGATCCCAGGGCATCAGGCGATGGTACATCGAGAAATGCGCCCGGCCATCGAGCAGGCGCAGATACTCCTGCGCGGCGCTGGACAGGCAGACGCGCGGGCCGAGGGAGCGGCCGCGCTCGTCCAACTGGCGTCCCAGGTCCTCCGCGCAGAATCGCGTCGACAGGGCTCCGGTCATCTCGGCCAGGGGGACCGCCGGGGCGACCGTGACGCGCGTGCCATTCAGGTAGGCGCCCTGCCCTTTCACCGCCGTGGCGATGCGCCCGTCGCACGGGTCGTAGATCCAGCCGGCCAGCGTCTCGCCGCGGCAAGCCAGGGCGATGATGACCGCGAAGAGCGGCCGCCCGTTCGCGAAATTCAGCGTGCCGTCGATCGGGTCGATGATCCAGACCGGCGCGTCGCCGTGGATGCGGTCGAGCAGGGACTTGTCCTCGGAGACGGCCTCCTCCCCCACCACCGTGCTGCCGGGAAGCAGGTCCAGCAGGCGCGGCGTCAGGGCGCGCTCGCCCGCTTCGTCGGCCAGGGTCACGAGATCGGCCGGCCCGGTCTTCTCGCGGATGCCGGCGTTCGCCAGATCGCGGAAATAGGGAAGGATTTCGCTTTCCGCGACCTCGCGGATGATCGCGGAGACACGGTCGACGTCGGGAATAGGAAAATCTGTCACGGTTTCGGTGCCGCTTTGTTGGATCGGGGGTCTAGTCTCAGGACCGTTCCGCCATCCTTCGGCGGTTCCGGCAGCATGACTTTGCCGTCCAAACCACTGTCTTTCAACGCTTTGACCAGCGCGTCATAGGTGGCTTGATCGGCCGCGGGGTTCGGGGCGGGCGGCGCGCCGGTCAGGGGACCGGGTTCCGGCGGCTTGCGCGGCGCGTTCGGATCGGGCGGGGACTGTGGCACGTCGCGCGCCTCGCGCGTCTCCTCCTTGGGCGGCGGCGGGGGCGGACGCCACAGGCGGAAGCAGTCGGTGAAGGTCGCTTCCTTGCAGGCCTTCAACAGTTCCTTGGGGTCCGGCGCCACCACGAGCGGGCCGAGCGGCGCCGGTGGAAACTCCGCGGGTTCCGGCGGCAGGGGATCTTCCGGCGCGACCGGCGGCTCCTCCACGAATCCCGGCGGCAGCACCCGCTCGGCGGCGGTGGCGGAGCCCGCGAAGGCCAGGAACGCCAGAAACAGGAGAGCGATCGGGACGCGCAAGGGAATCCGAAAAAAGAAAGCGGGCCGAGCGTCCATTATGGCGCCCTGCCCGCTGCATAGCCACGGACAAATCCTTGTTCCGGCACGACGCCCGCCCCCGGTCAGGAGCGCGGGAGGCTGTCGCTCGGGGTGGCGTGCAGCGCCCAGGCGGCCAATTCGGACCGCAGGGCGGCAATCTTGCTGCTTTCCGTCGGGTTGGTCTCCTTGCGCCAGGCGTCGCTGATGATTTCCAGCAGACGCGCGCGGCCGGCGGTGTCGCGCGACAATTCCTGGATGCGCAGCACCGCGGCACCGGGCGACAACTGCTCCTGCCGGGCGACCAGGGTCACCTGGTCGGCCAGAAAGGCGGTGATCGAAAAGTGTGTTGGATCGGTCTGCAAACGCATAGGCGGGCCTCCTCCCGGGGATAACCCATCGGCTCCCCGGCTCAAATATCGGGGGCGCGTTGGGAAAAGGCTACACCTCGGACGTCGTAGGACGGGGCTGAAATCGGGCGCGTCATGTCGTCGCATGTGCACGAACGAATTATGACGCGCCCGTTTCCTTTATGGCGAAAGATCAGCCGTGCACGAACCGTTTCTCGAAACGGGCCAGATCCGCCGGGTCGATGGCCACCTGGATGTGGGCCTGGACCTCGTCGTCCCGCCGCTCCAGCACCTCACCTTTTGCATAGAGCCACGCGAGCGCCGCTCCGTCCCCCAACTCGACGGACAGGTCCACCACATGGCGGTGGGCGTTCATCCGCTGGTCGAGCAGGCGGTCGAGATCGGCGATACCCGCCCCCGACAGGGCGGACACCGCCACGGCCCGCGGGTTGCGGGCCGTCTGGGCCAGGACCGCCTCGCGGGACTCCTCGTCCAGCGCGTCGATCTTGTTCAGTACCTCGATCACGCGGTCGTCTGCGTCCGGATCGATGCCCATGTCGCTCATGACCGTGTGCACGTCGGCCTTCTGAGCCTCGCTGTCCTGGTGCGACACGTCGCGGACATGCAGGATGATGTCGGCGGCGTCCACCTCCTCCAGCGTGGCGCGGAAGGCGGCGACGAGGCCGTGCGGCAGGTCGGAGATGAATCCGACCGTGTCCGACAGGATCACCTTGCGCCCGGACGGCAGGGTCACCTGACGCATCGTCGGGTCCAGCGTGGCGAACAGCAGGTCCTTGGCGAAGACGTCGGCGTTGGCCAGCCGGTTGAACAGCGTCGACTTGCCGGCGTTGGTGTAGCCGACCAGCGCCACCACGGGGTAGGGCACCTTGGCGCGCGCCTTGCGGTGCAGGCCGCGGGTGCGGCGGACCTCCTCCAGTTCCTTCTTGATCTTGACGATGCGGTCGCCGATCAGGCGGCGGTCCATCTCAAGCTGGGATTCGCCGGGGCCGCCGAGGAAGCCGAAGCCGCCGCGCTGGCGTTCCAGGTGGGTCCAGGAGCGGACGAGGCGCGATTTCTGGTAGGTCAGGGCGGCCAGCTCGACCTGGAGCATGCCTTCGCGCGTGCGGGCGCGGGCGCCGAAGATCTCCAGGATCAGGCCGGTGCGGTCGATGACCTTGACCTTGAGGGCCTTTTCCAGATTGCGCTGCTGCACCGGCGACAGCGCGTGGTCGAGGATGACGAGGGATGCCTCCGTCTCCTCCACGATCTGGGCAAAATGCTCCACCGTCCCCGACCCGAGTAGGATCGAAGGCTGCGGGCGGTTCACCCGCGCGCATTCGGCGTGCACGACCTCCAGATCGATGGCGCGGGCAAGGCCCACCGCCTCGTCCAGGCAGGATTCGGGACGGCGCAGGACCCCGTCCGCCTCATTGCGGAGGACGGGGTGGACCACGATGGCGCGGCCGGAGGCATCAGGCGTCCGGCCGTTGCCATTGGTCGGAAGATCAGACGTTTTCACCTTCCTTGGGCGGCTCGAAAAGTTGGATCGGATGCGCGGGCATCACGGTGGAAATGGCGTGCTTGTAGACGAGCTGCGAATGCGCATCGCGCCGCAGAAGCACCGAGAAGTTGTCGAACCAGGTGATGATTCCCTGAAGTTTAACACCGTTCACGAGGAACACGGTCACGGGAGTCTTGTTCTTGCGGACGTGGTTGAGGAACACGTCCTGCACATTTTGGCTTTTTTCAGACATTTTATGTCGCCCCCTTCTTCAGTGTTTTTTGGGGCTCCTTGTTGGAAGCCCGCCCCCTGCAGCGATAAGGTCATGGTTGGTCGCAACCGTCTCGACTACTGGTCATCCGATATGGTGTCACCACCGCTGCCCACCAAGCCGCACAATGCATGGCAGGTGTCGTACCGATGGGCCGGAGGGAAGCGGGTGAAGCCGCTGCCCTCGCCTGCCCCTATTAGCACCGGCACCATTCCCGCGCCATGGGCACATTCCATGTCGATGTCGGCGTCCCCCACGAACCAGACGTCCGGGCCCGGCGGAATGTTCGCCGGTTCCAGCGCCATCAACACCGGCGCGCCGTGCGGCTTGTCGAATTCGGCGTCCTGGGCGCCGACCAGACGGCCGAAATAGCCGGTCCAGCCCAGCGCGTCGGCCTCCGCCCGCAGGAACCGTCCGGTCTTGTTCGACACCACCGCCTGGTAGATTCCGCGCTCGGCGAAGCCGCGCAGCAGCGCTTCGGCGCCCGGCAGGGGGCGGAGATGCTCCAGGTGATGGGCCTCGAAATAGGCGTAGAAGAGGTCGCGCGCGTCGGTCCAGCGCTCGCCGAAGATGCGGGGGAAGCTGTCGCGCAGCGACTGCTTGATACGCTCCCGCGCCTCCTCCTCGCTCCAGGCCGGAAGACCGAAGGTGACCAGCGCGTGGTTCAGCGCGGCGCGCACGGTGCCCCAATTGTCGACCAGCGTGTTGTCCCAGTCATAGAGGACGGCGCGCGGCAGAACGGGAAGGCGGTCGATGACGGCGGCGGCGTCGCTCATGACGACGGCACCCCGGCGGCCACGTAATCGAGATAGGCCTGCCGCAGCGTGCGGGTGACCGGCCCCGGCTTGCCCTCGCCCACCGGCTTGCCGTCGATGCGGGTCACCGGCAGCGCGAAGGTGCCGGCGGAGGACACGAAGGCCTCGCGGGCGGCGAGCGCCTCCTCCACGGTGAAGCTGCGCTCCTCGACCGGAATACCGCGCTCCCCGGCCAACCGCAGAAGCGACAGCCGGGTGATGCCGTTGAGGATCTTCTGCGACGGGGCGCGGGTCACCAGCACGCCGTCCTGCGTGACGATCCAGGCGTTGGAGGAGGAGCCCTCCGTCACCGTGCCGTCCGGGTCGACCAGCCACGCCTCGTAGGCGCCCGATTCGGCGGCCTGCTGCTTCGCCAGCACCGGGGCGAGAAGACCGACCGTCTTGATGTCGCGCCGTCCCCAGCGGATGTCCGGCACCGTGACCACGGCCACGCCCTTCTCGAGTTGCTCCGGCTTGGCGAAGGCGGTGACCTTCTTGACGGTCATCACCAGCGTCGCCGGGATCTCCGCCGGGAACTTGAAGTCGCGCGGGGCGACGCCGCGGGTGACCTGGATGTAGAGCGAGCCGTTGCGGACGCCGTTCCGCCGCACCAGCTCGCGGGCGATCATCGTTACGACACGCGGGGCCGCCGGCCAATCCATGCGCAGCTCCGACAGGCTGCGGCCCAGACGCTCCATATGGCCGTCCAGGTCCGCGAAGCGCCCGTCGAGGAGGGTGACCACCTCATAGACGCCGTCGGCGAACTGGAAGCCGCGGTCTTCGACATGAACCGCCGCCTGCCGGTGCGGCAGGTAGCGGCCGTTGACGTATGCCCATCGAGCCATGGAGATTCTTTTTTGTTGGTGCCAAAAACGATACGGGAGGCGATCAGAAGAATTCAAGCCGGACGGCGAACATCTTTTCCACCTTTTTCACCTGACCGGCGGTGGCCAGGATGATGACGCGGTCCTTGGGGCGGATCACCGTGGCCGGGCGCGGGATGATCACCTCGTCGCCGCGCACGATGGCGCCGACGATGACCCCGGAGGGCAGCTTCACCTCGCGCAGCGGCGTGTTCACCACGGCGGAGGTTTCCAGCGCCTCCGCCTCGATGACCTCGGCGAAGCCGTCGCGCAGGCTGTGCACCGCGCGGATGCGGCCGCGGCGGACGTGCTGGAGGATGTTCGACACGGTGATGGCGCGCGGGCTGACCACCGCGTCGATCCCCAGCGGCGACACCAGCGAGGTGTAGGACGCCTTGTTGATCAGCGTGATGGCGCGCTTCGCGCCGTGCCGCTTGGCGAGCAGCGAGGAGAGGATGTTGCCCTCGTCGTCGTTGGTCACGGCGACCACCGTCTCGGTGGCGCGGACGTTCGCCTCCTCCAGGATTTCCGGGTCCAGCCCGTCGCCGTGCAGCACCATGGTGCGCGACAGGCGCTGCGCCACGAACTGGGCGCGGCTGCGGTTCATCTCGATGATGCGGGCGGTGACGTGGGGGTATTTCGCCTCCAGTTCCTCGGCCAGGCACAGCCCGATGTTGCCGCCGCCCAGGATGATGATGCGGCGGGCCTCGACCTCCTCGTGGCCGAAGGCGGCCATGGCGCGGTTCAGGTGGCGGTTGTCGCAGGCGAAATAGACCTCGTCGCCGGGCAGCATCTGGTCGTCGCCACCGGGAATGAAGGAGCGGTCGTTGCGGATGATCGCCACCACCTCCAGCCCGAGGTCGGGGAACAGCCCGGTCAGCTGGCGCAGCGGCGTGTGCAGCACCGGACAGGTTTCCGTGCACAGCACGCCGACCACGCGGACCTTGCCGTCCGCCAGCGGGATCATGTCGAAGGCCCCCGGCACCTGCAGCCGGCGGGCGATGGCCCGCGCCACCGCGATCTCCGGCGAGATGATGACGTCGATCGGCATGTGGTCGCGGCTGAACAGGTCCGCCCAGATCGGCTTCAGGTAGCTCTGGTTGCGGACACGGGCGATCTTGGTCGGCACCTTGAACAGCGCGTGCGCGACCTCGCAGGCCACCATGTTGATCTCGTCGATCTGGGTGACCGCGATGATCATGTCGGTCTCGCCCGCCCCCGCCGCCTCCAGAACGTCGGGATGGGAGGCGTGACCGACCATGGCCTGCACGTCGAGCGTGTCGCTGATCCGCTGGATGAGTTCCGGCGAATGGTCGATCACCGTGACGTTGTTGCCTTCGGACGCCAGATAGCGCGCGATGTTCGAGCCGACCTGCCCGGCCCCGCAAACGATGACCTTCACGGCCTTTGCACCCTTCCCTGCCCCACTTGCGTCGGTGACGCGCTCACTCGACGAACAGTTTGCCCTTTTCGCTGCCGTGCACGCCGAGCGATTTCAGCTTCCGGTGCAGGGCGGAGCGCTCCATCCCAACGAAGGAGGCGGTGCGGGAAATGTTGCCGCCGAAGCGGGTCACCTGGGCCAGCAGATACTCGCGCTCGAACACCTCGCGGGCCTCGCGGAGCGGCAGTCCCATGATCTCGCCCCCCTTGTCCCATTTCAGGACAGTGGGGGTGATGGCGCCAATCTCCGGCGGAAGCTGGTCGGCGCGGATCGGCTCCTTGGGGTCGCCCTGCGCCATGATGAGCAGCCAGTCGACCACGTTGCGCAGCTGGCGCACGTTGCCCGGCCAGTCGTAGGCCTGGAGCGCCGCCATGGCGTCCTCGCCGAATTCCCGGATCGGCAGGCCGGCGGCTTCGGCGGAGCGCTGCATGAAATGGCGGGCCAGCAGCGGAATGTCCTCGCGCCGCTCGGCCAGCGAGGGCACGCGGATCGGAACGACGGCCAGCCGGTAGAACAGGTCCTGGCGGAAGCGGCCCTGGTCGATCTCCGCCTGGAGGTCGCGGTTGGAGGTGGCGACGACGCGCACGTCCACCTCGACCCGCTGGCCGCCGCCGACCCGCTCGAAGACCTGTTCCTGCAGGGCGCGGACGATCTTGCCCTGGGTTTCCAGAGGCATGTCGGCCACCTCGTCGAGCAGCAGCGTGCCGCCGTGCGCCTGTTCGAAGGTGCCGATCTTGCGCCCGCCGCCGTCCACCCCGGCCTCCGTCCCGAACAGCTCCATCTCCAGCCGGTCGGGGCGCATGGTGGCGCAGTTCAGCCCGACGAAGGGGCCGCCGGCCCGGCGCGAGCGCGCGTGGATCAGGCGGGCCACCACCTCCTTGCCGGAACCGGCGGGGCCGGTGATGAGGACGCGGCTTCCGGTGGGCGCGACCTTCTCGATGCTCTGGCGGACGTGGTTGACGGCGGTGGACCGGCCGACCAGCTCCACCTCGCCGCCGGCGCGCAGCTTCAGCTCCTCGTTCTCGCGCTTCAGCCGGGCCGCCTCGATGGCGCGGTCCACCATCAACAGCAGCCGGTCGGCCTTGAAGGGCTTTTCGATGAAGTCGTAGGCGCCGATCTTGATCGCCGAAACGGCGGTCTCAATGTTGCCGTGGCCCGAGATCATGATGACCGGCAGGTTCCGGTGGTCGCGCATCAGCTGCTCGAGGATCTGAAGCCCGTCCAGCCGGCTTCCCTGCAGCCAGATGTCCAGAACCACGAGGCTCGGCCGGCGCGCGGACACCTGGGCGAACGCCTGGTCGGCGTCGGCGGCCTCGCGCGTCTTCATACCTTCGTCGTTCAGGATGCCGGCGATCAGCATCCGGATGTCCGCTTCGTCGTCGACGATCAGAATGTCATGCGCCATGGGCTGCGTGCCTCTTCTCTTCACCGCTCTCCGCCGGCGTGCCAACGCCGCCGGGGACGTCGCCCGCGGCCGTGCCGGAGCTGGTGGACGTGTTGGGGATGACCAGACCGACGCGCGCCCCGCCGCCTTCGCGGTCCTCCAGGGTCAGCACGCCGCCATGGTCCTCCATGATCTTCTTGACGATTGCCAACCCCAGCCCCGTGCCTTTGGCGCGCGTGGTCACATAGGGTTCGGTCAGCCGGTCGCGCTCCTCGGTCGGCAGGCCCTTGCCGTTGTCCTCGACGATCACGGCGATGCGCTCGGCATCGGCCTCGACCCGGATGGCGACATGGCCGGGCGGCGGTTCCGTTCCATCGGCGGGCGGCGGGCGCCCCTCGATGGCGTCCGCGGCGTTCTGCAGAAGGTTGGTCAGCGCCTGGCTGATCTGGCGGCTGTCGCAGGGCACGGTCAGCGGCCCCTGGGGAAGCGCCATGTCGAACTTGATCTTGCCGGCGTGCGCGCTGGACTGCAGGAAAACCGCCTGCCGGACGAGGTCGTTGAGGTTGCAGGGCTTCATCACCGGCTGCGGCATGCGCGCGAAGGCCGAGAACTCGTCCACCATCCGCCGGATGTCGTCCACCTGCCGGACGATGGTGTCCGTGCACATGGTGAAGACCTCGGTGTCGCTGGTGATCTCCTTCAGGTACTTGCGGCGCAACCGCTCGGCGGAGAGCTGGATCGGCGTCAGCGGGTTCTTGATCTCGTGGGCGATGCGGCGGGCGACGTCGGCCCAGGCCGCCTTGCGCTGGGCGGAAACCAGCTCGGTGATGTCGTCGAAGGTCACGACATAACCGCGAATCTCCCCGCTGCCCCGCCCTTCGGTGGAGATGCGGACGAGCAGGGTCAGCGGCGTCGTGCCGGGGCGGCGGATCTGGATCTGGTCCTGCACCACCCGGCCGGGGCGGCCGGGCGCGTGGTCGAGAAGCTCCCCCATCTCGGGCGACAGCTCGGCCAGCCGCATCCCGATCAGGCTTTCCGCGTCCTCGACGCCCAGCAGACGCGCGGCCGAGAAGTTCGGCAGGGTGATGCGCCCTTCGGCGTCCAACCCGATCACGCCTGCCGACACGCCGCCCAACACGGTCTCGGTGAAGCGGCGGCGCTCGTCGATCAAGCGGTTGGCGGAGAGGAGTTCGTGCCGCTGGCTTTCGATCTCGGTCGTCATGCGGTTGAAGGCGCGCGACAGCAGGCCAAGCTCGTCCTCGCCCGGCGGTTCGGTGACGCGGACGGTCAGGTCGCCGGCGCGCACGCGCTCCGCAGCGCCGATCAGGGCGCTGATCGGCCGCGCCAGCCGCGTCGCGAAGATCAGCCCCGCCCACACCGCGGCCAGCAGCAGGAGAAGCGCCACGACGAGGAAGATCAGGGTGAAGGTGATCTGCAGGCTGCCGCGCTGGCTTTCCAGCGCCCCGAACTCCCGCACCGCCCCTTCCGCCGAGGCCATGTGCGACAGCACGCGCGGCTCGACCATGCGGCCGACATAGAGATAGGTGTCGGCGAAGCGGTCGAGCCGGACCAGGGCCCGCACGCGGTCGTCGTTCTCGCTGACGATCATCGCCACCTCGCCGCGGCGGGCGGTGGCGAGCTTGTCGTCAGGGATCGGATCGAACTCCAGGGCGAAGGTGTAGCCGGAGCGCGCGACGATGGCGCCGGTCGTCCCGTTGAAGACGATCGCCTCCGACAGGGCGCGCAGCATCGCCTGGGTGGCGACCACCTGCTCGAACCGCTCCGGATCGCTGGCGAGGCGCGCCGCCTCCTGATTCAGGTCGTTCGCCATGGCGAGCGCGTCGGCGCGGATGTTCTGCTGGTGCTCGTGCAGATAGGCGCTGGCGACGGCCAGCGATTCGTTGACCGCGGTGCGCACCCGTTCGCTGAACCAGGACTGCACGCCGACATAGAAGAAGACCGTGGAAAAAATGGCCATGATGATGGCCGGCGCGACGGCGAGCAGGCTGAACACCGCGACCAGCCGCACATGCATCTGCGACCCGGCGAGGCCGCGCCGCCGTCCGATCCACAGATAGACGATGCGCCGGGCGATCAGCACGCCGAGCAGCAGCAGAAGCGCCAGATCGAGGGTGAGCAGCCACGTGACGGTGCGCGGGTTGGTTTCCCCGAACGGCGCGCTCTCCGTCAGCGCCGTGTAGGTCGCGAAGCCGGCCACCAGGGCGGCCAACGACAGCGCGAAGGCAAGCCGCTTCGCCAACCCGATCCGGGTTGCCCAGCGAAGGAACTGCTGCCAAAGCGGCGTTGCGGTCTCAGGGGGTGTGGGCGACATCAATCCGGCAACCAGTCTGTTGCCAGAATGATACACGAGCTGTTGCCGTCCTGCCAAGCGGCAACCCCTCTGCCTTTCGCACAGTCCCGAAGGAGCATTGCGAAGGACAGAGGCACCGGATGCCTGTCGCAAAAAGAACACGCTGTGGGAAGGGAGCGACGCCCGGCCGACCCGCCGGGCGCCGGATCACTTCAACCCGCGAACCACCTGGATGTCGAGATCGCGGATCTTCTTGCGCAGCGTGTTGCGGTTGAGACCGAGCAGTTGCGCCGCCTTGATCTGGTTGCCCCGCGTGGCCGAGAGGCTGAGCGAGATCAGCGGCCGTTCCACCTCGCGCAGCACCCGGTCATACAGGCCGTTCGACGGCATGCCGTCCTTGTGCGCGGCGAAATAGTCCTTCAAATGCCGCTCCACGGCGGCGGACAGCCCTTCCCCCTGCGGCTCCTCCACCGGCTGGGCGGCTGGTGTGGCGTCGGCAAGCTCCGCCTCCACCACGTCCAACCCGATGACCTCCTGCGAATAAAGCGCGGCGAGGCGGCGAACCAGATTCTCCAGCTCGCGCACGTTGCCCGGCCAGCGGTAGCGCTTCAACCGGTCCATGGCGGGCTGGTCGATGCTCTTCACCGGCAGCCCCTGGGCCGAACACTGGTTCAGGAAGTGGCGGACCAGGAGCGGCACGTCCTCCGTACGCTCGCGCAGCGGCGGCAGGCGGATGGGAACGACGCACAGGCGGTAGAACAGGTCCTCGCGGAACAGGCCCTGGCGGATCAGGGTGCGCAGGTCGCGGTGGGTGGCCGCGACGATGCGTACGTCCGTCTTGATGGGCGTACGCCCGCCGACCGTGGTGTACTCGCCCTCCTGCAGGACGCGCAGCAGGCGGGTCTGCGCCTCCAGCGGCATGTCGCCGATCTCATCGAGGAACAGCGTGCCGCCCTGGGCCTGCTCGAAGCGGCCGGTGGAGCGGTTGGTCGCCCCGGTGAAGGCGCCCTTCTCGTGGCCGAACAGTTCGGATTCGATCAGCTCGCGCGGGATGGCCGCCATGTTGATGGCGACGAAGGGCCCGTTGCGCCGCTTGCCGTAATCGTGCAGCGCCCGCGCCACCAGCTCCTTGCCGGTGCCCGACTCGCCGGTGATCGTCACCGTCAGGTCGGTGCCCATCAAACGGGCAAGGACGCGGTAGATCTCCTGCATCGCCGGCGAGCGGCCGATCAGGGGAAGCTGCTCGTCCGCCTCCCCGGCGTCGGCCGGCAGCGGAGCCGGCGGGGTGTTGGAGTTCAGCGCCCGCTCGACGACCGAGACCAGCTCCTTCAGGTCGAAGGGCTTGGGCAGATACTCGAAGGCGCCGCGCTCCGCCGCCTTCACGGCGGTGATCAGCGTGTTCTGGGCGCTCATCACGATGATGCGCAGGTCCGGCCGGATCTTCTTGATCCGCGGGATCAGGTCCAGCCCGTTCTCGTCGGGCATCACCACGTCGGTGATGATGAGGTCGCCCTGCCCGTCCGCCACCCAGCGCCAGAGCGTGGAGGCGTTGCCGGTGGTCCGGACCTCGTGCCCGAGACGGGCGAGCGCCTGGGTCAGGACGGTGCGGATGGCGCGGTCGTCGTCCGCGACCAGGATCGTGGCTGCACTCATCCGATGGTCCCTCGGATGCCTCTGGCCGGTGCCGGATCGCCGCTCATCTGCGCTTCATCGAACATGGGTAGCGAAACCTTGAAGACGGTGCGGCGCGGCTGGCTGTCAAACTCGATGACGCCGCCGTGATCGCCGACGATTTTGGCTACCAATGCAAGCCCCAGGCCAGTCCCATTGACCTTCGTCGTAATGAACGCATCGAACAGGTTGGACCGCAGGTCGTCGGGTATGCCGTCCCCATTATCCTGAACGGACACCAGCAACGGCAGATGCAGACGGGTGTCGCCGCCGGGCAGGGCCATGCGGACGCCATGCTGATAAGATGTGCTGAGTATGATCTCGCCGCCCGATTCCGGTGCAGCTTCTGCCGCATTTTTAATCAGGTTGAGGAAAATCTGGATAAGCTGGTCGCGGTTGCCGTAGACCGGCGGCAGGGACGGGTCGTACCGCTCGATGAAGCGGATGTTCCGCGCGAAGCCGCTCTGGGCCACCTTCCGGACGTGCTCCAGGACGGTGTGGATGTTCACGGCGTCCCGCTCCAGAGGCCGCTGGTCGGAAAACACCTCCATCCGGTTGACCAGGGCGACGATGCGGTCGGCCTCGTCGCAGATCAGCCGTGTCAGCACCCGGTCGGACTCGCTGCAGTTCTCCTCCAGGAGCTGAGCGGCGCCGCGGATTCCCGACAGCGGGTTCTTCACCTCGTGCCCCAGCATCGACGCCATGGCGGTGACCGAGCGGGCGGCGTTGCGGTGGGTCAGCGAGTTGTCGATCTTTCGGGCCAGCGTGCGCTCGTTGACCGTCAGCAGAACATGGTCGGCCGGCTCGCCCAGCGCGGTGACCCGCACGGTGACGTGGTGCGGACCGATGCGCGGCGTGTCGATGACGACACCTTCCTGGGAGGCGCGATGGCGGCCCTGCTGCACCTGCTCGATCAGCTGGCTGACCGGGCTGTTGGGTGGCAGCAGCTCCGCCAGGGGCATGCCTTCCATCATGGCGGCGGACAGGCCGAAGAATTCCTGCGCCTCCAGATTCACGTAGCGGATGTCGCCGGCGCCATCGACGACCAGCACGGGGTCCGGAAGGGCGTTCAACATGATGGACGGGTCGATGCTGGAGCGGACGGGACGATAGGAACCGGAGGGCGCACGGGGCCGCGTCGGGCGGCGGGGCAGTGGAGCAGCGGCAGATGCACGGGCCATCAGGCAGCCATCCTTTCGATCGCCGGGGCGTAGAAGTCGCGGATGAAGCCGCGCACTCGTTCGGGATCGGACATGCGGTTGACCTCCGAGCGGAATTCGGCGGAGTCGCGCAGGCCCGTGGAGTACCAGGAGATGTGCTTGCGGGCGACGCGCAGCCCGCCCTCGACGCCGTAATGGGTCAGCATGGCGTCGTAATGCTCCAGCAGCGTGTCGAGCTGCTCTTGGAGCGGCGGGTCGGGCAACCGCTCGCCGGTGCGGATGTAATGCATCACCTGGGCGGGGAACCAGGGCCGCCCGTAGGCGCCGCGCCCGATCATCACCCCGTCGGCGCCGGACTCGGCGAGCGCGCGGTCCACGGCGTCGAAGGAGGTGATGTCGCCATTGACCACCACCGGGATCGACACCGCCTCCTTCACGGAGCGGATGAAGGACCAGTCGGCGGTGCCGGTGTAGAACTGCTCGCGGGTGCGGCCGTGGACGGTGACCAGCTTGATCCCGCACTCCTCCGCAATGCGGGCCAGCTGGGGGGCGTTCAGGCTGTTGTCGTCCCATCCCTTGCGCATCTTCAGCGTCACCGGGATGGAAACGGCCTTCACCGTGGCCTCCAGGATGCGGGCGGCGAGCGCCTCGTCGCGCATCAGGGAGGAACCGGCGTGGCCGTTGACCACCTTCTTCACCGGGCAGCCGAAGTTGATGTCGACGACGGCCGCTCCGCGGTCCTCGTTCAGCTTCGCCGCCTCGGCCATCACCTCGGGCTCGCAGCCGGCGAGCTGGACCGCCATGGGGAACTGCTCCGGCTCGCATTCGACCATGCGCAGGGTCTGGCGGTTTTCGCGGATCATCGCCTGGCTCGCGACCATCTCGGACACGACCAGCCCGCAGCCGGACTGTTTTACCAGCCGCCGGAACGGCAGGTCCGTGACGCCGGACATAGGGGCGAGGATCACCGGACCCTCAAGCGAGATGGTGCCGATTTGAATGGCCATGTTCACCTGCCCACATGATGGGCACATTAGCGATATGATGAGAATTTGTGCAGGGTAGCACAGCGTTTCGGCATGTTGCAAGCGCACATCCCGCGAGCGCCGCGGTGGCTGTCATGCGGCGGGGTTAGCCGATCAGAACGTCGGTGACGAATTTGACGCCCGGATAGGCGAGGGTCAGCAGCAGATAGGCGATCAGCACGAGACGCGCCGCCATCCGTCCGCGCACGCCGGTGCGGGCATGGGCCAGCAGCAACCCGCCGATGACGACGAAGCTGGCGACCGACAGAAGCGTCTTGTGGTCGGGGCGCAGCGGCGCGCCGGTTTCGTAATAGAGCACCGCCATTCCCGTGGCGAGACCGGCGCCCAGCACCGCCTCCGACGCGGCGAGCAGATGGAGTTGCATGCGCTCGCTTTCCGCCACCGGGGGCAGGAAGCGGGTCAACGGAGTTGGGCGTTTCGATTTCAGCGCCCGCTCCTGCAGGAAGGCGGCGAGCGACGCCACCGCGGCCATGGTCAGCAGCGCGTAGGTGATGACCGACACCGCGATGTGTAGGTCGATCCAGATGCCCGGCGCCCCGCCGCGCAGCACCGGCGCCGGTGCCTGCTGGGCCAGCGTCGCGAAGGCACCGACGGTCAGCAGATAGGGCAGCAGCAGCGGCGACAGCCGCCACGCCGACCGGGTCACCGCGCTCATCGCCATGAACAGCAGCATGCAGGCGGCAATGGTCACCCACAGCGCCGTGGACAGGCCGGTGTGCCAGCGTCCCGCCACCTGGGTCAGCGCCCAGGCCGCCGGCCCGGCGAATCCCAGCGCCAGGGCGCCCCAGAAATAGGCGGACCGCCCGTCCGCCCCCTGCCCCGCGATCCGGTGGTACGGGTAGATGGACGCCGGCAGCAGCGCCACGAGCGCGGTCAGGCTGTACACGATGTTCTGCGACATGCGGCGGACCCGTGCCCTTCTCTGCGGAAACCCAAAGTCGCTGTCGGACAAGTCTCTGAAGCCCTTGGCGGAACGCCGGCGAGCGGCTAGGCTCCGGGGCGTTCGGCCGCCATGACGTAAGCGTCACGCGGACGGCCCGTCAAGCGCGGATACCATAGCCCAAACGGCGGGGAAACGCCCCATGTCTTCCTTGAACGCGTCTTCCTTGAACGCGTCTTCCTGCATCGCCCTGATCGTCGCCGCCGGGACCGGCCAGCGGTTCGGCGCCGAGCGGCCCAAGCAATATCTCGACTTGGCCGGCCGGCCCGTTCTGCGGCGCACGGTCGAGGCTTTCCGGCGCCACCCCAAGGTGAGCGCGGTGCGCGTCGTCATCAATCCCGCGTTTCGCGATCTCTACGATGCGGCGGTCGCGGGGCTCGACCTGCCCGAGCCGGTTGCCGGCGGGGCGTCCCGCCAGGATTCGGTGCGCAACGGGCTGGAGGCGCTGGCCGAGTCGGCGCCGGACCTCGTGCTGATCCACGACGCGGCCCGCCCGCTGATCGATTCCGAAACCATCGACGCGGTGATCGCCGCGCTGGGCACCCACCCCGCGGCGCTGGCCGCCGTTCCGGTCATCGATACGCTGAAGCGCGGCACGGACGGGCTGGTGGCCGGCACGGTGGACCGCGGCGGCCTGTGGCGCGCCCAGACCCCGCAGGGCTTCCGCTTTCCCGACATCCTGGCCGCGCACCGCGCCGCCGCCGGGCTGGAACTGACCGACGACGCAGCGGTCGCCGAACGCGCCGGGCTGCCGGTCGCTCTGGTCCCCGCCAGTGAGGAGAATTTCAAGGTGACCACCCCCGACGACCTGACCCGCGCCGCCCGGGCGCTCGACGCCGCCCTGTCGGACATCCGCACCGGATCGGGATTCGATGTGCACCGCTTCGCCGAGGGCGACCACGTCACGCTCTGCGGTGTGCGGGTGCCGCACACGCACCGGCTGGAAGGCCATTCGGACGCCGACGTCGGGCTGCACGCACTCACCGACGCCATCCTGGGCGCGCTCTGCGCCGGGGACATCGGCAGCCATTTCCCGCCCAGCGACCCGCAATGGCGCGGCGCCGACAGCGCGCTGTTCCTGAAACACGCGGCGGAGCTGGTGACGGCGCGCGGCGGGCGGATCGCCCATGTCGACGTGACGATCATCTGCGAGCGCCCGAAGGTCGGCCCGCACCGCGAGGCGATGACCGCGCGTGTTGCCGAAATTCTGGGCATGCCGGTGGACCGGGTCAGCGTGAAGGCGACGACGACGGAGCGGCTGGGCTTCACCGGGCGCGGCGAGGGCATCGCGGCGCAGGCGATGGCGACGGTCCGCCTACCGGGATAGGTCTTCTCAGCCCCCTCCCCTCCGGGAGAGGGGATCTTGAACGACGACGAAAGGGACCCGCATGTTTCCCGATCACATCCGCGAACTCGCCGCCAAGCTGCTCGCCGAGTACGAGTTGGCCGGCTACACCCTGGCGACCGCCGAATCCTGCACGGGCGGCCTCATCGCGGGAGCGCTGACCGACATCGCCGGCTCGTCCAAGGTGGTGGACCGCGGATTCGTCACCTATTCCAACGTCGCCAAGTCCGAGATGCTCGGCGTGCCACCCAGCCTGATCTACGCCCACGGCGCGGTCAGCCCGGAGGTGGCGGTGGCCATGGCGGTGGGCGCCCTGGCGAAGTCGAAGGCCGACGTGACTGTGGCGGTGACCGGAGTCGCCGGCCCCGGCGGTGGAACGCCGGAGAAGCCGGTCGGGCGGGTCTACATCGCCACGGCGGTCCGCCGCGGCGCCGCCAAGCACAAGGAATACACGTTCCCGGGCGACCGCGAGGCGGTGCGGCTGGCGACCGTGCAGACCGCGCTGGAGCGGCTGCGCACGGCCCGCCCGGAAACCGCGATTCGCTGAGAGGGAGCGGGCCTCAGGCGGTCCGCGCCGCGGCCGGCCGGGTGGCGCCGGCGCCGTAGAGCTGGGCGGCGCGGGTCTCGAAGGCCTGCACCATGCGGCGCACGGCCTCGTTGAACAGCACGCCCATGATCTTCTGCAGCATCTTCGAGCGGAACTCGAAGTCCACATAGAAATCCACGCAGACGCCGCCCTCGTGCGGGGTGAAGATCCAGTGGTTGTTCAGGTACTGGAACGGCCCCTCGGTGTACTGGACGTTGATGCGGCGGTTCGCCTCGTCCAGCTCCACCCGCGAGGTGAAGCGTTCGCGGACCATCTTGAAGCCGATGACGAGGTCCGCGAACATCACGTCGCCTTCGCGACGGCGGATGCGGGCGGCGAGGCACCAGGGCAGGAATTCCGGATACTTCTCCACATCGGCGACCAGCCGGTACATCTGCTCCGGCGTGTAGGGAAGAACCTTCTTTTCCGCGTGCGTCGGCATACCCGCTCCGTTTCTCTTTCGGCCGCCTCTCAGCCCGCCGCCCTTCAGCCCGCCGTTGCCGCGAGCTTGCGGAGGCGAGCCTCCCGCAGCTTGGCGAAGTCCGCCCCCGCGTGATAGCTGGAGCGGGTCAGCGGCGTCGAGGCCACCATCAGGAAACCCTTGCCGCGGCCAAGTGTTGCGTAGCTCTGGAATTCTTCCGGAGTCACGAACCGGTCCACCGCCGCGTGCTTGGGTGTCGGCTGGAGGTACTGGCCGATCGTCATGAAGTCAACATCGGCGGCGCGCAGGTCGTCCATCACCTGCCCGACTTCCTCCTTCGTCTCGCCCAGCCCGACCATGATTCCGGACTTGGTGAACATGGACGGGTCCAGCTCCTTCACCCGCGCCAGAAGCTGCAGCGACGTGAAGTAGCGCGCGCCCGGACGGATCGTCGGGTAAAGGCGCGGGGCGGTCTCCAGATTGTGGTTGAAGACGTCGGGCTTCGCCTCGACCACCACCTCCACCGCACCCTTCTTCTTCTGGAAGTCGGGGGTCAGGATTTCGATGGTCGTGTCGGGCGACGCCGCGCGGATGGCGCGGATGGTCCGGGCGAAATGCTCCGCCCCGCCGTCCTCCAGGTCGTCGCGATCCACCGAGGTGACGACGACGTGGCTCAGCTTCAGCTGGGCCACCGCCTCGCCCACGTTGTCCGGCTCGTGCGGATCGAGCTGGTCCGGGCGCCCCGTGCCGACGTTGCAGAAGGCGCAGCCGCGGGTGCAGACGGACCCGAGAATCATGAAGGTCGCGTGCTTGTGCTTCCAGCACTCCCCGATGTTCGGGCAGGCGGCTTCCTCGCACACGGTGTTGAGCTTGAGACCGCGCATCAGGTTGCGCGTCTCGTTGTATTCCTGGCTGGTCGGCGCCTTGACGCGAATCCAGCCCGGTTTGCGCTGGATCGGGTTGTCGGGCTTGTGGGCCTTTTCGGGATGGCGAAGCTTCTCGGGGTGATCGGCCACGGTCATGGTCTGAAGTGCTCCCACGGGCTGCCCGGTGGCAGCGCCGATGCTGAACGGTAACGCGCCGCCAACCGCACGAGGGGGGCGCAGGGAACGGCGCAAAGCCGGCGGTCGCGGTCCCGCCGGATAGGCCGGAATGACCGACCGGTCAAGTCTGATTATCGGCCGCGACGAAACAACGCCGCCAAAATGATGACGGAGTCGCAAACGTTGCTCCCCCGCCCCGGAGGGCGAGGGAGAAAACGACCGCCGATCAGACCCGCCACTTAGAAGTGGATGGCCCGGCCGTAGGCATCAAGAACCGACTCGTGCATCATTTCCGACAGGGTCGGATGCGGGAACACCGTCTGCATCAGCTCCTGCTCGGTGGTCTCCATGGTCTTGGCGACCGTGTAGCCCTGGATCAGCTCCGTCACCTCGGCGCCGACCATGTGGGCGCCCAGCAGCTCGCCGGTCTTCGCGTCGAACACGGTCTTCACTATGCCGTCCGCCTCGCCGAGCGCGATGGCCTTGCCGTTGCCGATGAAGGGGAAGCGGCCGACGCGGACCTCGTAGCCCGCCTCCTTCGCCTTCTTCTCGGTCAGGCCGACCGACGCGATCTGCGGGTGCGAGTAGGTGCAGCCCGGGATGTTGCGGACGTCGAGCGCGTGCGGGTGCTTGCCGGCGATGTGCTCGACGGCGATCACGCCCTCGTGGCTGGCCTTGTGGGCGAGCCAGGGAGCCCCCGTCACGTCGCCGATGGCGTAGACGCCCGGCTCGTCGGTCTGGCAGTTGGCGTTGGTCTTGATGTGGCCGCGGTCGGTCTGGACTTTGGTGTTCTCCAGGCCCAGGTTTTCCGTGTTCGGCGAAATGCCGACGGCGAGGATCACGCGGTCGACCGTGATGTCCTCGGTCTTGCCGTTGGCCTCAACCGCCACCGTCACGCTGTCGGCGCCCTTGCGCAGGTTGCCGGCCTTGCCGTTGGTGATGATCCGCATGCCCTGCTTTTCGAACTGCTTGCGGGCGAAGGCCGAGATTTCCTCGTCCTCGACCGGCAGGATGCGGTCCATCACCTCGACCACCGTCACCTTGGCCCCCAGCTCGTTGTAGAAGCTGGCGAACTCGATGCCGATGGCGCCGGAGCCGATGACCAGCAGCGACTTCGGCGTCGTGTTCGGGGTCATCGCCTTGCGGTAGGTCCAGACGAGGTTGCCATCGTCCTCCAGACCCGGCAGGGTGCGGGCGCGGGCGCCCGTGGCGATGATGATGTTCTTCGCCCCGAAGGTGCCGACCGCCGCACCGCCCTTGGTCACGGCCACCTGCCCCTTGCCGAGCAGCTTGGCCTCGCCCTCGATGACGGCGACCTTGTTCTTCTTCAGCAGGTGCTTGACGCCGCCGTTGAGTTGCCCCGCCACCTTGCGGGACCGCTGGACGACCTTGTCCAGGTCGAAGGACGGGTTCTGGATGACCAGCCCGTACTCCGTGGCGTGCTTGGCGTTGCGCAGCACCTCGGCGGAGCGCAGAAGCGCCTTGGTCGGGATGCAGCCCCAGTTGAGGCAGATGCCGCCGAGGTTCTCACGCTCCACCACCGCGGTGCTGAGGCCGAGCTGGGCGGCGCGGATCGCCGCTACATAGCCGCCCGGACCGCCGCCGATGACGATGAGGTCGTAGTTCATGTCAGCCATGGTCCGCGTCCCCTTACAGCAGCATGCTCAGCGGGTCCTCGATCAGCTTCTTGAAAGCCGCGAGGAATTCCGCACCCTGCGCGCCGTCGGCGACGCGGTGGTCCACGGTGACCGAGACGGTCATCACGGTGGCGATGGCGAGCGCGCCGTTCTTCACGACCGGACGCTGCTCGCCGGCGCCGACCGCCATGATGCAGGCCTGCGGCGGGTTGATGATCGCCGCGAACTCCCGGATGCCGTACATGCCTAGGTTGGAGATCGAGAAGGTGCCGCCCTGATACTCTTCCGGCTTCAGCTTGCCGTCGCGGGCGCGCTCCGCCAGACCCTTCATCTCGTTGGAGATCTCGGCCAGCCCCTTGGTCTCCGCCTTCTTGACGATGGGCGTGATCAGGCCGGTCGGGGTGGCCACGGCGACCGAGATGTCGACGTGGTCGTAGCGGAGGATGGCCTCCTCCGACCAGGCGGCGTTGATGTTCGGGAACTTCTTCAGCGTCAGCGCGGCGGCGCGGATGACGAAGTCGTTGACCGACAGCTTGTAGTCCTTGGAGCGGGCGTTCAGGTCGGCGCGGACCTTCAGCAGCGCGTCCAGCTCGCAGTCGATGGCCAGGAAGTAATCCGGCACCGTCTGCTGCACCTCGGTCAGACGACGGGAGATCGTCTTGCGCATCGAGCTGTTCGGCTGCGCCTTGTAGCGCATGCCCAGCTTGTCCGACAGGTCCTTGGCGTCGATGCCCGCGGCCTTCGGGGCCGGAGCGGCGGCGGCCGGAGCAGCCGCCGGGGCCGCGGCGGGAGCCTGGGCGGCGGCCTGCGGAGCGGCGGCCTTGGCGGTGCCGCCGGCCTTCGCGGCCTCGATGTCGGCCTTGACGATACGGCCGTTCGGGCCGGTGCCCGTGATGGCCTTCAGGTCGAGACCGGCCTGCTCGGCCAGACGGCGGGCCAGCGGGCTGGCGAACACGCGGCCACCGCCCTGGGTGGCGGAGGCGGCGGCCTGCGGTGCCGGAGCGGGGGCAGCCGCAGCCTGCGGGGCCGGAGCCGCCGCCGGAGCGGAAGCCGCCGGGGCCGGAGCCGCGGCGGGCGCCGCGGCCGGAGCGGGAGCGGCGGCCTTGGCGAGCGCGCTGTCGTCCTCGCCCTCTTCCAGCAGCACGGCGATCGGGGTGTTCACCGCGACGCCCTGCGTGCCGGCCTGCACGAGGATCTTGCCGAGACGGCCTTCGTCGGCCGCCTCCACTTCCATGGTGGCCTTGTCGGTCTCGATCTCGGCGATCACGTCGCCGGACTTCACCGCGTCGCCTTCCTTCTTCAGCCACTTCGCGAGGTTGCCCTCGGTCATGGTCGGAGAGAGGGCGGGCATCAGAATCTGGATGGTCATTCGCTCGCCCTCCTTACTTGCGGTAGCAGGCCTTCTTCGCCGCTTCCGCGATGCGGTCGGGCGAAGGAAGGACGAGCTTTTCCAGGTTCGCCGCGTAGGGCATCGGCACGTCGAGGCCGGTCACGCGGATCACCGGGGCGTCCAGATAGTCGAAGGCCTGCTCCATCATCAGGGCCGACAGTTCGGCGCCGATGCCGCAGGTCGGCCAGGCCTCCTCCACGGTGATGAGGCGGTTGGTCTTCTTGACCGAGTTGACGATGGTCTCGGTGTCGAGCGGACGGATGGTGCGCAGGTCGATGACCTCGGCGCTGATCCCGTCCTTCTCCAGCAGGTCGGCGGCGGCGAGCGCGTAGCTGACCATCAGCGAATGGGCGGTGATGGTCACGTCCGTGCCGGCGCGGCGGATCTTGGCGCGGCCGATCGGAACGATGAAGTCCTCGCTCTCCGGCACCTCGAAGGACTGGCCGTAGAGGATCTCGTTCTCGAGGAAGATGACCGGGTTCGGATCCCGGATGGCCGACTTCATCAGGCCCTTGAAGTCCGACGCGCTGTAGGGGGCGACGACCTTCAGGCCGGGCACGCTGGCGTACCAGGGGGTGAAGTCCTGGCTGTGCTGGGCGGCGACGCGGGCGGCCGCGCCGTTCGGGCCGCGGAACACGATCGGGCAACCCATCTGGCCGCCGGACATGTACAGCGTCTTGGCGGCGGAGTTCACGATGTGGTCGATCGCCTGCATCGCGAAGTTGAAGGTCATGAACTCGACGATCGGGCGCAGGCCGCGGAAGGCCGCGCCAACGCCCAGGCCGGCGAAGCCAATCTCGGTGATCGGCGTGTCGATGACGCGGTCGGCGCCGAACTCCTGGAGCAGGCCCTGCGACACCTTGTAGGCGCCCTGGTACTGCGCGACCTCCTCGCCCATCAGGAAGACGGTCGGGTCGCGGCGCATCTCTTCGGCCATGGCGTCGCGCAGCGCTTCGCGGACGGTCTTCTTCACCGTCTTGTCGAAGAACTTGTCCTCGTCCGAAGCCGGCGGCGCGGCGGCCGGGCCGCTGGCCGGACCGACCGGCAGGGTGGCCGGGGCGTGCGCGCCCGTGTCCTTCACCACCGGCTCGGCGGTGACCTTCGGGGCCGGCACCGGGGAGCCGGACACGGCATCGGTGACGCTCTCGCCCTCGCCGAGGATCACGGCGATGGGGGTGTTCACGGCGACGTTCTCGGTGCCCTCGGCGACCAGGATCTTGCCGATGCGGCCCTCGTCGACCGCCTCGACCTCCATGGTCGCCTTGTCGGTCTCGATCTCGGCGAGCACGTCGCCGGACTTGACCTCGTCACCTTCTTTTTTGACCCACTTCGCCAGCTTGCCCTCGGTCATGGTGGGCGACAGGGCCGGCATCAGCACTTCGATCGGCATTCCTCAACCTCCGGCGGCGCGGGTTCACCGGGAGGCGAAGCCTCCGGCCCTCGGCGCCGCTCCTGCTTATCGTTGTCGTCAGGCTTCGACCAGGACGTCGGTCCACAGCTCCGAGGGATCGGGCTCGGGGCTCTGCTGCGCGAATTCGGCAGCCTCGGTCACCACGGCCTTGACCTCGCGGTCGATCTCTTTGAGCTGGTCCTCGGTCACGTAAGCGCCTTCCAGCAGGACGCGCTTCAGGTTGTCGATCGGATCGGACTCGCTCCGCATCTTCTCGACCTCCTCCTTGGTCCGGTACTTGGCCGGGTCGGACATCGAGTGGCCGCGGTAGCGGTAGGTCTTCATCTCGAGGATGACCGGGCCGTTGCCGGCGCGGATGTACTCCACCCACTTGTCGGCGGCCTCGCGGACCTCGAGGACGTCCATGCCGTTGACCTGATGGCCGGGAATGCCGTAGGCCGCGCCGCGCTGGTGCAGTTCGCCCGCCGAGGCGCGCTCCTGCGAGGTGCCCATGGCGTACTTGTTGTTCTCGATCACGTAGAGCACCGGCAGCTTCCACAGCGCCGCCATGTTGAAGCTCTCGTAAACCTGGCCCTGGTTGATGGCGCCGTCGCCGCAATAGACCGCGGACAGTCCATCATCCTTGTTGTACTTGTGCGAGAAGGCGAGACCGGTGCCCAGCGGGACCTGCGCGCCGACGATGCCGTGGCCGCCGTAGAAGTTCTTCTCGCGGCTGAACATGTGCATCGAGCCGCCCTTGCCCTTGGAGTAGCCTCCACGGCGGCCGGTCAGCTCAGCCATCACACCCTTCGGGTCCATGCCGCAGGCCAGCATGTGGCCATGGTCACGGTAGCTGGTGATGACGTCGTCGTTGTCCTTGAGCGCGGCCTGGATGCCGACCACGACGGCTTCCTGGCCGATGTAGAGGTGGCAGAAACCGCCGATGAGGCCCATGCCGTAGAGCTGGCCCGCCTTCTCCTCGAAGCGGCGGATCAGCAGCATCTCGCGGTAGTACTTGATCAGGTCCTCGGTCGAAGCGGCCTGCTTCGAAGCGGAGTCAGTCTGCGCCTTCGGACGGCGTCGTGACGCGGCCATGTTTCCTCCCCAGGGTTTATGCAGCGACGGCAAGCGAACAGCTAGGGCTGCAGCACGTTGCGAGGGTACATCCCACTTATGAGGGTGCATCCCCCTCGCACCGGAAGCGGATGCGGGGCGCACAGTACACGACAAGCGCACAGGACGCAAATATCTGTTTTTAAACGCGAAATTCGGCGTTAACCGGCTTTCGGTTAATTCACTGATATGACCTACTTCTCAGCGCTAGCATCACCTTCGACCTGCGCCGGGGGGAGTGCGATTATGACGTCGCGGGGCCCTGAAAGGTTCAACATCGTGCGCGCGCGCTCGTCCAGCATGTCGCGGTCGAGGTGGTCGCTGCGCATCAGTTGCGCGCGGCGGTCCATCCGCTCGCGCTCGGCCTTCACCTGGTCCAGGACGGATTCCGCCGTGGCGATCTCCGCCTTCAGGTGGTTCATGGCGAGCAGCCCGCGGTCCCCCTGGACGGCGTAATAGACGAAGTAGGCGACGACGCAGGAGCCGATGGCCGGCCCGATAGCCTGGCGAAGGGCGCTTTTGGCGGCGCGTTTCAGCGAGTCGGTGAGGTTCTGGAGCATGGTCATGGCGGCATGATGGAATCATACGCGATTCCTTCGGTCAAACGGAAAAGAAGCAATCCGAAAGAATTCACCGCGCCATGCTCTTTGCGCCGCCGAGTAATAGGCGGCCTACACCCCCAAAGGAGAATGACACAGCGCACAACCTTCGAAAGAAGGCGGGTTGCGCTTCACTCCGGCGGGACCTCGCGCGGGCGGCGGTCCTCGCCGATGGCGACGTAGGTGAACACGCCCTCCGTCACCTTGATCGCCTCCCCCGCGCTGCGCTGGCGGCGCACCCAGGTCTCCACCCGGACGCGGATGGAGGTGCGGCCGACCTTGGTGACATGGGCGAAGCAGCTCACCTCGTCGCCGACATAGACCGGCTTGTGGAAGGTCATCGCCTCGATCCCCACCGTCGCGACGCGCCCGCCGGCGCGGCGCAGGGCGGCGACGCCGCCGGCCAGATCCATCTGGGACAGCAGCCAGCCGCCGAAGATGTCGCCGTTGGGGTTGGTGTCCGCCGGCATGGCGATGGTTCGCAGCGCCGGGCCGCCTTCCATATCCGGGTGGGCCATATCCGGGTGGACTTGGTTCTGATCGGTGGGAGTGCCGTCGCTCATCGTGCCTCCGCCCTCGTTCGTTCCGGGGTCGAAAAAGCGCATCACAAAATATGGTGCGGGGAGTATATAGGAGCCACCGCATGCGCTTGCGCAGCCCTGACGAAATTCCTATAACTGGGGCCATGAGCGATCTTTTCGAGAACACGGCGCGCAAGGCCGAGACCTATTCCGCCCAGGATATCGAGGTTCTGGAGGGGCTTGAGCCCGTCCGCCGGCGCCCCGGCATGTACATCGGCGGCACCGACGACCGGGCGCTGCACCATCTGGTGGCCGAGGTTCTGGACAACGCCATGGACGAGGCGGTGGCCGGACACGCCAGCCGCATCGACCTGGAGCTGACCGCCGACGGCACGGTGGTGGTGCGCGACAACGGGCGCGGCATCCCCATCGACGACCACCCGAAATACCCCGGCAAGTCGGCGCTGGAGGTCATCCTCACCACCCTGCATTCGGGCGGCAAATTCTCCAACAAGGTCTACCAGACCTCCGGCGGCCTGCATGGCGTCGGCCTGTCGGTGGTCAATGCCCTGTCCGACCGGCTGACGGTCGAGGTGGCGCGCGACCGCCAGCTCTACGTGCAGCACTACAGCCGCGGGCTGCCGCAGGGGCCGCTGGCCCGCCAGGGCGCGGCGAATCGCCGCGGCACGACCATCCGCTTCCACGCCGACCCCGAGATCTTCGGCGAGGCCGCCCATTTCGAGCCGCACCGGCTGTACCGTCTGGCGCGCTCCAAGGCCTACCTGTACCGGGGCGTGGAGATCCGCTGGAGCTGCGACCCGTCGCTGCTGGCGCCGGACAGCACCACCCCAGCGCAGGAAACGCTGCATTTCCCCGGCGGCCTGCTCGACTACCTGAACGCCGCCCTGAAGGAACGCCGGACGCTGACCCGCCTGCCCTTCTCCGGCGCGCTGGACTTCCCGAACCAGCAGGGCCGCGTGGAATGGGCCATCGCCTGGCCGGAGGATGACGAGGGGTTCTCGCACACCTACTGCAACACGGTGCCCACGCCGCAGGGCGGCACGCACGAGGCCGGCCTGCGCGCCGCGCTGACCCGCGGGCTGAAGGGCTACGGCGAGCTGACCAACAACAAGCGCGCCGCCCAGGTCACCGCGGACGACGTGATGGGCGACGCCTGCATCCTGCTGTCGGTCTTCATCCGCGAACCGCATTTCCAGGGCCAGACCAAGGAGAAGCTGGTGACGGCGGAAGCCCACCGGCTGGTCGAGGCGGCGATCAAGGATCACTTCGACCACTGGCTGTCGGGCGACCCGTCCTCCTCCAAGGCCCTTCTGGAACGGCTGATCGAGAAGGCGGAGGAGCGCGCCAAGCGCAAGCAGTCCAAGGAGTTGGGACGGAAGTCCGCGACCCGCCGCCTGCGCCTGCCCGGCAAGCTGGCCGACTGCTCCCGCAATTCGCCGGAGGGGACGGAAATCTTCCTGGTCGAGGGCGATTCGGCGGGCGGCTCCGCCAAGCAGGCGCGCAACCGCGAGACCCAGGCCATCCTGCCGCTGCGCGGCAAGATCCTGAACGTCGCCTCGGCCTCCTCCGACAAGATGAAGGCCAACCAGGAGCTGAACGACCTCACCCAGGCGCTGGGCTGCGGGGTGGGCAAGGACTTCTCCAGCGACAAGCTGCGCTACGAGCGGGTCATCATCATGACCGACGCCGACGTGGACGGCGCGCACATCGCCTCGCTGCTGATGACCTTCTTCTACCGGGAGATGGGCGGGCTGATCCAGAACGGGCACCTGTATCTCGCCCTGCCGCCGCTCTACCGCATCAGCCACGGCGCCAAGTCGGTCTACGCCCGCGACGACGCGCACAAGGACCAACTCCTGAACAAGACCTTCAAGGGCAAGAAGGTGGAAATCAGCCGGTTCAAGGGCTTGGGCGAGATGATGCCGGCGCAGCTCCGCGAGACGACGATGGATCCGGCCAAGCGCACGCTGCTGCGCGTCGTCGTGCCGAACAGCGCCGATCCGGAGCAGGCGGAGGACGTGAAGGCCACCAGGACCCGCGTGGAGGAGCTGATGGGCCGCCGACCGGAGCTGCGTTTCCAGTTCATCCAGGAGAACGCGAAGTTCGTGCGGGTCGACGACATCGACGTGTAAGCCGCGGCGCGGTACGCTCGTTGGTGCACAAACCAACAGCATGGACTCCGCCCGCATGAGCACACCGCTCACCCTGTTCCAGACGGACCTGTTCCGCCCGACCTACCGCCCGTGGAAGGGGGAACGCTGGGAGCTTCTGCTCGCCCCGATGCTGATCTGCAAGGGCTACTGGAGCGAGGCGATGCTGGTCACCGACATGGCCGGGCTGATCCGCCGTGACGGGCCGGCGTCGCGCACTTGGATGTCGATGACCCCGATGGAGATCGAAAGCCAGGAGATCGGCTGCCGCTTCGCGGCGGGGCACACGGTGGTCATGGGGCTCGGCATGGGCTGGGCCGCCGCCAACGCCGCCCTGCGGCCCGAGGTGACCCGCGTGACCGTCGTGGAACTCGATCCCGAGGTGATCGCGGTGAACGCCATCATGGACGTGTTCGGCCAGCTTCCGCCCGAGGCCGCCGCCAAGGTGACGGTGATCCAGGGCGACGCCCTCGCCCATGCGCCCGACGGGGCGGCGGACACCCTGATGGCCGACATCTGGCAACCGCTCTACGGCGACGACCGGCTGGAGCAGGTTCGCCGCATGCGGGACAACACCGGCGCTTCCCGTGTCTACTACTGGGCCCAGGAGATGGACATCGTCCATCGCGCCCGCCAGCTCGGCCTGCCCCTGGACGCACCATCGGTGGCCCGCATCGTCGAGGGCATGGGGCTGCCGCTGATCGGCCCCGCGGACGTCGCCAACTACCCGGAGCTGATCGAGCGCGCCGCCCGGAACTGGCTACGCACCGACTGGACTCCGCCGGGATACGCGGTCGGCTGAGCGGCGGCTCTTCCGGGGGCGCGGGCTTGCGGCCGGACCGGCGGCATTCCATGTTTGTTCCCCCTGTCCACTCAGCAGCCCAGGCGAGCCATGACCTTCCTGTCCCGTGCCAGCCTTCTCGCCCTCTGCGCGATGGCGGCGGCCTGCACCAACGAGCGCGTGGTGGCCGACCTTCCCGTCCCCGCCTACACGCTGAGCGAGGTGTCCTACGCCGCCTCCGACCGCGACCTGCGCGTGGTGATCCACGGCAACCCCTTCGGCATGGACCCGCAGACCTTCGGTCCGCTGGTGACGGCCAACATGCAGAACCGCATCTCCGGCGTGCGCACCAACTTCACCACCACGCCGAACCAGACGGCACGCCCCGACTACCGGGTCGTCCTGGCCTTCAACCCCGCCGAGACGACGCTGAACTCCTACCTGTGCAGCGGCCAGCCCCTGCGCACCAGCCCGCCCGGCGGCCCCATCGTCGTGCAGGGCGCCTTCTGCCGCGGCGGCGGGACGCTGTCCTCGGCCACCGGCTGGCTCGACCGTCCGCAGGGACCGAACGACCCGGATTTCCGCTCGCTCATCAGCGACATGACCTTCGCCCTTTTTCCGGCCCGCCGCGCCGACCTGGACGGCTGCGGCGGGGGTCCTGACTGCTGAGGCGGGGAAGGACGGCGGTCAGGCGTAGAGCAGCCACTGCCGCAGCAGGGCGGTGACCGCCTGCGGTTGCTCCATGGCCGACAAATGGCCGCAATCCTCGATCAGGGCGAGGCGGGCGCCGGGGATGCCCCCGGCGATCTCCTCGTGCAGCGCGGGGGGCGTGATGGCGTCCTGCCGCCCGCACAGCACCAGCGTCGGGCAGGCGATGGCCCCCAGCCCGGGGCGGCTGTCCGGGCGGTTCATGATGGCCGTCTGCTGGCGGATGTAGCCGTCCGCCCCGACCCGCTGGGCCTGGGCCTGCACCGACTCGACCAAGGCCGCTTCGCCCGTCCGGTCGGGATGGACGAGGCGCGGCATCCCGGCCGCGACCACCTGCCGCAACCTGCCCTGCCCCACCAGACGCACGGCGTCCTGGCGGGTGGCGGTCTGCTCCGGCGTGTCCGGGCGGGCGCTGGTGTCGAGCAGGGCGAGCTTTGCCACCCGCTCCGGCGCCTGCCGCAGAATCTCGAAGGCCACGTAGCCGCCCATCGACAGGCCGGCGAGGGCGAACCGCTCCGGCGCCGACGCCAGCACCGCAGCGGCGAGGGCGGCCACCGAGTCATGGCCGGTCAGGTCGCCGACGGCCGGCTCCGCCACATCGGCGAGATGGCGGGCCTGATGCTCCCACAGCGCCGCGTCCAGCGGCATGCCGGGCAGCAGGATCAGGGGAATCCGGTCGCTCATTCCTCGTCCTTTCCAAACGTCAGCGGATCAGGTCCAGCACCGCCTTGAAGGCGGGGATGTCCGACCGCTCCATCCACTCGAACAGAACCATTTCCGTGCTCACGATGGTCGCCCCTGCGGCGCGCATGCGGGCGATGCCCAACTCCGCGTTGGCGGGCGTGCGCGACGACACGGCGTCGGCCACCAGCACCACCTCGAACCCTAGCCCGACCAGCGACAGCGCGGTCTGCATGACGCAGACATGGGCCTCCGACCCGGCCAGCACGACCTGACGGCGGCCCAGCCGCTCCAGCCGCTCCAGGAAGGCCGGCTCCCGCGCGGCGGAGAAGCTGATCTTCTCCACCACCCCGTCGGGCGGCAGCAATGCGCGCAGCGACGCAGCGGTCGGGCCGAGGCCCTTGGGATACTGTTCGGTGGCGAAGGCGGGCACGCCGAGCAGGGCGGCCGCCTTCAGCAGCGTGGCGGCGTTGCGTTCCACCCGTGCGGACTCGGCGATCGCCGGCATCAGCTTTTCCTGGATATCGACCACCACCAGGACGGAACGTTCGCGAGACAGTAGCATCGGAGGGCTGCCTTTTTTCTTGGTCCGGCCCGGACGGAGGAAGAGGCCGAAATCCGCCTTTCAACCGTTCCGGACCCCGGATTTCCGCGGTTTCCGCGGCCTTTTCACAGCCTAGCCGAGCGGGCGCGGCGCGCCAAGCGGCCCGTCCGGACCCGCGCGATGCGCGATTCCATCACAAGGTCTATTGACAGCGCCCTTTGACTTCATATTCTGCCGCACCATCTACTCGTCGGGCCGTATCGGCACGATTTTCGCACTCCAGACAGAAACAGGTTGGATGCTCTTTTCGGAACTTGGGCTTGGACCTGACGTCCTGCGGGCAATCGAGGACAAAGGTTACACCCAGCCGACGCCAATTCAGGAACAGGCCATTCCCTGGGTCCTGCAAGGCCGCGACGTGCTCGGCTGCGCGCAAACCGGCACCGGGAAGACGGCCAGCTTCACCTTGCCGATGATCAGCATTCTGGCGTCGGGCCGGGCCCGGGCGCGCATGCCCCGGTCGCTCATCCTGGAGCCGACTCGCGAGCTGGCGGCGCAGGTCGCCGAGAGCTTCGAGACCTACGGCAAGCACCACAAGCTCAGCATGGCGCTCCTGATCGGCGGCGAGACCTTCACCGAGCAGGTGAAGCGGCTGGACCGCGGGGTGGACGTGCTGATCGCGACGCCGGGCCGCCTGATCGACCTGTTCGAGCGCGGCAACATCATGCTCAACGACATCAAGGTCTTCGTCATCGACGAGGCGGACCGGATGCTCGACATGGGCTTCATCCCGGACATCGAGCGGATCGTCAGCAAGCTGCCGAAGCTGCGCCAGACGCTGTTCTTCTCCGCCACCATGCCGCCGGAAATCCGCCGTCTGGCCGACGCCTTCCTGTCGAACCCGAAGGAAGTGACCGTCGCCCCGCCCGCCTCCCCGGCGGAGACGGTGACCCAGGCCATGGTCCTGGTGCAGGAGGAGGACAAGCGCAAGGCGCTGCGCCACCTGCTGCGCACCGAGGACGTCAAGAACGCCTTCATCTTCTGCAACCGCAAGCGCGACGTCGCCATCCTGCAGAAGTCGCTGGAGAGCCACGGCTTCAACGCCGGCGCGCTGCACGGCGACATGGTGCAGTCCAAGCGGATGGAGACGCTGGACGCCTTCAAGAAGGGCGAGATCACGCTGCTCGTCTGCTCCGACGTGGCGGCGCGCGGCCTGGACGTGCAGGGACTCAGCCACGTCTTCAACTTCGACGTTCCGATCAACGCGGAGGACTATGTCCACCGCATCGGACGCACCGGCCGGGCCGGCCGTTCGGGCCGCGCCTTCACGCTGGCCAGCCCGCTGGACGGAAAGCAGGTTTCGGCCATCAGCCGCCTCATCAAGCGGGAGATTCCGTTGATCGCCATTGACGGCCTCGAGTCGGCGGAGTTCCTCAGCGAGGACGAGGCGCGCCGTGGCCGCAGCCGTGGCCGTGGCAAGGACAAGGAGCGCGGCGACCGCGGCGCTTCCCGTGCCGAGCGCGCCGAACGTCCCGACCGCGAAGAGCGGGCGCCCCGCGAGGAGCGTCAGGCCCGTGAGGAGCGGCAACCGCGAGAGGAGCGGCCCAGCCGCGACGAGCGCCCGGTGCGTGAGGAGCGGGTGCGCGAGGAGCGTCAGGTCCGTGACGAGCGCCAGCCGCGCGAATCGCTGGCCGCCGCCGAGAGCCGCCGCCAGGAGCCGCGCCGGGATCGTGACCGCGATCGCCGCCGCCGCCGCGACGAGGACGAGGACGACACACCCGTGATCGGCTTCGGCGACCATATGCCGGCCTTCATGCTCCGCTCCGCGCGGCGCCCGGCCCCGGCCGAACCCGCCGAGCAATCCTCGCAGGAGGGCTGATCGCCATGCAGACCATCTTCGTCATGGTCAAGTGCGAGCTGGGAAAGGCCTATCAGGTCGCCGATCAGGCCGTTCAGGACATCGAGCAGGTGTCGGAGGTGCATTCCATCTCCGGGCAGTATGATCTGCTGATGAAGTGTTATCTGCCCCAGGATCTGGACATCGGTCGATTCGTGACCGAGAACATCCAGACCCTGACCGGAGTGAGGGACACCTTCACCCTCATCGCCTACAAGGCCTTCGCCTGAGGCTTGGGCGGCGCTCGCGCCGCCTCGGAAAGGGCCGGAAAAAGGGGACGCCCGCCTGTTGCGGCCGGTCCCCTTTTTTCATGCCCCGACCGGCCGGCAACAGACCTCGGACAATTCGCGAAAGATGCCGCGAAACCGTTGACTTGGCCGGTTGGTTACCTCAAACGTTCGGCATGTCCCAGCTCCCGTCCCGACATGCCCGGCGCGCCCGCGCCACCAGCCCGAAGATGCACCGCCCGTTGGACCGCCGGTCGCTGGTCCTGCGATCCGGCATCGTCGCCCTGATGGCCGCCTGCGGCGTCGTCATGGCCGATCTGGCCGACGCGCAGCAGCCTCCCGCTCCGGCGCCCCAGGCGAACGCCGCGCCGCCGGTTGGGCAGGACCAGAACGGACGGCTCGAAGTCGTCGTTCCATCGCCTGGGCCGTCGGACGGCAAGCTGCAGGACCCCCCGGTCCTTCTGGGAGCGGACTCGGTCACGTTTGACGAGGCGAACAGCCTCGTCACGGCGTCGGGCAACGTGGAGCTGTCGCAAGGCGCGCGGTCCGTCCACGCCGACACGATCACCTACAACCAGCAGACCAAGGTGGTCATCGCCGCCGGCAACGTCCGTCTGGTCGAGCCATCGGGCGACATCCTGTTCTCCAGCTACGCGGAACTGACCGACGACATGCGCGACGCGTTCGTCGAAAACGTCCGCGTGCTGATGACCGACAACAGCCGTATGGCCGGAACCGAAGGCGAGCGGCGCGGCGGGCGCCTGATCCGCCTGAATCGCGCCGTTTACAGCCCCTGCGATCTCTGCAAGACCGATCCGACCCGCGCGCCGGTCTGGCAGATCCGCGCCGCCCGTGTGGTGCAGGACAACGAGGATCACGAGGTCCGCTACCGCGACGCCTTCATGGAAATGTTCGGCGTTCCATTCTTCTACACCCCGTATCTCTCCCACCCCGATCCGACTGTGGACCGGCGCTCGGGTTTCCTGACGCCCAGCTTCCGCAACAACTCGACTCTCGGTTTCGGCGTCATCTCCCACTATTACTGGGACATCACGCCCGATCAGGATGCGACGTTCGACGTTGGCGGCTATTCAAGCCAGGGCCTGTTCCTCGGCGGCCAGTACCGCAAGCGTTTCGAGAACGGGCGGCTGCAGCTCGACGTGTCGGGAACGCGGGGCGAAATTCCCAACGGCACGCTGAAGGACGCCGACGACCGGCGCTGGCGCGGCCACGCCTTCGCCACCGGCCTGTTCGACATCGACGAGACATGGCGCTGGGGCTTCAACCTGAAGCGGGCCAGCGACGAGCTGTATCTGCGCCGTTACTTCAACATCCGCGACGAGGTGCTGACCAGCCGGGCCTTCGTCGAAGGCTTCAACGGCCGCAACTACGCCGCGGTCAACGCATACAGCTTCCAGGATCTGCGCTGGGGCAACGCGGTGCAGGAACCCTACGTGCTGCCCGAGGCGCGCTACAACGCGCTGGGCGAGCCGGGCAGCCTGATGGGAGGGCGCTGGTCCCTGGACAGCAGCCTTCTGGCCGTCGCCCGGCCGGGCAGCAGTGGTCCGGACACCCAGCGTCTGGCCATGCAGCCGGGCTGGCAGCGCGACATCTACTCCAATCTCGGTTTCGTCACTACGGTTGAAGGAAGCGTCCTGCTGGCCGGCTACACCGCCCAGCGGTTCGATCCGAACGACCCGGCCGGAACCGGCAATGACAGCGTGCAGCGTCTCCGCTTCTTCCCGCAGGCCACGACGACGGTCCGCTACCCCTTCGTCCGCTACGGCGAGAGCAACTTCCAGACCATCGAGCCCATTGGTCAGATCAGCGTGTCGCCGAAGGTGGACAACGATCCGGCCTTCCCGAACGAGGACAGCCTCGACGTCGAGTTCGACGAGATCAACCTGCTGATGCCCAACCGCTTCACCGGCATCGATCGTCTGGACGGCGGCCTTCGCGCCACCTACGGCCTGCGCACGACGTTCCAGGGCTACAAGACGGGGTCGGCCAGCCTGTTCGTCGGTCAGAGCTTCCGCGCCGACGACACCGAGAATTTCCGCGGCGGATCGGGCCTCGACAAGAAGTCGTCCGATTATGTCGGCCGCCTCGACCTGCGACCGGCGGACTGGCTGGACCTGAACTACGGCTTCCGCATCGACCACGACACGCTGAAGCCGCGCCGCCATTCGGTCAACGCATCGGCCGGCGTGCCGCTGCTCCGCCTCTACGGCACCTACACCTACGTGGACCAGACGGAGAACCCCTACGTCGTGGAGCGGAACGAGGTCGAGCAAGGCAGCCTCACCCTGGCGTCGCAGGTCTCGCAACACTGGTCGTTCAGCCTGTCGCATTCCCAGGCGTTCCGTCCCGATGCGGGCCCGCGCTCCAGCGCCGGCGTGCTCCGCTATCAGGACGAATGCCTGACCTTCGAGACCATCGCCCAGCGCGACTACACCACCATCCAGAACGGCGAGCAGGAAGGGAACACCATCTTCTTCCGCTTCGTGTTCAAGAATGTGGGCGAGTTCCGCACGCCGGGCATCAGCGCCGGGTTCCTCGGCCCGTCCGGGGCCAGCAACTGACCGGAAGGGGCTTTTGCTGCCAGGGTCAAGGGGTTGCATCGGACGGCCGATCTGGGTAGCCATAGCACCCTCCTCCTCCGCTCGGGTTTGCTGCACATGGCCTTGGGACGCTACGACTACGAACGCCGTTATCGCCGCCGCTTCTGGGCGGGGTTCGCGAAGTTCGGTCTGTTCGCCGCCGTTCTCCTCGGTGTCGGTCTGTTCGCCTACCAGATGGGCATCGAGCAGCTGAAGGGCCGCGACGTCACGCTACGGGAGGAGATCTCCACCCTGTCGCGCCAGAAGGCTGAGCTGGAACTGCTGGCCAGCCAGATGCAGCACGCCGCCCGCACGGCGGAAGCCCGTGCGACGGAGCTGGAGGCCCGGCTCCAGCGCGAGGTGCCCTCGGGTGATCTCGCCCGATTGGCCGGCCTGGTGTCGGAGCGTCTGAAGGGCGGCATGGACCCCAACCGCCTCGCCTTCGTGATCGCCCAGGTCCAGGCGGTGCGCAATTGCCAGCCGGCGGAAACCAAACGCTTCGCCCTGGCCACCCCGCTCCTGAAATCGGGCAACCGCAGCACCAGCTTCAACAACGGCGCGGTGACGGTCAGCGGCGAGGGCCAGTCGTCGCGCAACGCCCAGGGCAATGCCGAGAGCTGGTTCGATCCGGCCCAGCCGGTGACCATCAAGATCGCCGGCACGGGCGGCAAGGAGACGGTCGCCAAGGGCGTCCTGCCGCTCCACCAGACGGTGGTGATCGACAACACCGAATACCGCTTCACCTTCGCGCCCGGCGCCCGCTCCTTCGTGGACGTGACCGCCGACCGCTGCCCCTTCCCTTAACCCCCGTCCGAAACGGAGAACGGGCGGGGCGGCCGGCCCGCTGCGTGGATGTCCCACATCGTCGCGTAGGCGCGCTCCAGGGCACGGGCGAAACGGTCGGTGTCGAACAGCGGCGCGCTGCCCCGCTCCGCGGCAAGGCGCGCCTTCAGCCGGGCGATTCCGTCCGGATCGCCGGCCAACCGCAGGGCCGTGGCCTCGTACTCGTCGAGCGAGCGCACCGCCAGTTCGGGCAGACCGGCGGCGCGAAGCAGGCTTGCCCCGACGCGGGACGCGAACCCCTCCCCCGGCACCGTCAGAACCGGCAGACCGGCCCACAGCGCGTCGCTGGCCGTGGTGTGGGCGCCGACCGGCGTGGTGTCCAGGAACAGATCGGCCAGACGGTGGCGCGCCAGATGCTCCGCCGGTGGGCGTCGGGGGGCGAAGATGAGCCGGTCCTCCGCCACGCCGCGGCATGACGCCTCCCGCCGCAGATTCGCGCTTGCCTCGGGATGGCTGTCGAGCAGCCACAGCACGCTGTCCGGCACCGCGCGCAGCAGGCGGCACCACCGGTCGAAAAGGTCCGGGGTGATCTTGTAGGCGGCGTTGAAGCAGCAGAACACCATGCCCCGATCCGGCAGGCCGCAGGCGGCGCGCGACGGCGCCGGGCCGATCGGCCGGATTCGGTCGTTGGGCTGGTAGCAGACCGGGAGCTGGACGATGCGCTCCGTGTAGAAGGGCTGGTGGTCGAACGGCGTGACCTGCGGGTCGCCGATCACGTAATCGATGAAGCCGGCGCCCATCGTCCCGGGATAGCCCAGCCACTGCGCCTGCAGCGGGGCGGGCCGGTGGGCGGCGATCTCCGGCCGGGCGTGCTGGGTGTAGCCCTTGAGGTCCACGAGTATGTCCACTCCGTCCGACCGGATGCGCGCCGCCGCGTCGGCGTGGGAGCAAGCGGCAAGGTCCACGAAGAGGTCGAAGGCGGCGGCCAGCCGGCGCCGCATCGGGCCGCCGTCGTCGGACCCATAGCTGTAGCCGACGACCTCGACCCGGTTCCGGTCGTGCCGCTCGATCAACTCCGCGATGAGGGCGGCGGTGGCGTGTTCGTGGTAGTCGGCGGACAGATAGCCGATGCGCAGCCGGCCGCGCGGGCCGGTGTCGCGGCGGGCGGGCATGGCGGCGATGCCCCGCGTCCGCCAGTCCGCGTAGCGGCGGGCACAGTCCAGCTCCGCCGCCGGGCCGGCTCCCTCGCCGAGAAAGATCCAGGGATGAACCTGCCGCGTCGCGCCGCCGCGCACCAGCGCGCCCAGCTGGGCCGAGCGCTCCGCCAGCCCGTCCCAGCGGCCGAGATGCCGCATCTGCTGGACCAGCTGGGCGAGCGCCCCGCCGGCGTCGGGCAGGCCGAGCGTTAGGGCGCGCTCGAAGGACGGGAGGCTCTCGGCGAGCCATCCGGCCTCCTTGAGCAGCAGCCCGAGATTCGCGTGGGCCTCGGCCAGATCGGGGCGCAGGGTCAGGGCGTTGCGGTAACAACCGGCGACGGCCTCCGCCCGGCCGTGCCCCTGGACCACAGCGCCGAGGTTGAGCCAGCCGGGAACCAGCGTGGGGTCGAGCGCCACAGCCCGGCGCAACGCCGCCTCCGCCGCCTCCCGCTGCCCCAGCGCCCGCAGCAGGACGCCCTGGTTGCACGGGGCTGGGGCGAAGCACGGCATCAGTCGCGCGGCCTCCCCATAGGCCTCCGCCGCCTCGGCGGCGCGGCCAAGCGCCTGGAGCGTCAGGCCCAGATTGAAATGGTTGCCGCCGAAATCGGGCAGCCAGGACAGGGCCGCGCGATGGTGCGCCTCGGCCTCGGCCGCCCGGCCCTGCCGCCGCAGCGCCTCGCCGAAGGCGGAGCGGGCCACCGCCTCCTCCGGCGTGCCGGGCTCGCCCAGCGCGTCGAGCGCGCCGAACAGCCCGGCCAGCGCCGCGGGATCGCCGGGCTTGGCGGCCAGCGCCGAGCGGCACTCCCCGATACGGGCGCGGAGGTCGGCGGTCATGGGCGCCGGTGGCTTACTTGCGGATCCAGCGCCCGCCCGACAGCACATACTGGCCGGCGGGGGTGCGTTCGATCAGCTGCTTTCCGGCCAGCGCCTGCACCTGATCCACCGACGTTCCATTGCTGCCGGCGATCTCGCGGTAGCGGGCGATGCGCTGGGCGTTGACCTGCTCGGCGAGCTGGGCCGCGGCGGCCGGCGCGCCGGGGACCGCCCCGACCAGCCCGTCCGGCCGCTCGCCGATCTGCCCGGCGGCCTTGGCGGCGCCCAGGGCGTCCTGGGCCGGCGCCGTCGCGGGACCCGACAGGGCGAGCGCCAGGACCAGCCCGGCGGCGGCAAACATGCGCTTCATGGCTTCTTCCCTCCCTTCGCGCCGCCCAGGCTGTCCTGGGACGGCGGCAGGCCGAACAGGGCCGGATCGTCCGCGATGGCCTTTTCGAGGTCGCGTTCGACCTTCACCCGGACTTCCTGTTCGATCCGGATGTTCAGGTTGATCTCGATGGGCTTGTCGGGTGCCTCGACCTTGACGGTCGGGGTGCAGGCGCCCAGTCCGGCCACCAACCCGGCGATCAGTGCGGCGGTCGGGACGCGCCGGCTTTGAACCGTGTGTCTCATGGATTCTTTCGTTGAAACTCCGTCATGCGGTCGCGCACCGTCTCGGGGATGCGGTAGGTGTCCAGGCTCTGCCGCAGAATCCGGTCGAGCGCGCCGCTCACCTTAAGATTAAGCGCGACCGGATAGCCATCGTAGAATGCCGGGTTGGAGCCCCGGATGGCGATGCCGACCGCCAGCTCGCCGCCGGCCTGGCCATCGACGGTGGCGGTCAGCGTGTCGTAGCGGAAGTCAGTCAGCGCCCCCATCAGCAAGGCCGTCGGGCTGCCTTCCTCCCCCTTCAGGAAGCCGGGCGGATTTTCGGGGTCGTAGCGCAGGGTGCCCGGAGCGTCGGCCTCCAGCAGCCCGCCGTCGAGATGAACGGTGTCGGACCCGATGCGCACCGGCAGGCGCCCGCTGACCGTTCCGCTGGCCTCCAGCCCGTCCACCGCGACCATCGCCAGCATGGGGCCGAGATGGACGCGCTCCGCCCGCAGCGTGACGGTCCCGCGCGGCGCCACCGGGTCGATGGCGAAGGGGTCCGCCCGCAACACCCCGCCGGCCCAATGCCATTCGGCGCGCTCCACGCTCAGCCGCCCCTTCGTCCCGTAGCCGAAGCGGACGGTCCCGTCGGTCAGCGGCAACCCGACGTCGAGCAGCTTCACCGCCAGCGTCTGGCCAGGCGCCACCACCGGCGGGAACAGGCTGGGCAGCGAGAGCACGCCGTTGATGCCGCCGGCCGACACCGGCCCGAACCGCCCGGCGAGGTCGGCCAGCAGCAGGTCGCCCTGGGCCTTCATCGCCGTGCCGTCCCAGGTGAGGCGGGCCTTGGCCGTCAGGGTGCCGACCGTCTCGGCGATCGTGCCGGCGCCGGTCCAATGGGTCAGGACCGGCAGGCCCTTGGCCGGGGCGATCAGGGTCGCCTGCCCCCGATGCAGCGCGCCGTCGCGGGTCATGGTCAGGCGCAGCGTCCCGTTGGCGGTGCCCCGCGGTGTGACCAAACTCACGGCTGTGTCGCCGAGCTGGATGGTGTCGATGGGAATCGCGAAGGTCCCGCCGTCCGTCGCGCCGGCGTCGCCTCCCGCCGCGGCGGAGCCGGTCAACGGATACCCGGCGATGCGCAGGCTGCCGTCCTTGGCCACGTCCAGCCTCAAACGGGCGTCCGCGAGATCCAGGCGTTCGATTCGCCCCTCCCGAACGGCCTCCAGCGGGTGGCGCAGGGTGAGGGCGCCCCCGACCGTCCCTTGCCGGTCCAGGCGGACCATGGCGCGGGTCTGCTCCAGCGACAGCTCGGTCACCGTCACGGCGGCGTCCGGGAAGCCGGCGCGGCGCAGCGCCTGGGTGGCGGCAGCGCCGGCCAGATCGGCCCGGTGCTCGACGGCAAGGGCGACCGCCCCGCCGATCAGCGCCAGCTTCACCAGAACCAGCCATCGTCTCAACCGCCGCACGCCTTGCTGCCGCACGCCCCACCCCTCGTCATCGGTCTCTTTCGGGTATGAACACCCCGAAGGCAGTCTATCGTCCATCGCGGGGCGGGCGCGACCGTGCAGCGCTGGGACAATGATGAGCCGGCGCCGGACGGGGCTCCGACCGCGCCGATGAAGGCAGCCCCGCAGGGCGTCTTTGCATCCGCGCCGGTTTCCCCTATGGTCGCGTCCGCGGAATCGGCACATCGGAGTGTTTCGCATGTTGCGGTGGACGCGCATTCTCATGGTGGCCCTGTTCGCCACTTTCTTTTTCGCTCAGGGGGAGGCCAAGGCCTTGGATCCGGAAAACACCCTCTACCTCGACCTCAAGGACGGCCGCGTGGTCATTGAACTGCGCCCCGACCTGGCACCGAACCACGTCGCCCGCATCAAGGAGCTGACCCGTCAGGGCTTCTACAACGGCGTCGTCTTCCACCGTGTGATCGACGGCTTCATGGCCCAGACCGGCGACCCGACCGGCACCGGCACCGGCGGCTCCGGCAAGAAGCTGAAGGCCGAGTTCAGCAACGAGCCGCATGTCCGCGGCACGCTGTCGATGGCCCGCACGCCGGACCCGGACAGCGCCGACAGCCAGTTCTTCATCTGCTTCGCCCCGGCCTCGTTCCTGGACAAGCAGTACACCGTCTGGGGCAAGGTCGTCGAAGGCATGGAGTTCGTCGACAAGATCAAGAAGGGCAGCCAGTCCCGCAACGGTCAGGTCAGCGACCCGGACAAGATCGTCAAGATGCAGGTTGCCGCCGACGCCAAGTAACGGCGCCGGGTAAGGATCGCCCGTCACGGCGATCCTTCTCGGGTGATCCTATTCAGGCGACCGGGGCGGTGATACCGCGCACCGCCCCGTTTCCGGTCGCACGCCCCCGGGCGTCTGTTGAGCGCTCATCCCGGCGCTCAGGCCCCGTTCATCGCCGCGGTCAGCGCCACCAGGAGGTCCCGCATGCTGCGCGGACGGTCCTGCCAGCGCATCGACAACCCGCTCAGCAGCACCTTCTCGAATCCCGCCGGCACGGTGGCGCCGCTGTCGGCAAGACGGGGCACCCGGTCGTTCATGAAGCGGCTGGTGGCGTCGGGCGGGGTTCTGCCGGTCAGCGCGTAATGGATGGTCGCGCACAGCGCGTAGACGTCCGTCCAAGGCCCCTGCTTGCCATCCGGCGCGTATTGCTCGGGCGGCGCGTAGCCCGGCTTCAGGATCACCGTCAGGTCGGCGCTCTTTCCCGCGGCGTGGCGCGCGGCCCCGAAATCCAGCAGTTTGCGCTCGCCGCCGCTCGTCAGGAAAATGTTGTCGGGGCTGATGTCCCGGTGAATGAGCCCCTGTTCGTGCACGGCGTGCAGCGCCTTGATGATCGGCGACAGCAGGGTCAGCGCTTGGCGCGCGACGATCCGCCCACCGCTGTCCGAGACGTGCCGCTTCAGGGTCCGTCCGTCGAGAAGCTCCATCACGAGGTAGGCGGTCTCGTTCTCCTCGAAGAAGTCCTGGACGCTGACGATCTCCTTCACCTCCCGCAGGCGGGCGAGCATGCGCGCCTCCTCCAGGAACTTCGCAAGCCCGGCCGAGAAGCCGCGCGCATGCTCATCGGAGAAAGGGACGACCCCCGGTGATCCGGCGACGCGGGACACCAGATTGGCCGGATAGAACTCCTTCACGGCGACCCTGATCTGAAGCCGCTCGTCCCAACCGAGATAGGTGGCGCCGAAGCCCCCCTGCCCGAGCACCCGGCCCACGAGATAGCGCCCGAGAAGCCGCGTTCCCGGAAGCAGATGGATTCCGGCGCGGTTCTGCACGCGGACCGGATAGCCGCAGTCCCGGCACGTCTCGCGCGGCGCCTTCGGCACGAAGCAGGCCGGGCACAGGCCCGCGGCGGCGCCGGTGGCCGGCGCCTGGACCGTTACGGCGGCCGTCATGGCGGCGACGCCGAGCGGAGGAGCGACGGCGCGGACCGCCGGAGCCACCACGGTCGGCAGCGCCGTCGCGCCGCAGGGCTCGAAGGACGCACCGGCGCCTTCCACCGCGGCTGGCGGGGACGGCTTGGCCGAGGGCAGCGGCATCTGGCTCAGCCGGTCCAGCAACTCGTAGAGGCGGCGGATTTCCGCCTGGGCGATGTCGTCGCCCTGGGACCCGGCCAGCTCGGCCTGGAACTGCGGCTGGCGGACCGTTTCCAGGATGTGCTGGCGCAGCACCGAAAGCGCTCCGTCATCGCCGACCAGACCGGCGCAGGCCAGCTCGGCCAGCCGGATGATCCGGCGGCGCGGCAGCGGTTCGATCTGACGCAGACGCTGGACGAGGCGGCCCCGGCGGGCAAACTCGTCGACCACCGACGCCGCGCGGGCGGCGATCCGCTCGCGGTCGTGCTCCGCCAGGGCCGAAGCGCGGATGGCCTCCACCGCGCCGGTCAGCGCCTGCCGCACCAGCGCCGTGTCCGGCGTCTGGAGCACCATTTTCTCCACCAGAAGCTCGTTCTTCAGCGCGGCGTCCAGCGCGTCCACGATCTCGCCCATGTGCCGCTCCGCGGCGGGCACCGCGGAAACGGCGGCCAGATAATGGATTCGGCAGATCAGGTCCGGCTGCGTTTCGCTGAGCCCGACGATGGACCGCCGGTAGGCGCTCGCCCCGCCCTGCTCCAGGCGACGGGAGTAGCGGACGGTCAAGGCATCGGCCATGGGGGGGCCGCCGGTCAGCCCCGCCGGTGAGAGCAAATGCCCCGTCACCGTCCGCAACAGCTCGGCCTCCTGCTCCGCCGTGCCGCGGCCGAGCGGCTGCGGCGCCCGGAGCTGGCGCCGCAACCGCTCCAGCACCATGGCGCGGGCGGCGGGAAGGCGGCCTTGGCGGAACAGGCCGTTGAGAACGCCAAGCCGGTTCGGCCCGAAGGCGTCCATCGGCACGCGCCCGAACAGCAGGTTGCACAGCGTGATCAGCGGCGCCCCGTCGGCCGGCGTGCTTCCGAACAATTCCTGTGTGGCGGCGGGCGAGGCCAGCACGTCGCCGATCAGCTCGTCGAGCGCCGCGGACAGCGCCTCCTGCCGCTCCGCCGGGAACAGCTGAATCAGCGCGTCGAGCTTCGATGCCCAGGTCCGGCATTCCTCCAATTTCATGGAGAGCGCCGCGCGCAAATCGAACCCGGCGTCGCCGGTCGGCGACGTTCCCGGCGCGCCGCGCAGGATGGACTCGATCAGGGTGCGCCCCCGCCCCGCGCCGGAGAAGGCGGTGTGGGCGGCGCGCGCCTTCGCCACGGTTTCCGACACCGCGTTGTCGAGAACGCGGCGTCGGGCCTTCGCCTCCTGGCCGGGCAGGCGGGCCTGAACCGTGGCGATCCGGCCCAAGGCGGATTCCATCAGCGTGACCTTGACCTGGAGCGCCTTCAAATGCCGGCTGTTGTGGATCAACTCCGTCGGGGTCAGCACGAGACCGTCGAGATACTGGCGCAGAACGATGCCGATGACCATCCGCGCCGGCCCGCCATGGTGATCGGCGAGCGTGTGGCACAGCACCGCCTCGTCGAGCGCGCCGGCGGGGCCGGGCGCCCCTGCTGGAGCGGGTGTCCTGGGGGCGGGCAATGACACGGGCGGCCTTTGGGCGGAATCGGCTGGCGGAATCGGCGCGGCGCGCGGATGGCGTGGACGGTGCGTCATCATCCGGGCGATCCGGTAAACAGCCGGTATACGGGGTCCAAAATGGCTGATCGGTCCGGTTGCGCAAGACACCGCTCGCCTTGCGCAAAGGTGTTGCAAGAGGCCATAGGGCTTGGCCCATGGCACACCTTTGCGCGCAGCCCCGCCCTTCCCTTCCCCCGCGGGCTGTGCGATACCCGAACGAAACCGGCGTCCAACCACCGCCGGCAGGAGGTCCGGATGCAGCAGGTCGAGTTCGACCAGGGAATCGGCGCCCACACCCTAATCTTGAATCGCAGCGCTGCGAAGGGCTCTTTGGAGTGTATGCTGTGCCCTGGGCGGGGGGGAGTCGTGGCCCGCCTCGCGTGGCACGGCGCGGAGGGCATCATCGACCTGCTTCGCCCCGCGTCCGACTGGGCGCTGCGCCACGGTTCGGCGATCGACATGGGCTGTTTTCCGCTGGTGCCCTTCTCCAACCGCATCGCCGGGGGGGAATTCACCTTCGATGGGCGGCGGGTGCGGCTGCCGCTTGACGGGGACGGCAACCCGCACGTCATCCACGGTCACGGCTGGCGGGCCGATTGGACGGTTGAGGACGCCAGCGCCTCGTCCGCGCGCATGGTCTTCCGGCACCGCGCCGGCGCCTGGCCGTGGCGCTACCGCGCGACGCAGACCGTAGCGCTGGAGGAGGACGGGGCCAGCCTGACCCTATCCCTTGTCAACGAGGACGACCGGCCGATGCCCGCCGGGATTGGACTGCACCCCTATTTCCCGAAGCCGCCGGGCACCCGGCTGACCGCCCGGGTCGGCGGCGTCTGGCTGAACGGCCCGACGATCCTCCCGGTCGAGCGTGTCGCAGTGCCGCCCGCATGGGCCTTTACGGACGGGGTCGTCATGGACCGGACCGTTCTCGACAATGGCTTCACCGGTTGGGACGGGGTGGCGGCGCTGGACTGGCCGACGCTCGACCGGCGGCTGTGGATCGAGACCGACGGTCCGTTTGGCCATCTCATCGTCTACGCCCCGCCGGACGCGGACTATCTCTGCGTCGAGCCGGTGTCGCACATGACCGACGCGGTCAACCGCCCGGAGGAACCCGGCAGCGGCCTGCGCCGTCTCGAACCGGGCGAGGAGCTGAGCGGGACCCTGCGCCTGCGCCTGGAACCGCTCCTCCGCTGAACGCCGCTGCTCGGACGTCCGGTCCGCCGCCTCAGCGGCAGCGGACGAAGGTGGCGCCGAAGGCCGGTGGGTCGAGCGTCAGGAACAGGCGGTCCAGCCGCGGCGCCTCGGCGGCGTCCAGGCGCAGCACGCCTTCCGGCAGCCCTTCCTCCCCGCCGAAGGACAGGCCGTCCGCCAGATCGCCCTCGCCGGGCGCCAACGGGCCCTCCAGCGGGAAGGCGGCAATGCGCGGGTCGTGCAGGCTGAATCCGCCGTCGCCGGTGATCTCCAGATAGGAGGTCCGGCAATCGTCGATGGGCGTCCGGGTCGCCGGGTCGGCCTTGGCCCAGCGGCCGGTCAGGGCCGGCAGGTCCGCCGAGCGCTTCGCCGGGCCCGGTTTCGCCGGGCTTTGGGCGACGGTGGCAACCGGGCGCTGCGGGGCGGACGCCGACACGGTCAGCGGCTCGTCGGCCACCGGGGCGCGGCGGGCGGCCAGCTCGGTCTCCAGCGCCTTGGTGCGGTCGGCCATCTGGCGCGCCAGACAGGCGGCGCGGTCCTTGCCTTTCTTCGGGTCGGCCACGTCGGCCTCCGCCACCGGGCAGGCGGCGTCCCGCCGCTGGACCCACGCGCGCTGGCCGGCGGCGACCGCCTCCTCTCCGGCCTTTCCAGCCTCGTCGGACAACGCCCGCAGCGCCAACTCAAGCTTATCGGCGGCGGCGGCGAGCGACGGGTCGCGACAGAGCAGAATCGCCACCGGCGCATCCCCGGCGCAGTCCGCGGGCTTGGCCGCCTCCCCGCCGGTGTCCGCCGCCATGGCCGTTCCGGCCACCAGCATGCCCGCCAGAAGAATCGCTGCCCGCATCGCACACATCCCTTACGCCGGAAACGCTTCCAGAACGGCCTTCACCTGCCGCTGGAAATCCTGGTCGCTGCGATAGCGCGTCAGGACCGTCTTGTCACGCTGAACGAGGAAAAAGATGTCCTCGCGGCTGGGCAGGGAGCGCGGGTTGGGCTTGTCCAGCAGTTCACCGTTCCAGCCGATCCGCGCCATAAAATAGACGGCACGCGAGTTCAACATGAACAGCTTGTTGTCCGGCGCCATCTTCTCCCGGCGCAGCAGTGCGTAAAGATAATAATTCCGACCATGAAAATAATTGACATAGATTGACTGCAGGGCGGCGAAGCGCTCATCGGGGCTGGTGTATTTCTTAATCTGCCGTTCCAGTTTGAATCCGGCAAAAAAATACTCCCGAGCTTCGTTCTCGAAAGAGAAGGCGGAGCCGCGGATCTGGGCCAGCTGTTCCCCATACTTGCGCAGAACGCGCCCCATCAGCAGTTCGAGAAAGCGCCGCTCCGCCGCGAGATCATCGGGCGTCTGCAGGATCATCTCGAAGACGTGGCGGAGATGGTAGGGGTGCCGGACCATGATGACCGGAACGCTCGACGCCGGACGCTTTTCCCGTCCCCCCCGCTCCCCCAGCATGGTCGCGGTCGGCGACACCGAGGCGATCACCGAGGAAATGGTGTCCTGGATCTTCCACCGCCGCTTCACCTGCGCGGACTGCTTGCCGATGTGGAAACGCGCCAGACGGCGCTGCCACCGGCTGCGCCACGTCTCCCTCGGCGCCTTGTGCGTCGGCAGGTTGCCGACGACCAGCGGGTTGCCGAGCACGTCCGACGGCGGCGGCAGCGGGTTGAAATTGAAGTATTTTCCGGTGACGACGCCGCGCGTGGCACCGCCGGGCGCTCCATCGCCCGCCGGAGCACCGCCACCCATGGACAGGCCCGCCAGCGTCGCCATTTCCGATTCACACTCTGCCTGGGTCGCTCCCGTTCGGCGGACGGGGCCGACGGTCAGGGATCAGGTCTTTATAAAGCGGGCGGAGCGATGATGAAAGGCGCAACCGGTCCACTCTGACACTGCATGTTTTTTGTGCAACCAGTTCGTGCCGCGCCCGCGAAGGCACTCTGGTCTGCGCGAACTCTTCGATGGTACTATGCCTTGTCCGTGCGGCGGAGGGCCGCAGAGGACCGGCCAGCGCAGACAACGGGTGGAACTTCATGGCGATCCACGTCGCTCTCAACCACAAGACCGTCTACCGTTACGACCGTTTGGTCAATCTGGGGCCACAGATCATCCGGCTCCGCCCGGCTCCCCACTGCCGCACTCCGATCCTCAGCTATTCGCTGCGCGTCACCCCGAAGCATCATTTCCTGAACTGGCAGCAGGACCCGCAGTCCAACTACCAGGCCCGTTTCGTCTTCCCGGAAAAGACCCGCGAGTTCATCGTTGAGGTCGATCTCGTCGCGGAGATCGCGGCGATCAACCCCTTCGACTTCTTCCTGGAGGAGAAGGCCCAGACCATCCCCTTCGCCTACGAGCCGTGGCTGGAGCGCGAACTGCGCCCCTATCTGGAGGTGGAGGAGCCGGGGCCGCTGCTGGCCGATTACCTGACCGGTATTCCGCGGGAGCCGGCGGCCTCCATCAATTTCCTGGTCGACATCAACCAGCGGCTTCAGAAGGACATCGGCTACGTCATCCGCCTGGAGCCCGGCATCCAGACCTGCGAGGAGACGCTGGGCAAGCGCACCGGGTCCTGCCGCGATTCGGCGTGGCTGCTGGTGCAGATCCTGCGCAACCTCGGTCTGGCCGCGCGCTTCGTCTCCGGCTACCTGATCCAGCTCACCGCCGACCAGAAGGCGCTCGACGGCCCGTCCGGCCCCGAGGAGGACTTCACCGACCTGCACGCCTGGACCGAGGTGTTCCTGCCCGGCGCCGGCTGGGTCGGTCTCGACCCCACCTCCGGCCTGCTGGCCGGCGAGGGGCACATCCCGCTGGCCTGCACGCCGGACGCCTCCTCCGCCGCCCCCATCTCCGGCCTCATCGACGAGTGCGAGGTGGAGTTCGGCCACAAGATGTCGGTCACCCGCATCTATGAGGCGCCGCGCGTCACCAAGCCCTACACGCCCCGGCAGTGGGCGGAGATCGAGGCGCTGGGCCACCGCATCGACGAGGAGTTGGCCGCCGGCGACGTGCGCCTGACCATGGGCGGCGAGCCGACCTTCGTGTCCATCGACGACATGGACGGGGCGGAGTGGAACACCACGGCGCTGGGCCCTAACAAGCGCAAGCTCGCCGCCGACCTCGTGCACCGGCTGGCCAACCGCTTCGCGCCGGGCGGGCTGCTGCATTTCGGCCAAGGCAAGTGGTATCCCGGCGAATCGCTGCCGCGCTGGGCGATGACCGTCTACTGGCGCCGCGACGGCGAGGCGCTGTGGGCGAACAGCGACCTGCTGGCCCGCGAGGACACCGACTACGGCCACACGGCGGAGGACGCCGGCGCCTTCCTGGTGACGCTGGCCGGTAAGCTGGGGCTGGACCCGTCGCTGGTGCTGGCCGCCTACGAGGACCCGTGGCACTACCTGCGCCGCGAATCGCTTCTGCCGGTCAACGTCGATCCGCTGGACAGCAAGCTGGAGGACAAGGAGGAACGCGCGCGCCTGTCCCGCGTCTTCACCCGCGGCTTGAACGAACCGGTCGGCTTCGCCCTGCCGATCAACCGCAAGATGACCCAGCAGGGGCCGGTGTGGCTGTCCAGCGCCTGGCCGCTGCGCCAGGAACGGCTGCTGCTGATGCCGGGCGACAGTCCGGTCGGCTACCGCCTGCCGCTCGGCTCGCTGCCCTGGGTGGCGCCTCAGGACTATCCCTATTCCTGGGAGACCGACCCGTTCGAGGAGCGCGCGCCGCTGCCGCCCAACCGGGTGCCGCTGCGCCAGCACACCCTGCGCGAGGAGGCCGACCGCCAGGACGCCTCCCGGCGCAACGAACGCGTTCAGCGCGCCATGGCCGAGGTGCGCAGCGAGATGCCGGACCACGGCAAGTCCGCCTGGTGGGTGGTCCGCACCGCCCTGACCTGCGAGGCGCGCAACGGCCGCATCCACCTGTTCATGCCGCCGATGAACACGCTGGAGGACTATCTGGCGATGCTGGCGGAGATCGAGGCGACGGCGGTCGAGCTGGACATGCCGGTCGTCATCGAGGGCTACCAGCCGCCGAAGGACCCGCGCCTGAACTCGCTGGCCGTCACCCCCGACCCCGGCGTGATCGAGGTGAACATCCACCCCGCGCACGATTGGGACGAGCTGGTCCGCAACACGCTGGAGCTTTACGAGGACGCCCGCCAGTCACGGCTGGGTGCCGAGAAGTTCATGATCGACGGGCGCCACTGCGGCACCGGCGGCGGCAACCATGTGGTGATGGGCGGCGCCACCGCGGCGGACAGCCCCTTCCTGCGGCGGCCCGACATGCTGCGCAGCCTGATCACCTTCTGGCAGAACCACCCGTCGCTGTCCTACGCCTTCTCCGGCCTGTTCATCGGCCCGACCAGCCAGGCGCCGCGCGTGGACGAGGCCCGCGACGACGCGCTCTACGAGCTGGAGATCGCCTTCAACCAGATCGACAAGGCTGCGGCGACGGGGGACTGCCCGCCCTGGATGGTCGACCGCGTGCTGCGCAACCTGCTGACCGACGTCCAGGGCAACACCCACCGGGCCGAATTCTGCATCGACAAGCTCTACTCCCCGGACAGCTCCACCGGGCGCCTCGGGCTGGTCGAGTTCCGCGCCTTCGAGATGCCGCCCCACGCCGAGATGAGCCTGACCCAGCAGCTTCTGCTGCGCGCCCTGGTCGCGCGCTTCTGGAAAGCCCCCTACAAGGGCAAGCTGGTGCGCTGGGGGACGGAGCTGCACGACCGCTTCATGCTGCCCTACTTCGTGCAGCAGGATCTGGCGGACGTCGTCGCCGATCTGCGCGAACACGGCTATCCCATCGAGGAGCGCTGGTTCGACCCGCACATGAACTTCCGCTTCCCGGTCTACGGCCACGTCAACCAGCGTGGCATCGCGCTTGAGCTGCGCATGGCGCTGGAGCCCTGGCACGTCCTGGGCGAGGAGCCGGGCGGCGGCGGCACCGTGCGCTACGTCGACAGCTCGGTCGAGCGTGTGCAGGTGCGGGTCACCGGCCTGACCGACGCGCGCTACGCCATCACCTGCAACGGCCGCCGCGTGCCGCTGATCCCCACGGGGACGGAGGGCGAGTTCGTCGCCGGCGTGCGGTACCGGGCGTGGCAGCCGCCCGCCTGCCTGCACCCGACCATCCCGGTGCACACGCCGCTGGTCTTCGACATCCTGGACCTGTGGGCGGGCCGTTCCATCGGCGGCTGCACCTACCACGTCATGCATCCGGGCGGGCGCAACTACGACACCTTCCCGGTCAACGCCAACGAGGCGGAGGGGCGGCGCCTCGCCCGCTTCTTCCCCTTCGGCCACACGCCCGGTCCAATGGACGCGCCGGCGGAGGAGCGCAATCCGCAGTTCCCGATGACCCTGGACCTGCGGCGCGGCTGACCGGTCCTCCCCTTCCCCCGGCCGGAATACGCCTTTCGGCCGGGGGACGCCGATGCACCGCTTGCATCGGCGGGGGCGGGCGTTCACACTTGCCGCGCATTGCACCGCCGTGAACGTACGATCCGAACCTTGGCCGACCGCGATTCGCCCTTTCTTGACCCCAGCGCTCCCCCTCCTCCGGGGCTGCGTCCGGTGCCGTTTCTCCAGGGGTCGCTGTTCGGCGAGGCTGACGCCATGGGCTATGGCCGCGGCGAGGTCTATGACGAGATGGTCACCGGGCAGGGCCGACTGCGCCCGCACTGGCAGACCTTCATGGGCACGCTGGGGCCGCTCGACCCGGAGCTGATGGCCGAGCGCTGGGAGGAGGCGCGGCGCCTGCTGCACCAGAACGGCGTCACCTACAACATCTACGGCGACCCCAAGGGAATGGAGCGGCCCTGGCCCCTCGACATGGTGCCGCTGCTGATCCCCGCCCACGAGTGGAAGGCGGTCGAATCGGGCCTGATCCAGCGCGCCACGCTGCTGAACGCGGTTCTGGCGGACATCTACGGGCCGCAGACCCTGACGCGCAGCGGGCGGCTGTCCCCGGCGGTGATCCACGCCGACCCCGGATTCCGCCGCGCCGTGCACGGGATTCCGGTGCCCAACGACATCCACCTGCATTTCTACGCGGCGGACCTCGCCCGCGCGCCGGACGGGCGCTGGTGGGTGCTGTCCGACCGCACCCAGGCGCCGAGCGGCAGCGGCTACGCGCTGGAGAACCGGGCGGTCCTGGCGAAGGTGCTGCCGGACAGCTTCCGCCACTGCCAGGTGGAACACCTCACGCCCTTCTTCGAAGCGTACAAGGAAACTCTGCTGTCGCTGAGCCCGCGCCGCGACCAGCCGCGGATCGTCCTGCTGACGCCCGGCCCGTACAACGAAACCTATTTCGAGCACGTCTATCTGGCCCGCTACCTCGGCATCACGCTGGTGGAGGGGGCCGACCTGACCGTGCGCGACCGTCAGGTCTATCTGAAAACGCTGTCGGGTCTCGAACCGGTGGACGTGATCCTGCGCCGCCTGGACGCCGATTTCGCCGACCCGCTGGAGCTGCGCGCCGACAGCTCTCTGGGCGTGGCCGGGCTGATCGAGGCGGTGCGCGCCGGGAACGTGGTGGTGGCCAACTCGCTCGGCTCCGGCTTCCTGGAGTCCATGGCGGTCAAGCCGTCGCTGCCCATGCTCTGCCGCCATCTGCTGGGCGAGGAGCTGAAGATGCCCGGCGTCGCCGTCTGGTGGTGCGGCAACGACGACGAGCGCGCCTACGTCATCGAGCATCTGGATGGGCTGGTGGTGAAGCCGGCCTTCCCTTCCCTGTCCTTCGAGCCGATCTTCGGCGCCGACCTGTCCTCGGCCGAGCGCGCCGCCCTGGTCGAGCGCATCAAGGCCCGCCCCTGGTGCTACGTCGCGCAGGAGCGGCTCGCCCTATCCACCGCGCCGGTCTGGCAGGGCGGGCGGCTGCAGCCGCGCCCCCTGGTGCTGCGCGTCTTTCTCTGCGCCCGCCCGGACGGCAGCTACACCGTCATGCCTGGCGGCCTGACCCGCGTGTCCACCGAATCCGGCAAGCTCGTCGTCTCCATGCAGCGGGGCGGCGGCAGCAAGGACACCTGGATCCTGTCCGGCCGCCGCGCCGAGGCCACCCCGGCGACGCCGCGCGCCCAGCCGGCGCAGGAACCGCAGCCGGCGCCCAAGGCGGCTTCCGCCGACCTGCCCAGCCGGGTGGCCGACAGCCTCTACTGGCTGGGCCGCTACGCCGAGCGGTCGGAGGGCACGGTGCGCCTGCTCCGCTCCACCCACTCCCGCCTGACCGACGGCAACGTGCCGGGCGCGTCGCTGCAGCTGCGCCCGCTGCTCCATCTGATGGCCTGGGAAGGCATGATCCCCTGGGACCTGACGCGGGTCACCGCGCTGGGCGGCGGGCGGGCGCTGCGGGCGGCGCTCTACAGTTCCGTCGTCGATCCCGACCATCCCAACAGCCTGCGCGCCCAGGTGCAGCGGGTGCACCGCACCGCCTATTCGGTGCGCGACCGCCTGTCGCTCGACATGTGGCGGGTGGTGACGATGCTGGAGCGGCAGAGCCAGCCGCCTGCGCACAAGCTCGACGCCGCCGCCATGCTGCTGCGGCTGGACGATCTGATGACGTGCCTCGCCGCCATCGCCGGGCTGGAGCAGGAGAGCATGACGCGCGGCCAGGGCTGGCGCTTCCTCGACATCGGCCGGCGCATCGAGCGGGCGCTCCACATCATCTCGGTGATGCGCGGCACCCAGGTCCACGCGCTCGACCGCCAGGACGAGCCGGTGCAGGTGGCGACGCTGAGCGTGCTGCTGGAGCTGGGGGAGAGCGTGATGACCTACCGGTCCCGCTACCTGACCAGCGTGCGCCGCCGCCCGGTCCTGGAACTGCTGCTGGCCGACGAGTCCAACCCGCGCGCCCTGGACTTCCAGCTGGCCGCGCTGGAACGGCACGTCGCCGCCCTGCCCAGCGGGTCGCAGGCCGTGCCGGGCGACACGGCGGCCTCCGCCCGTTCGATCCTCGGCGCCGCCCGCGCCTCGCTGCGCGCGCCGGACGCGCTGGATTCGGGCGCCGCCCTGCACACGCTGCTGGACACGCTCGCCCTGTCGCTGCCCGAGATTTCCAACCTTCTGACCCACGCCTATTTCAGCCATGCCTTTGCCCGACCGGCCTGACCTCTCCCCGTCCGTGGCCGGCGCGGCCCCCGCTGACGATCACTCCGGTGGCGGATTTGGCGTGCGCTTCCGCGTGCGCCACACGACCCGCTACGACTATGGCGAGGACGTGTCGGTGTCGCACCATCTGCTGCACCTGACCGCCCGTCCGCACCCGCGCCAGCGCGTCCACCACAGCGCGCTGACCATCCTGCCGGCGCCGGCGGTGCAGTCGTCCCACACCGACTATTTCGGCAACACCGTCACCTACGTCGCCATGCAGGAGCCGCACGGGCAACTGGTCCTCACGGCGGAGAGCGAGGTGGAGGTCGGCCCGCCGCCGCCGCTGGACGCCGCCGCGACTCCGTCCTGGGAAAGCGTGCGGGACTCGCTGGGCAGCCTGAGCGGACCGGAGGACGGGGCGGAGGTGGTCCAGTACCGCTTCGACAGCACGCTGGCCGCGGCCAGCCCGACGCTGCACGACTACGCCGCGCAATCCTTCACGCCCAGCCGGCCGGCGGCGGAGGCCGCGCTGGATCTGATGCGGCGCATCCACGACGACTTCACCTTCGACCCCGCCGCGACGACGATCGCCACCCCGCTGGCCGAGGTGATGCGGCACCGCCGCGGCGTCTGCCAGGACTTCGCCCACATCGTGGTGGGCTGCGTCCGGGCGATGGGGCTGCCGGCCCGCTACGTCTCCGGCTACCTGCGCACCCTGCCCCCGCCGGGGCGGCCGCGCCTGATCGGCGCCGACGTCAGCCACGCCTGGGCCTCAGTCTGGTGCGGCGCCGAGGCCGGCTGGGTCGACGTCTGCCCGACCAACGCGCGCCGCGCCGACCAGGATTTCATCACCATCGCCTGGGGCCGCGACTACGACGACGTCAGCCCCGCCCGCGGCGTCCTGATGGGGGCCGCCGGCCACACGCTGTCGGTCAGCGTCGATGTCGAGCCGCTGGAGGAGAACAGGGCGTCCTGATGTCCTTTCAACCCTCTCCCCTCCGGGGAGAGGGTGGCCCGGAGGGCCGCTGAGGGGGTTGCGCTTTTGCCGGACGTACTGCCACGCACACCCCCCTCACCCTAACCCTCTCCCCAGAGGGGAGAGGGGATTTGCAATGAACCCCAATGCTTGGCGATCACTCCGCCGGCTGCGGGTGCGCGCCGGTGGGAGGATGGCCGGTCGGGTGGCTGGCGGTGCCGTCCACCGCCGGGAAGGGCTTCTTCCTGGCGATGTAGCTGTAGACCGTCGGCACCACGAACAGCGTCAGGAAGGTGCCCAGCAGCATGCCGCCGACGATCACCGCGCCGATGGCCTGCCGGCTCTCCGCACCGGCCCCATGAGCGTTGGCGAGCGGCACAGCGCCCAGCACCATGGCGCCCGTCGTCATCAGGATCGGCCGCAGGCGCAGCACGGCGGCCTCCTCCACCGCCTTGCGGATGTCCACCCCCTCGCGCTGGAGCTGGTTGGCGAACTCCACGATCAGAATGCCGTGCTTGGTGATGAGGCCGACGAGCGTCACCAACCCGATCTGGCTGTAGACGTTCATCGTCCCGCCGGTGAAATGCAGGGCGGCCAGCGCGCCGGTCATCGACAGCGGCACCGTCAGCATGATCACGAAGGGGTCGATGAAGCTCTCGAACTGCGCCGCCAGCACCAGATAGATGAAGGCCAGCGCCAGGATGAAGACGAAGTAGAGCCCCGTCGCCGATTCCCGGAACTCGCGGCTCTGCCCCGCATAGTCGGTCTGTGCCGTGGCCGGCAGCACGCGGTTCGCCGCCGCCTGGAGATAGCCCAGCGCCTCGCCCAGTGAGGTGCCGGGCGCCAGGGTGGCGGTGATGGTGACGGAGCGCAGCTTGTTGAAGTGGTTCAATTCCTTGGGCGCCACCCGCTCCTCGATGCGGACGAGGTTGGCGAGCGAGATCATCGCCCCGGCGCTGGTGGCAACCCCGGCCTCCGCCGCCATGGTCGGCGTGCCGCGGACGTAGATGGAGGCGATGTCGTCCGGGTTGCGGCGGTCGACGTCGCCGACCTGGACCACCACGTCGTACTGCTTGCCCTCCTTCTTGAAGCGGGTGACCTGCCGTCCGCCGAGCAGGGTTTCCAGCGTGCGGCCCACCGTCTCCACGTCCACCCCGAGGTCGGCGGCCTTGTCGCGGTCGATGGTGATGCGCAGTTCCGGCTTGTTCAGCTTGAGGTCGGTGTCGAGGTTGGTCAGGCCGGGGAACTTCCGCGCCTCCGCCATCAGCCCGTCGACCATCTTTTGAAGCTCGTCGTAGGGCAGCGAGCTTTGGATGACGAAGTTGACCGGCTTGTCCACCGGGCTCTGGCCCAGCGAAGGTGGGTTGGTGACGAAGGCGAGGATGCCGGGGATGCCGAACATCTTGGGGAAGAGTTGGGCGGTGATCGCCTGCTGCTTCACGTCGCGCTCGTCCCAGTCGATCAGGCGGACGAAGGAGATGCCCTGGTTGACCACCGGGAAGCCGACCACGACGAAGAACTTTTCGACGATGGGGATCTGGCGGAACAGGTCCTCCATGCGCTTGGCGTAGCTTTCCGTGTAGTCGAGCGTCGAGCCCTCCGGCGCGATGGCGATGCCGACGATGGTGCCGCGGTCCTCGACCGGCGCCAGCTCCGACTTCAGGCCGGTGAACAGCGTGTAGCTGAGCCCCGCCACCACCGCGCCAACCAGCAGCACCAGCGGACGGGCCTTCAGCGACAGGCGCAGGATGGCCCGGTAGCCGTTGGTCAGCCCGTTCAGCAGCCGCTCGATAGCGTTGTAGAGCGCGTTGTGCTTGGTCTGGTGCTTCAGCAGCTTGGAGCACATCATCGGCGACAGGGTCAGGGCGACGAAGCCCGAGACGATCACCGCTCCCGCCAGCGTCAGGGCGAACTCGGAGAAGAGACGGCCGGTGCGCCCGGTCATGAAGCCGATGGGCGCGTAGACCGCGGCCAGCGTGATCGTCATCGCGATGACCGCGAAGCCGATCTCCTTCGACCCCTGCAAGGCCGCCTGGAAGGGCGGCACGCCCTCCTCGATGTGGCGGTAGATGTTCTCCAGCATCACGATGGCGTCGTCCACGACGAGGCCGATGGCCAGCACCATGGACAGCAGGGTCAGCGTGTTGACCGAGAAGCCGAAAGCGTACATCAGCGCGAAGCCGCCGATCAGCGACACCGGGATGGTCACCAGCGGCACCAGCGTGGCGCGGAAGCTGCGCAGGAACACGAAGATGACCAGCACGACCAGGACAATGGCCTCGAAGATCGTGCTGAACACCGCGTCGATCGACTTGGCGATGAAGACGGAGCTGTCGTAGCCGACATCCACCCCCATGCCGTCGGGCAGGGCGGCGCGGATCTTCGGCAGCGCCTCGTTCACCGCCTTGGAAACGTCCAGCGGGTTGGCGGTGGACTGCTTGACCACGCCGATGGCGACGGCGCCGCGCCCGTTGAAGCGGGCGCTGACCCGCTCGTCCCGCGCCCCCAGCTCGGCCCGGCCGACGTCCTTCAGCCGGACCAGATAACCGCCGTCGTCGCGCAGGATGATGCGGTCGAACTCCTCCGGCGTGCGCAGGTCGGTCTCGGAGACGACGGTGAACTCCCGCGCCTTGCTCTCGACGCGTCCGGCCGGAATCTCGACGTTCTGCTTGCGCAGCGCGTTCTCGACGTCCTGCGGGGTGACGCGGTAGGCGGCCATGCGCTGCGGGTCGAGCCACAGCCGCATGGCGAAGCGCCGCTCGCCGAAGATGCGCACCTGGGCGACGCCGGGCAGGTTCTGCAGCCGGTCCTTGACGTAGCGGTCGGCGAAGTCCGTCACGTCCAGCGGCGAATGGCGGTCGGAGGAGAAGGCCAGATAGATGATCGGCTGGGCGTCGGCCTCCACCTTCGCGATGACCGGCTCGTCGATCTCGTTGGGAAGCTGGGCGCGCACGCGGCCGACGCGGTCGCGCACGTCGCTGGCCGCCGTGTCGACGTTGCGGTCCAGCCGGAAGCGCAGGGTGATCTGGCTCTTCTCCGCGCGGCTGATCGAGGACATCACGTCGATGCCCTCGATGCCCGACAGCGAGTCCTCCAGAATCTGGGTGACCTGGCTCTCGATGATCTCGGCCGAGGCGCCCTTGTAGGTGGTTTCCACCGTGACGACGGGCTCGTCGATCTTTGGGTATTCGCGCACCGACAGGCGCTGGTACGACACGATGCCGATCAGCATGAGCGCGAGGCTCATGACCGTCGCCAGGACCGGCCGGCGGATGGAGATGTCGGAGAGGACCATCGGCTCAGCTCCCCGCCGGCTTGTTGTTGATCACCACCACAGGCGCGCCGTCGCGGATCTTCAGCTGGCCGGCGGTCACCACGACGTCGCCGGGCTGCAGGCCGGCGGTGATCTCCACCTCGGCGTTGCGGCGCTCGCCCAGCGTGACGGTGGTCTGCACCGCCTTGCCGTCCACCACCTTGAAGACGAACTGCTTGTTTCCGAAGGCGCTCACCGCCTGCTCGGGCACCAGAACGGCGTTCGGGGTCTGGTCCAGCGTCAGGGCCACCCGCGCGAACAGGCCGGGGCGCAGCGCGCCGTCCTTGTTGGGGACGCGGGCGCGGATCACCACGGCGCGGCCGTTCACGTCGACCAGCGGGTCGATGGCGTAGACCGTGCCGTCGAAGGTCCGCCCGCCGAAGGAGTCCACGGCGACCTTCAGGGTCTGGCCGGTGCGGACGGTCGGCAGATACAGCTCCGGCACCCGGAAATCGAGCTTCAGGATCTCGATGGCCTCCAGGTTCACGATGTCCTTGCCCGCGGCCACCACGTCGCCCACCGAGACCTTGCGCAGGCCCAGCACGCCGTCGAAGGGCGCGGTCAGGGTCAGCTTCTCCAGCTGGGCCTTGGCGAGTTGCACCGCCGCCTCGTCGGACTGGAGCTTGGCGAGCGCCTGCTCGCGGTTGCGGGCGGGGCCGGTGCGTTGGCGGTACAGCTCGTCGGCGCGGGCGAGTTCGGCGCGGGAGAAAGCGATGCTCGCCTGCGCCTGGGCCAGCGTGGCGCGGGCGATGGAATCGTCCAACCGGATCAGCACCGCGCCCTTCTTCACCGCCTGCCCTTCCAGGAAGGCGATCTCGGAGACCTTGCCCGCCACCTCGGGCCGGATGACCACCGACTCGCTGGACAGCAGCGAGCCGACCGCGGTGACCTGACGCGACACGGTGCCGATCTTGACCGGCAGGGCCTCCACCGGCATCGGCGGCGCGCCGCCCGGCGGTCCGCCCGCCCCCGGCCCCGCGGAGGCGCCGCCGGGGGACGGAACCTTGCCGGCGAGCAGCGTGTTGATGGTTCCGCCCTGCTTGACGAAGTACCAGTAGGCGCCGCCGCCGAGAGCGACCAGGACCAGAAGGGCGACGATGCGAAGCGTGTGGCGCATGGATACGGAACCCGCACAGGCCCGCCGGCCCGCCGGGCGGGCGCGCGGGGCGTTTCGTGTCAACCGGGCCGCTGTGATCGGCGGGCGGTAAACTGAACTATATCGTTCAGTTCAGTTCCGGAGTCGAGACGGTTGCAAGGGTTCAGGCGCGTGAACGCGGCGGTTCGGGTTGCACGACCCGTCCCTTCTCCATGTCCAGCCGCGCGCCATCGGGAAGAATCACCGTCAAATCAGCGGGTTGACCGGGACCGACCGCGGTGCAGCCGCCGCGCGGACGAACCGGCCCGCCATCAAGGCAGAGACCGGGCGCGCAGCAGGGCGCCTCGCCCGCCGGTAGAACCGCGCGAATCCGATCGCCTTCAATGCGAACATCAGCCAGCAGGGCGCCATCCGCTCCGGGCGGCGGGGTCCCCTCGCCGAGGTCCGGGGAGTCGATGCGGGCACGCTTCAACCAGAACTTCCCGGACGCCAGCAACCGGGCGAGCAGACAGGAGGAGGTGGACGCGCTCATTCCCCGATCCGATGCAGTGGCGGCAATTCTGTCGTTCGGCCGATGGCTCAGCCTGTCACGGAAGCGTAAAGGAAGTTTTGCTCTGGTTGGACTCTTGAAGACTTCCGGGAAATCGGCGATGTGACAAGGCTTGGTCCTCAGACCTTCGCCTTGCCAGGGGTGCCCGATGCTGATCGCCCAGATGTCCGACCTGCACGTCACGGCCCCCGGCACCGCCCCGACAACCGACCACGACACGAACGCACGGCTCGCCGCCGCGGTGGCCCATCTGAACGCGCTGGTGCCGCGCCCCGACCTCGTCCTGATCACCGGCGACCTGATCAACGGACCGAAACCCGGCGAGTACGAGGCGCTGTCCGCCCTGCTGGAGCCGCTTGCCCTTCCCGTCCGCGCGCTGCCGGGCAACCACGACGACCGCGACGGCTTGCGCCGCACCTTCGCCGCGACCGGCTGGATGCCCATGGAGGGTCCCTTCCTTCATTATGCCGTCGAGGAGTTTCCGGTCCGCGTCCTGATGCTCGATTCGGTCGTTGCCGGAAGCGCGGTGGGTGGACTGTGCGCGGACCGGCTGCGTTGGCTGGCGGAGCGTCTGGCCGAGCAGCCGGAGCGGCCGACCGTGCTGGCGCTGCACCATCCCCCATTCGACACCGGGCTGGCCTTCCTCGACACGCTGCGCTGCCTGGAGGGTGCGGAGGAGTTGGGTCGGCTGACGCGCAGCCGCCCCAACGTCCGGGCCGTCCTGTGCGGTCACACCCATCGCCAGACCGCGGTCGCCTGGAACGGGACGCACGGCTACGTCGCCCCATCCGTGGCCTACCAGATCGCCCTGGACCTCGCGCCGGAACCGCCCTACCGCTGGACGGACGAGCCCTCCGCGCTCGCCCTCCACCAGTTCCGTCCGGATGGGTCGGTGGTCACGCATCTCAGCGTGATCGGCGACTATCCCGGCAGGGAGTTTTCGCGCAAGGCCAGGAACTCCTGAAAACTGGCGCAGCGCCCGGCGGCGTGCGCGGTCATGTAGGCGGCGTTCAGGGCGCGCTTGGCGCCCAGCGCGGCGGCGAAGCGGTCGCGCAGCGCGGCGTCGGCAATCCGCAGCCCGTCGCCGTTCAAGCGGTCGAGGACATGGCGATAGCAGAGGTCCGCCCGCGTGCCGCTGTCGGCGGAGCAGGTGATCGACCCCTCCCGCTGCCGGTATTCATAGAGCGGTTCCAGCACCAGCGGCAGGCGCCCCAGCCGGTCAAGAACCTGGACGTTGAAGACCACGTCGTCGCAGAAGTCCACCCCCTCCTCCCATCCGGGAACGAGGTCGCGGCGGACCACGAAAAACATCGGGACAGAGGTCTCCAGGAAGGCCGCCGCGTCCAGCGTGGTTGTCCCGGCATCGGGCGGAAACAGGGTGCAGAGCGGCGCGCCGTCGCCGTCGCGCACCACCGCCACATTGTCCGCCGTCGCCCCCTGCGCCGCCGCCAGCGGGGCCAAGCGCGCCAGCCGGTCCGGCGCGAATCGGTCGTCGGCGTCCAGCGGGGCGATCAGGGGCAAGCGCGCGCAGCGCAGCCCGGCGTTGCGCGCCGCCGGAGCGCCGGACCCGACGCGGCCGGTTCCGGTGAAGGTCAGGCGCGAGTCGGCGATGCCGGCGGCCGCCAGAAGGGCGCGGTAGTCGGTGCCGTCGTCGCTGACCACCACCGCTTCCCAGTGGGGAAAGCTCTGCGCCAGCAGGCTGGAGACGGCGCGGGCGATGGTGTCCTGCGCCCGAAAGGCCGGAATGATGACCGAGACGCCGCTCCCGCCGCCCTCATCCATGCACCGCCCTCCGATTGTGCAGGGAAGCAGTTTGCGGTCCCGATGGACGGTCGGCAAGCGCCGATCCGCACCGATGCGGCTAGCCTGAGCGCGACTATGACGGTGCGGGGGTGGGATTTGGCGTCGCGGCCCGTTGAACAAGGAACCGATACGGGCTATGTGGAGAAACGAGTGGCGTGGTTCGGTCCCCATCCGACATCCCAGGCCCCCGCAAGCCAAAGCCCCCCGGTAGACACGCCGACCTCAGGGAGTTCAAAAACGATGGCGCAAGACGGATACACCCGCTTCGACGACGAACCCGAGCAGGAGCCGGACGAGAAGTCGAAGGAAAGCGCCCCGCCGCCGTTCGCTGCCGTGCAGTCGAACCTGTTCAAGGCGCGCACGGTGCTGATCTTCGGGCAGATCGACATGAAGCTGGCGCAGGCCGTCTCGGCCCAGCTGCTGGCTCTGGCCCACGAGAGCAACGACGACATCACGGTCGTGGTGAACTCCCCCGGCGGCCACGTCGAGGCGGGCGACACCATTCACGACATGATCCGCTTTGTGAAGCCGCGCGTGAAGATGCTGGGCACCGGCTGGGTCGCCAGCGCCGGCTGCCACATCTTCCTGGCCGCGAAGAAGGAAGACCGCTTCTGCCTGCCGAACACCCGCTTCCTGATCCACCAGCCGCTGGGCGGCACCGGTGGCCGGGCGACGGACATCGCCATCGAGGCGAAGGAAATCATCCGCATGCGTGAGCGCCTGAACCGCATCATCGCGCGCGAGACCGGCCAGCCGGTGGAGAAGGTGTCCAAGGACACCGACCGGAACTACTGGATGCTGGCCGACGAAGCCCGCGAGTACGGCATCGTCAGCCACGTCATCGAGAGCTTCGACGAGTTGAAGTAAGCGGATCTCCGGAACGCACAAAGCCCCTCTCCTGCGAGAGGGGCTTTTTTTATGGCCGCGGCTTGACGTGAGCGATCAAGCCCGTCGAATCAGCCAGTTACACGACGATGTTCAGATTCTGCCCGCGCGTGGCCGTGACGTTGCCACCGGCCGACGCGCCGTCCGAGCCGCCCTGGAGCAGGGTGGCGATCGCCTGGTCCTGCTGCTGCGCGGTCTGGTTCAGCGTCTTCACGCCGAAGTCAATCTGTCCCTGCGCCTGCCGCAGGCCGACCGCGGCACCCAGGGTGGAGGAGGAGATGTCGAGAGCCATCGGAGGATGCCTTCAAAGGAAACAGCCGGCCGACGCCGCACGGTCCGCGTCGCGCCGGTCAGATGACCACGTTGACGGAGCCGGCACCCGCCGAGGGAGCGGCCGCCGCGTGAGCCGCCATCGGGGTCGAGGCTACCACCGGCGGCGTGTGCGCGGAAGTCCCCTGTGACGGGCTGGAGCGGCCCCCGCCGGTCGCGGAAGGAACCGCCGCCCACCGGTGCACGTTCGAACCGCTGGCGGAGGTTCCATTCTGGCCGGCGCCGTTCGGCTGGTCCTGCCCGTCCGAGCCGCCGACCAGAAGCTCAAGCGATGCCTTGCCGCTCTTCCGGTCCTTCTGGGCCTCGCGGTACTGCCGCAACGCCGCCTCGGTGGGGATCTGGTCGAGAGTCGCCCCGTCCTCCGGGCTGCGGAACAGAAGCACCAGCCGCGACGCTTCGGCGTCGTAACGGTAGGCGGTCTTCGTGTAGCGCCCGGAAGTGAGCGGTTCGGACTGTCCGGTGGCGGGGTCTTTTGCGGACGGAGTCCCGGCGTCGGCCGCGTTTTCAACAGCGTCGCTGTTGCGGGCCGTCATGAAGGCCAACGGCCTTGCAGCCGTTGCGGTGGCGAGGGCCACATTCATGACATTACACCGATGTTTGGACAATCCAGATCATATATTGCAGCCGCACTCGTGCATTGTAAAGGGTTCGTTCACCTTTTTTCCGGCTATGCCGAAGGACGGACTCCCTCAGGCTGTTTGCGGCACCAAGGTTTCGCATTCCAGGACCGCCGGGCCCGTTCCCCACCCTTTCTCACAGCCGTGGCACTTGCGGAGGGGCGCCGGGGTGCTTAAGCCTGTGGGCATGGCTACGATCGCGGAAGCGCTGGCGCTCGCCCTGGAGCATCATCTGGCCGGCCGGCTGGCCGAGGCCCAGCAGTTCTACCACCGCATCCTCGATGTGGAGCCGGAGCAACCGGACGCCCTGCATTTCCTGGGTGTCCTGGCCGGGCAGGTGGGGGAACAGGCGCTCGGCCTGCAACTCATCGCCCGCGCCATCGCCCAGCGCCCCGAGGCGGCGGACATGTACGCCAACAGCGGCAACATCCGCCGTTCGTCCGGGCAAGCCGAGGCGGCGGTGCGGGACTACCGGCGCGCCGTCGCCCTCCGGCCCGATTTCGCGGAAGCCTGGACCGACATGGCGAACGCCCTGCGCAGCCTGGGCCGCTCCGCCGGGGCGATCACCGCTCTGGAACGCGCCGTCGCGTCGGCCCCCAGCCTCGCCATCGCGGTGGAGCGCCTGGGCGCGCTGCGTCACGAGGAGGGGCGCCTCCTGGTCGAGCAGGGGCGCGGCACCGAAGCCCTGCCCCCGCTGGCCCGCGCCGCGGAATTGCTGCCGCTGGACGCCGACGTCGCCTTTCTCTACGGCAACGCTCTGTTCGCCATGGGGCTGCGGGAGGACTCCACCCTCGCCTACCGCAACGCCCTGGCCATCACCCCGGATTTCCCGTCCGCCGCCTTCAATCTGGGGGTCGCGCTGGGGGTCGTGGACCGGCTGGGGGACTCCGCCCGCGCGCTGGAGCGGGCGGCCCGTCTGGACCCACGCCATCTCGACGCCATCGACCGGCTGGTCGTCGCCCTCGCCTTTCTCGGCCGGGACGACGAGGCCGCGGTGTGGGGTGAGCGCGCGCTGGACCTGAAGGACCGGACGGCGATGGACACGGCCCCCGCCCTGCCCCCGCTGCCCGCCCAGCCGCGCGGCGTGGAGCGGCGTCACCGCGACATCGTCGCCTTCAGCCTGTGGAACGGCCAGCCGGCCGGCGCCCACGACCCGGCGGAGATTTTGCGGCGGACCGTGGCGCTCTATCCGGGCTGGGCCTGCCGGGTTTATCACGACGGCACCTTTGCCGCCGACCGGTTGGCCGAGTTGGCCGCGGCGGGGGCGGACCTCGTGGCGTTGGCCTCCGACGCGTCGACCGGCGGTCCCTATTGGCGCCTCGCCGCCGCCGACGATCCGACCGTGGCGCGCTTCCTCTGCCGGGATTGGGACGCGCTGCCGTCCGCCGACGGAAAGGCGGCCGTCGATGCCTGGGTCGCCTCCGGCCAGCCCTTCCACGTCCTGCGCGACGGGGTTCTTCACACGGAGGTGATGACGGGCGGGCATTGGGGCGGCGTCGCCGGACTGCTGCCCGACCTGTTGCCGCTGGCCGAGCGCCACGCCGCCGCCGAGGCGGACCGGGCGCAGGACCACCGGTTCCTGCGCCGCATCGTCTGGCCGATGATCCGCGATCGCGCCCTGATCCACGACCGCGCCCATCCCCGGCACGGCCGGCCCTTCCCCACGGTGTGAGCGGCTACAACACCTGCTTCGGCAGGGACAGCAGCTCCTTGCGGATCTGGCCCATGCTCGGGCGGTTGTCCGGTCCGAAGGCGATGGGGCGGCACAGATGCATGGCGGTCAGCCCGACCCGCGCGGTCAGCAGCCCGTTGATCACCCCCTGCCCCATGCGGGTGGAGATGGCGGCGGCGATGGAGCCGCCCAGCGCCTCGACGGCGACGTGGTGGGCGCTTTCCGCCACCCCGGCGACGGCGAGGTTGGCGAGCATCCGCCGCAACAGCCGCAGCGACCCGACATAGCCGGGGCGCGCGCCATAGAGCGCCGCGATCTCCCGCACCAGCTTCAGGTTCCGCCACAGCACCACGGCGAGATCGACGATCGCCGCCGGGCTGAGCGCCGTCGCCACCGCCGTGTCGCGCGACGCGCGCAGAACGGTCTGGTAGGCGCGGCGGTCCAGCGGCCCCATCACCTCGCGGTCGAGCAGACGCAGGATCTCCGCGTCGTCGTGGGCGTCGGTCACATGGTCGCGCACCCGCTCCAGCGCGGGCGCCAGATCGACGCGGCCCTCATAGAGGCGGGTCAGAGACCCGGCGAAGCGCTCGGCGTGGCCCGGCTCCCCGGCTTGCGTGACGATCTCCGTGGACAGGCGCCCGGCCTCGCCGCGCAGTTCCTCGATCTTGCGCAGGCGGCGCAGCGCGCGCAGTTCGCGCAGCAGCATGGCCAGCGCCGCCCCACCGGCCACCGTCACGGCGGCGGCCACCAGCACGCCCAGCGCGGCGCTGGTGGCGAAGGCGCGGTTGAACAGGTCCCAGGTGTCGAAGCCCAGCGCGATCAGCACCAGCGCGGCGACCGACCCGGCGAGCCAGCGGCCAAACCGGCTGCGCGGCCGGTCCTCCGCCAGCAGCGCGGGCAGGCGTTCCGCCGCCGAACCGGACAGGGGGCCGGCCAGGGGACCGGCGATGATCGCCTCCTCCTCCGCCGCGGGAACGGCGGCGGCGCGGGCGGGGTCCAGCTCCATCGGCGGGACCCAGTGGCGGTCGCGGGCGCGCTCGCTCATTCCAGATAATCCCCCAGCAGGAACTGCATGGCCTGGTCCAGCCGGATGTGCGGCAGGCCGCGCGCCTCGCGGGCGAGGTCGGCCGGCGGCTGGAAGGCCATGAAGTTGTAGGGCCGCTCCTGCCCCGGCGGGAAGTCGGCGTCCTCGGGAATCTCGCCGGGGAACAGCACCGTCGGGCGGTCGCGCCCGAGCGGCACGCCGCGCACGCAGCGCAACTGCCGCCCCTCATGCTCGGTCACCACCGTCTCGGTCGATTTCAGCGCGGCGATGGCCATGGTCTCCACCCGCGCCCCTTCGAAGCGGATGCCGGCACGGGCGTCGGACACCAGCCGGTCCAGCAGGTGGCGCAGGCTGCTGTGCTGGTGCGAGGCGACATGGTCGGCCTTGGTCGCGGCGAACAGCACGCGGTCGATCTTCCGGCCCAGCAGCCAGTCGAGCCAACTGCTGGAGCCGTGGCGGAAGGGCTCCAGGCTCAGTTCCAGGGCGCGCTTCATGTCCGCCATGCCCGCCGGGCCGGAGTTCAGCGCCCCCAGCACGTCGATCAGGACGATCTGGCGGTCGAGGCGTGCGAAATGCTCGGCGAAGAAGCGGCGGACCACCTTGGACTTGTACGCCTCGTAACGGTCCTCCATCAGCGCCCACAGGCTGCCGCGGGTGCGCGGACGGTCGCCCGGCAGCGGGCAGAAGGTCAGAAGCGGGGCGTTGGCCATGTCGCCCGGCTCGACGAACCGCCCCGGCTGGATCAGGCTGAGCAGATTGTCGGAGCGGCGGCAGGCGTGGAGATAGTCGGTGAACAGCGCAGCACCACGCCGCGCCTGCTCCTCCTCCGCCGGGGCCGCCGTGTCGATGGTGGCGAGCCAGCCGCGCCAGGACACCGACAGCTCGTCGCGCGGCGCCCGCCCGGCCAGCTCCAGGGTCAGCGCGCTCCATTCCGCGAAGGACTGGTGGAGCAGCGGCAGGTCGAGCAGCCATTCGCCGGGATAGTCGACGATGTCGAGATTCAGCGTGGCGACCGGCTGCACCGTACGCTTCAGAACCGCGTTCGGGCGGTAGCGCATCGACAGGCGGAGCTGGCTGATGCCCTGCGTTTCCTTCGGCCAACGGGGAATCGGCCCGGTCAGCTCGGCCAGCCGCTGCTCGACCTCGAAGCGGGGAACCTGGGCGTCGGGCTGGGGGCGCAGGCGCGACGCCTGGAAGCGCCCGGAGGACACCACGTCGAGGAAGGGAAGCCGCCCGGCCTTCAGCAGGTTGTCAACCAGAGAGGTGACGAACACGGTCTTGCCGGCCCGCCGCAGGCCGGTGACGCCGAGACGGACGTCCTGCTCCAGGATGCCGCCGGAAACGAGATCGCCGGCCCGCCCCAACAGGCGCGAGCCGGCGTCGTACAGGTCGTTGAAAATGGGCACGCGCACGGTCAGCCGGTCAGTGTTGGGGACGATCGCCCTTCTATATGGGAGACCGTCCGCCCACGCCTATACCCTGACCGGTGCTTTAGGACGCCCCGAAGTCGAGGTTCCAGGCCTCGTAGCGCTCCGGATCGTTTTCCCAATCCTCGCGCACCTTGACGAACAGCATCAGGTGGACGCGCTGCTCCAGCATCTCCTCCAGCTCGGTGCGGGCGGCCTGCCCCAGCGCCTTTATGCGGGAGCCCTGCTTGCCGAGCACAATGGCCTTCTGGCTGTCGCGCTGGACATAGACGACCTGGGAGATCTTGACCGACCCGTTCTCGAACTCCTCCCACTGCTCGGTCTCGACCGTCGCCGCGTAGGGGAGCTCCTGGTGAAGCTGCTGGAACAGCTTCTCGCGGGTGATCTCCGCCGCCAGGAGGCGCATCGGCATGTCGGAGATCTGGTCCTCCGGGTAATGCCAGGGGCCTTCCGGCATGCGGGCGGCCAGGAAGCCGCGCAGATGCTCCACGCCGTCGCCCGTCGAGGCGGACAGCATGAAGATGTCGGTGAAGATGCCCTCCTGGTTGAAGCTGTCGGCGAGGCCCAGCAGCTTCTCGCGCGGCACGAGATCGATCTTGTTCAGGATCAGGATCGCCTTGCGCCCCTGCTCCTTCAGCCGGGCGATGATGCCCAGCGTGTCCTGGTCGATGCTGCGGCGCGACACGTCGAACAGCAGGCCGACCAGATCGGCGTCCTCCGCCCCCTGCCAGGCCGCCGCCACCATGGCGCGGTCCAGGCGGCGCTTCGGCTTGAAGATGCCCGGGGTGTCGACGAAGATGATCTGGCTGTCGCCGGCGATGGTGATGCCCAGCACGCGCGTGCGGGTGGTCTGCACCTTGGAGCTGACGATCGACACCTTGGAGCCGACCATCGCGTTCAGCAGGGTCGACTTGCCGGCGTTCGGCGCGCCGACCAGGGCGACAAAGCCGCAGCGCGGGTTCTCGGGCACATAGGTGCCCTCGTCGGCATCCTCGTCCGTCCCGTCCGGAGCAGCGTCCACGCCCTGATCCTTGTCGTCGAAATCGTCGTCTTCAAACTTGTCGCGGCCGTCAGTCATCGACCTGCACTCCCAATTGGCGCAGCAAGGCGCTGGCCGCTTTCCGTTCGGCGACCCGCTTGGACGGGCCGGTGGCCGTCACCGGCTCCATGCCCTTCAGCCGGACCGCGATGCGGAACACCGGCTCGTGCGCCGGGCCGCTCTGCTCGATCAGTTCATAGGTGGGGATGGGCCGCTTGTGGCCCTGCGCCCATTCCTGCAACGCCGTCTTGGAATCCAGCGGCGGCGGGTCCGCGCGGTCGATCTGGTCGGCCCAGGCGGAGCGGATGAAGTCCCGCGCCTTGTCCATGCCGCCGTCCAGATAGAGCGCCCCGATCACCGCCTCGCAGGCGTCGGCCAGGATGGTGCGGTTGCTCCGCCCGCCGCCCTGCGCTTCCGACGGCGACAGGCGCAGGTAGCGCCCGAGCTGCAGCGCGTCGGCGACGCGGCTGAGCGCTTCCCGCCGGACCAGCGAAACGTGCCGCTTGGCGAGCGCGCCCTCGCGTTCGCCGGGGAAGCGTTCGAGCAGCCATTCCGCGATGACGAGGCCGAGCACCCGGTCGCCCAGGAACTCCAGCCGCTCGTAGGCCAGGCCGGGTCCCTGCTCGGGCCGTCCGCCGTGGGCGTTGCGCTCCAGCCCCATCAGGCTGGGATGGGTGACCGCGTCGGCCAACCGCTGCGGGTCGGCGAAGCGATGGCCGATGGCCGCGGCCAGCTCCGCAAGGTCGGCGGAATCGGCGCTCACGTCCGCGTCGGACGCCATGGGGGTCCCCCGTTCTTCAGGGCTCACAATAACAGATCTCCACGCCCCGGTGCTCGACGGGGCTCACTTCACAGCGTTGAACAGGCGGCTGAACCGCAGGTCCGCCGGCCAGCGCCACACCTCGAAGAAGCGCGTCCCGTCCTCCAGCGAGAAGAACAGGAATTCGGCGCGCCCGACCAGATTCTCCATCGGGACATACCCCACCTGCGACGGGACGCGGCTGTCCAGCGAGTTGTCGCGGTTGTCGCCCATCATGAACAGGTGGTTCGCCGGCACCTTGAAGGCCGGGGTGTTGTCGAGCGGACCGTTGTCCGACTCCTCGATGATGCGATGGCTGCGCCCACCCGGCAGGGTCTCGACATACTGCGCGATGCGGACCTCGCGGCCCAGCGCGTCGCGGGACACATAGTCCTCGATCCGCTCGCGCTTCACAGGCTGGCCGTTGATGTGCAGGACGCCGCCGGTCACCTGGACGGTGTCGCCGGGCAGACCGATGACGCGCTTGATGTAGTCGGTCTTGTTGTCGCGCGGCAGCTTGAACACGGCGACGTCGCCGCGCTCCGGCGCGTGGCCCAGGATGCGGCCCTCGAACAGGGGCAGCCCGAAGCCGACCGTGTACTTGCTGTATCCATAGGAGAACTTGGACACGAACAGGTAGTCGCCGATCAGCAGCGTCGGGATCATCGACCCGGACGGGATGTTGAAGGGCTCGAAGGCGAAGGTCCGCACGCCGAAGGCGATGATGACCGCGTAGAAGACCGTCTTCACCGTCTCGGCAAAGCCGCCTGTCTCTTTGGATTTGCCGGTCAAGGCGGTCTCTCTGTTCATGGTCATGCGGAGGGTGCCGTGGAGGTGGTGATGGAAGTATCGGCCGGTTCGGCGCTGATGATGACGAAGGCCTCGGCCATCGGGTACTCGTCGGTCAGCGTCACGTGGATGCGCGCCTGCATGCCCGGCGGGGTGATCGCCTGCAGACGCTCCAGCGCCCCGCCGGTCAGGCGCATGGTCGGCTGGCCGGAGGGCAGGTTCACCACCCCCATGTCGCGCCAGAACACGCCGTCGCGGAAACCGGTGCCCAGCGCCTTGGAACAGGCCTCCTTGGCCGCGAAGCGCTTGGCGTAGGTCGCGGCCCGCGCGCTGTGCTTGCCGGCGGCACCGGCGCGGCGCTCGGACTTGGCGCGCTCCACGTCGGTGAAGATGCGGGCGATGAAGCGGTCGCCGAAGCGGTCCAGCGACTGCTCGATCCGGCGGATGTCGATCAGGTCGTTCCCGATGCCCAGGATCATGAGACGCCTCCAGCCGCCGCACGGGCGTCCTTCATGACGGCGCGCATGCGCTGGAGCGTGTTGCCCAGCCCGACGAAGATCGCCTCGCCGATCAGGAAATGACCGATGTTCAGCTCCACGATGGTCGGGATGGCGGCGACCGCGCCGACCGTCTCGTAGCTCAGCCCGTGGCCGGCGTGGCACTCCAGCCCGATGGCCTCGGCGTGGGCCGCCGCCCGGACGATGCGCTCCAGCTCCGCCGCGCGCCGCTCCCCGGCGGGCGCGTCGCAATAGGCGCCGGTGTGCAACTCCACCACCGGCGCGCCCAGCGCCTTCGCCGCGTCGAGCTGCGCCGGCTCCGGGTCGATGAACAGCGAGACGCGGATGCCCGCGGCGCCGAGTTCGCCGACGAAGCGCTTGAGGTTGTCCATCTGCCCGGCGACGTCCAGCCCGCCTTCGGTGGTGACCTCGGTGCGCTTCTCCGGGACGAGGCAGCAGGCGTGCGGTTTGTGGCGCAGCGCGATGGCGAGCATCTCGTCGGTCGCCGCCATCTCCAGGTTCAGCGGCAGCCGGATCTCCGCCATCAGCCGCTCGATGTCGGAATCGACGATATGCCGGCGGTCCTCGCGCAGATGGGCGGTGATGCCGTCGGCCCCGGCCTCGGCGGCGAGCTTCGCCGCGCGCACGGGATCGGGGTGACGCCCGCCCCGCGCGTTGCGGACGGTCGCCACATGGTCGATGTTCACGCCGAGGCGCAGAGGGCGGGGCATAGGCTCGAAACTCCTGTGTCGCGCCGGTCCCGCCTCCTGCATCCGGCGGGCACCGGTTCTCCCTGCTATATAGCGGCGGTGTGGCGTCGCGTCACGCCGTCATTCGACGACGTGATGCGCGGCGATCCGCGCGGCGAGCGCCTTCAACTCCTCGATGGGCGGGTCGTGGCGCGGCCAGACCAGATCGGCGCCGTCGTTCCCGTAGCGCGGCACCACATGCACATGGATGTGCGGCACCGTCTGCCAGCCCGCCGGCTTGTTCGTCTGGAGAATCGTGATCCCCTCCGGCGAAAAGGCCGCTTGGACGGCGCGGGCGACCTTGTGGACGGTGCGGAACAGAGCCGCCGCCTCGTCCTCCGTCACGTCCAGGATGGTCGGGGCCGGGCGCTTCAGCGCCACCAGCACATGGCCGGGATTGACCTGCCCGGCGTCCATGAAGGCGAAGGTCTCCGCATCCTCGTACACCACGGCGCAGGGCAGCTCCCCGGCGATCAGGCGGCTGAAGATGGTCGGGCTGGACATGCTTCCCTTGCCTCCGATAGGCGCGGCCGGGCGGGTGCCCTCACCGCCCGCGGGCCCGCTCCACCGCGTTGATGGCGGGGGTGGCGCGCAGCGCCGCCATGATGTTGGTCAGATGCTTGGCGTCCTTCACGTCGATGTCGATCAGCAGCTCGAAGAAGTCGGTGTTTCGGCTGGTGATCTTCAGGTTCGTGATGTTGCCGCCGTTCTTGCCGATGACCGTGGACAGCGTGCCGAGAGAGCCCGGCTCGTTGTTGACCACCAGCGAGATGCGCCCGACATGCTCCTCGGGGCTGTCCGGCCCGATGTCCCAGGCGACGTCGATCCAGCGCTCCGGCGACTCGTGGAAGCTTTCCAGCGTCTCGCAGTCGATGGTGTGGATGGTCACGCCCTTGCCGGTGGTCACGATGCCGACGATGCGGTCGCCCGGCAGTGGGTGGCAGCAGCGTGCGTAATGGACCGCCATGCCGGGGATCAGTCCGCGGATCGGCAGCGGCGCGTTGTGGCCCTTCACCTTCGGCTTGGGCTTCGGCACCGTGATGGCGTTCTTGTCGTCGCCTTCCTTCGGCGTCGCCACATGCGGCTTGTGGCCGGGGAAAACGGCGTGGAAGACCTCGCGGCCCGAATGCAGACCCGACCCGACGCTGGCCAGCAGGTCGTCGGCGCTCGGCTGCTGGAAGATCTTGATGACGCCTTCCAGCGCCTTTTCCGAGAACTCGTAGCCTTCCGACTTGAACTGGCGCTGCAGGATGGCGCGGCCCAGCTCGATGTACTGGGTGCGCTGCTGGGTGCGCAGGAACTTGCGGATGCGCGCCCGCGCCTTGCCGGTGACGACGAAGCGTTCCCAGCCCGGAACCGGGGTCTGGGCCTTGGACGTGATGATGTCGACCTGATCGCCGTTCTGCAGCTGCGTGCGCAGCGGCAGCATCCGCCCGTTGATCTTGGCACCGACGCAGTGGTCGCCGACCTCCGAGTGGACGGCGTAGGCGAAGTCCACCGGGGTCGCCCCGCGCGGCAGCGCGATCAGATCGCCCTTCGGCGTGAAGCAGAAGACCTGGTCCTGGAACAGCTCCAGTTTGGTGTGCTCCAGGAACTCCTCGGGCTTCTGGGCGTGCTCCAGGATGTCGAGAAGCTCGCGCAGCCAGCGGTACTCGCGCCCCTGCTGGGTGCGTTGTTCGCCCTGCTTGTAGGCCCAGTGGGCGGCGACGCCGAGTTCGCAGATCTCGTGCATGTCGCTGGTGCGGATCTGCACCTCGATCCGGTTGCGCTCCGGACCGATCACCCCGGTGTGGAGCGAGCGGTAGCCGTTGGGCTTGGGCGTGGAGATGTAGTCCTTGAAGCGGCCGGGAACGACCGGGTAATGGGCGTGGATGACGCCCAGCGCCTGGTAGCATTCCGGCACCGTGTCCACCATGATCCGGAAGGCCATGATGTCCGACAGCTGCTCGAAGCTGACGTTCTTGCGCTGCAGCTTGCGCCAGATCGAATAGGCGGTCTTCTCGCGCCCGGTGACCCCGGCGTTGGGCAGCCCCTCCTCCGCCAGCGTGCCGCGGAGTTCCTGGATGATCCGCTGGACGCGGTTCTCGCCCTCGGTGCGCAGGCGGGAGAGCTGGGCCAGGATGCTGTCGCGGGCGTCGGGGTTCAGCTCCGCGAAGGAGAGATCCTCCAGCTCGTCCTTGACCTGGTGCATGCCGATGCGCTCGGCGAGCGGCGCGTAGATCTCGATCGTTTCGCGCGCGATGCGCTTGCGCTTGTCCGGATTCTTCAGGTGGAACAGCGTGCGCATGTTGTGCAGGCGGTCGGCGAGCTTCACCAGGAGGACACGGATGTCCTCCGACATGGCCAGCACCAGCTTACGGAAATTCTCGGCCTGCTTGGCCTGCTCGCTGTGCAGTTCCAGGCGCGACAGCTTGGTCACGCCGTCGACCAGACGGGCGATCTCCTTGCCGAAGTGCTTTTCGATGTCCTCCAGCGTGGCGACCGTGTCTTCGACCGTGTCGTGCAGCAGCGCCGTCGCGATGGTCCCGGCGTCCAGCTTGAGCTGGGTGAGGATGCCGGCGACCTCCAACGGGTGGAGGAAATAGGGATCGCCCGAGGCGCGGGTCTGGGAGCCGTGCGCCTTCATGGAGAAGACGTAGGCGCGGTTGAGCAGCTCCTCGTCCGCCGAGGGGTCGTACGCCTTGACGCGTTCGACAAGCTCATATTGCCGGATCATGCCACCCGACCCGGCGCAGCGTGCGCCATGAAGTTTCGCAAATGATTGGTTGGTCGACGGAATGGGGGGCCGTCGGCCCCCAATACCGGTCGCTGTCGGTCAGCGTCAGAGATCCCCGTCCGCATCGCGGCCGACGACGTCGTCCTCGGTCATGCCGAAGGCCGCCGCCGGATCGCTCTCCATGTCGGACAGCAGGTCGTCGCCTTCGCCGACCTCCTCCGCCTCGCTCATCCCGTCCTCGTCCTCCAGCGACGTGTCGCCGCGGGCGGCCCAGTCGTGCTCGCCGGCCATCAGCTCGACGATCTCCTCCTCGGGCTCGTCCGGCTCGACGTGCTTCTGGTGGCCCTTGATCAGGGCGTTCTTCAGATGCTCCAGCATCACCGTCTCATCGGCGATCTCGCGCAGGGCAACGACCGGGTTCTTGTCGTTGTCGCGGTCGATCGACAGCGGGGCGCCGGACGCGATCTCACGCGCGCGCTGGGCCGCCATCATGACCAGCTCAAACCGGTTCGGAACCTTGAGGACGCAATCTTCGACGGTAACGCGGGCCATACCAAACCAACTCCGGGATCTGCGAAGGGAACCGAATATATTGATGCGTTCGCGCCTGCGCAAGCGCTTCGAGCCTCGTCGGGTCCACCCGCCGTACCCCGCCCGCAGGGGCTCCATGCCCGCGCGCCCCCTTGCTCGTGCGTAGACGACCCCCTACGTTACTTATCTGGTGAATCGCAATTTCGCGTATGCCCGACATATAATACAATCCATCGTGGAAGGATTACGGAATTGGACCGCAATACGACTTTGCCGAAAGATGTTACCAAGCTCTTTTACAAGGAAGAGCGTCTGGCGATGTTCATCGACGGCGCTAATTTGTACGCGGCTGCCCGGTCCCTGGGCTTTGATATCGACTATAAGCGCCTGCGCGACGGCTTCGCCTCGGAAGGGCGACTGGTGCGTGCCTTCTATTACACGGCCCTGGTGGAGGATCAGGAATATTCGCCGATCCGGCCGTTGGTCGATTGGCTGGATTACAACGGCTACACCATGGTGACCAAGCCGACCAAGGAGTTCACCGACGCCTCGGGCCGCCGCAAGATCAAGGGCAACATGGACATAGAGCTGGCCATCGACGTCATGGAGATGGCCGAGCGCGTCGATCACATCCTGCTGTTCTCCGGCGACGGCGATTTCCGCCGGCTGGTCGAGGCGGTGCAGCGCAAGGGCGTGCGGGTCAGCGTCATCAGCACCGTGCGCTCCCAGCCGCCGATGGTCGCCGACGAGCTGCGCCGTCAGGCCGACAACTTCATCGAGCTTCAGGACCTCGCCCCGAGCATCGCCCGCGTCCATCACCACCGCGAGCCGATGGGAGGGCCAGCCGCTCCGGGCGCTCCGGAGATGCCCGGCCAGGGCGGCCCCTACGCCAATTTCTGATCCGTGCCGTTCGCCGCGGGGCGCGCTTGTCCGGTCAGCGCCCCGCCACGCTGGGCTTGAGGGCGTTGGCCGGAAGCTGGAACATCATTATGTAGGTCCGCTGGAGCGGGCTCCGGTTGTCGTCGGAAACGACGTAGACCAGCAAGTCGCCGTCCGGCCCGGGCCGCACCGACAGCCCCTCGAAATTGTCGGTCGGCAGAGGCGGCTCCAAACGCGCCAGCTCCACCCCATCCATCGTCGCGCCGCCGCGCAGCGACTCCGCCGGCACATGGACGATGCGCGCCGCCCATCCGCCCAGCAGGGACACCCGCCGTTCCAGCACCAGAACCCCGCCGTCCGGCAGGGCCGCCGCCGCCGTGGGGCGGAAGCGCGGCGCCGCGCGGTAGGTCAGCGGTTCCCAGTCCCCGCGCCGTTTCAGGTCGGGAGGAGCAATCCAGGCGTGGCGCTCCCGGACGCCGTTGTCGTCCCCTTCCTCAATGGCCAGGATGCGGCCGTCCGCCAGCACCGCCAAAGCCTCCACCCCGCCGTTCGACGGGGCCGTGTCCAGGCCCGGAGGGGTCGGAAGCTTGCGCGGCGTTCCCTCGGGCCGGGTGGCGCCCTCGTAACGGAGGATGCGGTGGTTGCGCTCGAACGGCACAAGCCAGCCACCGTCCGGCAGGCGGGCGAGGTCCTCCGAATCATTGAGCCGGCCGCGGTAGTCCGGGTTCTTATCGAGGACCAGCGGGCGGACATCATACGATCCGGCGCCGGCCAGACGCCCCTGGGCGTCGTAGGACAGCCGACCGGTGACGCTCTTGCCGAGGTCGGAGATGGCAACGAACCGGTCGCCCGAGTCGCTGACCCACAGACCGGACAAGCCCCCGACCCCCGCCCCGCCGGGCAGACGGAGGCCACCGCGAAAGCGCAGGGCGCCGACCTCCGACAGAGTGGGGCGGTCCGGGTCCAACGCGACAGGAACAGACGACTCGAGCGGTCCGCCGTTGCCGGCCACCGCGGCGCATCCGCCGGCCACCGCCAGCAGGGCGCAGAAAGGAATCACCAGGGTTCTCAAACGCATGGCGGCACTCATGCCACGATGGGGCGGCCAGGGGAACGCATTTTCCGGCTTGCCCCGCCTGCCCGCGATTCCGACCCTTTGTCCGCCGGCCTCATAAGCCCTGCCCCTCCGTCCAAACGTGGACGAACGAATTGGATATGCGCTGAGGGTTACTTCCTCAGAACCAATTCGGGAGTGGGTTCAAGCGCATAAATTGTTCTGTACCTAAGTAAAACATTGCCCCGCCTCAGCCGAGAATTGCGTGATGCCCAATCCCCTCCGGTCCCAGCCGGTCGCCCTGCCTGCTGATCGCCCCGCCACCGGTTCGGGAGCGCCGGAGGACCCAATCGCGGAACGCATCCGCGAATTGGAGGCCGAACTGCGCGAGCTTCAGCACCGGGCCAAGAACAGCCTTCAGCTCGTCATCAGCCTGCTGAAGCTCCAGACGGGCCGCATCCGCGACCCCGACGCCCGCGCCGCCTACGAGCAGACTCTGGTGCGCATCGAAGCGCTGGCCATCCTCTACCGCCAGCTCCACGAGTCGGGCACCGGCACCCATGTGAATTTGGGCCGCTACATCGAATCGCTCGCCGACGCGGTGAAGCACGGGACGCCCGGCGGCCTCGCCAACGTGCCGATCGAGGTGAAGAGCGATCCCATCCAGATCGGCCTTTACGAGGCCATGCCGCTGGGCCTGATCACCGCGGAGCTGATCACCAACAGCCTGCACCACGCCTATCCCGAACAGGGCTGGATCCGCGTGTCGGTGACTCAGGAGCAGAACGGCCGCGCCCGCCTGATCGTCGAGGACAACGGGCGCGCCCTGCCCGCCGGCTTCGACACGACGGCGGAGGACGGGCTGATGCTGGCCGAGGCGCTGGCCGCCCAGCTCGGTGACACGCTCAACACCGAAAGCGACGCCGCCGGCACGACCGCCAGCGTGTCCTTTCCCGTCTGACGGCGGCGGCGGCTCGATGATCTAGGCCGGCGTCCCGTGGCATTCCTGCGGGGCGCCCCCGGGGCCGTGGTCGTGATGCTCGTGGGGGTGCTGGGGCGGCGGCGCCGTCTTGACGGTCCCCGCGAACCAGTCGCGGATCGCCTGCACCGGATCGCTCTCCAGCGTGGTCACCGGTTCGATGCCGCGGCGCTTCATGTGGTTGATGAACCCCTCGCCGGAGGAGCCGGTGATGACCACCCGCACCGCGTCGATGGGGTGTGGGCGCCCGTCACCGGCAAGGTGGAGAACCTCGTTCTCGGCCAGCTCGATCCGCTCGACCTCGACAGGGTCGCCGCCCGCCTCCGCCTCGAAGACCAGGAAGCGGCGGATGCGGCCGCCATGGGTGGCGATGCTGCGGTAATCCTGCGTGCCGACGGCGAACCTCATCCCACACCCCCGTAAAGCCCAGCGGCCTTACCGTGGCACGGCGCACCGCCGCGCGCACTGAGGGAGGTCAATGCGCGTCAGAGGATTTCCGTTTCGTCGGAGCGGATGACATCCGTCCATTTGCGCTCCAGACGGCGCAGCGTGCGGTAGGTGACTTCGAAGTCCTGGCTGTCGCCATCGGTGCGGATCAGCCCGTCGGAATGGACCGACGCCATGTGGCGCAGCCGCTCGCACAGTTCCAGCCCCCGCGCCGACAGCTTCAGCCGGGCGGCACGCTTGTCGCGCGGCGAGGCGGAGCGGTCCACATAACCGCTGTCCACCAGCTGTTTCAGGTTGTAGGAGGCGTTTGACCCGAGGTAGTAGCCGCGCTCGATCAGGTCCCGCACGCTGATCTCGCCGTTGGAGATGTTCAGCAGCATCATCACCTGCACCGGGCTGATGTCGTCGATGCCGATGCGGGACAGCTCGATTCGCAGAACGTCGAGGAACCGGCGGTGCATCCGTTCGATGATCCGCGCCACCTCGTGGTACATCTGGGTGGCGGAGGCCTTGCGCTCAGCGTCGGTGCGCTCGGCGTCTTCGGTCGGCTGGGGCTGAACGAGCGTCGTCATGGGCCTCGGGTTCTGCGTGGGGATCGGGAAATGTGGCCTGCCTTGCCCAACGCACCGTAGGGACCCAACTGTTTAATTTATATTAACTGTGATGGCGGCCTGAAGGCGCACCGCGCCGTCCCGAAGGGTTGGTGCGCCTTCCGCCAAGGACTGGATAAGGTCAGATCCAGCTGTCGTCGCCGCCGGAGTCGCCACCACCGTCGTCGAACGAGGAATCGTCGGTCTGGTAATCGACGTTCTGAAGGTTGTTGTCCTCCGGCGGGAAGCCCTGGTCGGAAGCCTGATCCGCGGAGTCGCCGTAGTAATTGTTGATGATCGTCTCGCCATGGCTGGCCGTCTGCCCGGCCGCGGCGGCGGCCTCGCCGAACGGTCCCGGCGAATGGCTGAGCATGGAGGAGATGGCGCTGGCCGCCAGCATGCCGCCGGCCACGCCCGCCGCGGTCTGGGCGGCACCGCTCAGGAACCCGCCGCCGCGCGGCGCATAGCCCTGCGGCCCGAACCCGGGCTGAGGGGCGTAACCGGGCTGGGGCGGATAGGAGGGCTGGCCGTAACCCGGTTGCCCGCCGGCTTGCGGAGCGGCGCCCCACGGGCTGCGCGAGGGGGCCGAGGGGGCCGAGGGGGCCGAGGGGGATTGCATCGGCGATTGCAGCGGGTTGTAGGCCGGCCCCTGGGGCGACGGCGGCATCGGAGCGGGCCGCTGTTCCGCCGGACGGTTGCCCCCGCCGGCCCACGGGCTGCGCCCCAACCCCAGGGCGTTGGACAGGAAGCTGCCGCCGGACGGCTGCGGCTGGGTCTGCTGGGCGCGGGACTGCGCCTCCCTCACCTGCCGCTCCAGATCCTCGATGCGCTGCTGGGCGGCGGTCAGCGCCTGCTGCTGCACCAGGACCGACTGCGCCATGTAATAGGCGGCGGCGGGCTGGCCCTGGATCATCTGCTGAATGAAGCGTTCCGCCTCCGGATCGCGGGGCTGGTTCTCCACCTCGCGCAGGTGCGTGAACAGATCAGAAAGGAGGGTGCGTTCCTCGGGCGTCATGATCGTCTCCTGTGCGCGCTCCGTGCGGGCGCGCCATTCATGTGGCGCACCGCACCCCCGGTGCGCAAGGGTCCCGGACGCGGCGAAGACGCTACCCGGCCTTGCGCTCCACCGCCTCCACGGAGGACTCCGGCACCAGGGCGGCGCGGACGGCGTCGTCCACCCGCTCCAGCCAGACGAAGTTCAGCCGTTCGCGCACCGCCGCGGGAATGTCGTCGAAATCCTTGCGGTTGCGGGCGGGCAGCATGACCGTCTTCAGCCCGGCGCGCTGGGCGGCCACCACCTTCTCGCGGATGCCGCCGACCGGCAGCACCAGACCGCGCAGGCTGATTTCCCCGGTCATCGCCGTGTCGGAACGGATGCAGCGCCCGGACAGCAGCGACACCAGCGCCGTGAAGATCGCCACCCCGGCGGACGGCCCGTCCTTCGGGATGGCGCCCGCCGGGACGTGGATGTGGATGTCGAAGCGGTCCAGCCCCTCCGGGTCGAGGCCGAGGTCCTTCACCCGCGACTTGACGAGGCTGAGGGCGGCCTGCGCGCTCTCCTTCATCACCTCGCCCAGCTGGCCGGTCAGGATCAGCCGCCCCGAGCCGGAAAAGCGGCTGGCCTCGATGAACAGGATATCGCCGCCGACCGGGGTCCAGGCCAAGCCGGTCGCCACGCCTGGCACGCTGGTGCGCATCGCCACGTCGTTCTCGAAGCGCGGCGGCCCGAGGATCGCCGTCAGGTCCGCCGGCTCGACCCGCATCCGCTCGACCTCGCCCTCGGCGATGCGCACGGCGGCGTAGCGTCCGACCGCGCCGATCAGCCGTTCCAGTTGGCGGTTCCCGGCCTCCCGCGTGTGGTCCCGGATGATCGCCCGCAGCGTGTCGTCGGGGATCTCCAGCTGGTCGGCCGTCAGCCCATTGGCGGCGAGCTGGCGGGCCAGCAGGTAGCGCTTGGCGATCTCCAGCTTCTCGTCCTCGGTGTAGCCGGACAGCTCGATCACCTCCATGCGGTCGCGCAGCGGGCCGGGGATGGTGTCCAGCATGTTGGCCGTGGCGATGAACATCACCTTCGACAGGTCGAAGGGCACGCCCAGGTAATGGTCGCGGAAGGTGGCGTTCTGCTCCGGGTCCAGCACCTCCAGCAGGGCGGCCGACGGGTCTCCGTGGAAGCCCTGCCCCAGCTTGTCCATCTCGTCCAGCATCAGCACGCAGTCGCGCGTCCCGGCCTTGCGGATGGCCTGGACGATGTTGCCGGGAAGCGCGCCGACATAGGTGCGGCGGTGGCCGCGGATCTCGCTCTCGTCATGGACGCCGCCCAGCGAGACGCGGGCGAAGGCCCGGCCGGTGGCCCGCGCGATGCTCTGGCCGAGCGAGGTCTTGCCCACACCCGGCGGGCCGACGAAGCACAGGATGGGGCTGCGCCCCTCCGGGTTCAGCTTGCGCACCGCCAGGAATTCGAGGATGCGGCGCTTGACCTTCTCCAGACCGTAATGGTCCTCGTCGAGGATGCGGCGGGCCTCGGCGATGTCGATGCGCGATTCCGACCGGCGGTCCCACGGCATCTCGATCAGCCAGTCCAGATAGCTGCGCACCATCGAATATTCCGCCGCCGCCTCCGGCATGCGCTCCAGCCGGCGCAGCTCCTTCTCGGCGTGCTCGCGCACGTCGGGCGGCATGCCGGCCTTGGCGATGGCGTCCTGAAGCTCGCCGATCTCGGCCTGACGGCCCTCGTCGGCCTCCCCCAGCTCCTTCTGGATGGCGCGCAGCTGCTCGCGCAGCAGATATTCGCGCTGCCGCTCGTCCATCGCCTCGCGGGTGCGCTCGCGGAGGTCGCGGGACAGCCGAAGCACCTCGATCCGCCGGGCCAGCAGGCCGCCGACCTTGTCGAGCCGTTCCGGCAGGTCGACGGTCTCCAGCACCTCCTGCTTCTCGGCGGGCTTCAGGTCCATGTAGCTGGCGGTCATGTCGGCCAGCTCGCCTGGGCTTTCGATGGCCTGGACGGCGGCCAGAAGCTCCTGCGGGGCCTGGGGCAGCAGTTGCAGCGCCTCCACCGCCTCGTTGCGCAGGTTCAGGAAGCGGGCCATGACCTCCGGCGTGGCGGCGTCGCTCTCCTCGATCATCTCCACGCGGGCGGCCATGAAGGGATGGCCCGGCACCCACTCGACGATGCGGAAGCGCTGCTGCCCCTGGCACACCAGATGGTGCGAGCCGTCGGGCGTGGTGACGTAGCGCAGGATGCTGGCGGTCGTCCCGACGCGGTGCATGTCGGCGCCGGTCGGCTCCTCCACCGCCTCGTCGCGCTGGAGCAGGATGCCGACCGGCCGCTCGGTGCGGGCCGCCTCCTGCGCCGCGGCGACCGAGCGCGCCCGACCGACCGTCACCGGCAGCACCACCCCCGGAAACTGCACGAGGTTGCGGACCGGGATAACCGGGATCACATCCTCCGGCAGCCCGGAGGCGGGCGCCGGGGCGGGTGGCGTCTCGGGGGTCGGGGTGGCGTCGGCAGCGTGCTCGTCAGTCATTCGAACGTCCTTCATCCCATCTTGTCGAGCGTCAGCACGAGGCAGCCCGCCGACAGCTCGCGCCGTCCCATGCGGAAGGCCCCTGCGGGCAGCTCGATCCGCCGCTCGAAGCGGCCATGGGGAATCTCAAGCCGGTGGATGATCCCGTCGCAGCCCAGCGGCAAAGTCCGCTCGCCGGCGACCACCAGAACGCCGTCCTCGACGGCGACGTGGAGCTGGTCCGCGCCGACGCCTGGAAGGGCGACGACGATGGTCACCGCGTCCTCCGTCTCGTAGACGTCGATGGGCGGGGTCCAGCAGGCGCGGCGCGGGCCGGGCGGGGCCGGGCGGAAGAACTGGCGGTGCAGCCGCTCGGCGCGGTCCAGCAGCTCGACGGCCTCCGACCACATGAAGGAAGCGGGGTCACGGCGGGGCGGCATGGCGTCTCCTTGGGGAAAGGGTGTGATGGACGTCAGATGCCGGCGCCGGTATCCGCGGAGGCTTGGGCAAGGTCGCGCGGTTCGGCACCTTTCTCCTTCGCCCGCTCGTCCTCCTCCTGGAGTTCACGGCAAGCGCGCTCCCAGTGCTCGGCGCGGCGGCCTTCGGGGCGCCCCTCCTGCTCCCAGATCGCGTAGGCACGGTGGCGGATGCGGTGTTCGTCCATCGCGGCGTTCCCCTCCTTCCCGCCCCGGCCGCAGGCATGGCCTGTCCGGCCGCAAGAACCGGGGCTCCTTCGTCCCATCAGCAACGGTGGGGAGTCGCAGGCGTTCCGCCGACCATGCGGACATCAGACGGAAGAAAGGGCCGACGGCCCCTTTCGCGTTCTGGATTTTCTAGGGTCGGTCCGGCCCGTCCATGGGGTCGGGGCGGCCCGCCGCCTCGTCGTGGCCGCTGCGGTTGCTGAGGAAGACCAGGGCCATCAGCCCGATGGCGACGGCGCTGGTCAGCACGGCGCCGCCGACCAGGGCGAGCAGGCCCGGCAGGCTGAGGCCGAACAGGTCGAAGCCCGTCGCCGCCCAGGCGGCGAACAGCGCCGCCAGGACGAGGACGGGACAGGCGATCAGGAAGACGCGGAGCCAGGACATGCACGCTCTCCAGCCGGTGCCGGGAAGCCTCTACATGGCTGCCCGGCCCGGCGGAGGAAAGCCCACCGCCGCTTTCCCCGGCCGGATGCCCTCAGTGCGACAGCAGCAGCGGAACCGGGCAGGTGCGCAGGACGTGGCGCGTCCCGCCGCCGCGGTGCAGGAAGGGGAAGCCGTAATGGCCGTGCGCGCCCATCACCAGCAGGTCGGCACCGGAGTCGATGCTGCGGGCGAGAAGCGCGTCCATCGCGCCGATGTCGGTCACCGTGAAGTGGGTCTGCTCGGCCGTCACGCCGTGCAGCGCCAGATGGTCGAGCAGGCCGATGCGCTGCGGCTCCGACCCGGCGGGCGGGGCGGCCTGGGTCAGCACGGTGATGACCGTGACCTCGTCGGCGGCCTGGAGGAAGGGCATGGCGTCGGACAGGGCACGGGCGGCCTCGCGCTCGGCGTTCCAGGCGACGGCGACGCGCTTGCCGATCACCGGGAAGGTGCCGGCGAAGGGCAGCACCAGCACCGGGCGGCCCGAGTTCAGCACCACCTGCTCGTTCAGCTCCTCCGGCGCCACGCCGTCGGCGGGGGCGCTGCGGTCGAACTGGCCGAGCACCGTCAGGTCGGCGAAGCGCGACCAGATGATGACCTCGCGGATGACGTGGTTGTGCTCGCCGTGGGTCAGGCCGTGCCATTGCCCCTGCAGGCCCGACGCCTGCAGCTTGTCGCGGAACATCGCCTCGCTGCGGGCGGCGGCCTGCTCCAGATGGTCGCTGGAGCGGCGGGCGATGACGCTGGTGGCGCTGCGGTCCGGCTGGGCGAACAGGCCGCGCAGGAAGGCGCCGCTGGATTTGGCCAGCGCGATGGCCGCGTCGAGGCGGGTCTCCACCTGCGGGCCGGAATCGAGATGCACGAGGATGTGCTTGTAGGCCATGAAACTCCTCCCGTTGTTCTTGTTCGGGCCGTTGCTCTTGCTCGGACGGGCGCGCCTGATGGCGACGCACCGGCTCCGATTGTTCCTTCTGCGGCGCTGCAACGCCAGAAGGAAAAAGCGGCCCGGGAGGATGGAGGGGGCGATTCCTCAGAAGCTCATTCGCAAGCGGGCGGTGAAGGCGTGGTTGTGGCCCTCCGCCCCCGACAGTTCGCCGCGGTAGCCGACCGTGGCGCCGACCGCCTGCCAGAGCTGGGCCGACAGGCCGGCGCCGATCACCAGGGAGTCGCGGCCGTCGCCGCTGGGGCTCACGCTGTTGGCGGCCCCGCCGGGCAGGCGGACGGTGACGGTGCGCGCGTCCTCGGCGAACTGGTGCTCCCAGGCGATGCCCAGGCTGGGCTGGAGCAAAGTCCGTCCGATCTCCACGACCGTCGAGGCTTCGGCGCCCACGCTGCTCTCCAGGGATTCGACGCTCTGCCGCTCGACGCCGAGCGACAGCAGGCCGGCGCCGCTCTCCTGATAGCCGTCGATGCGCGTGTTGATGTAGCGCAGGCCCAGCCGCGGCCCCAGCGCCACCGGCCCGAGCTGCGCCGTGTAGCCCCCGGCGACCGACAGGGCGTAGGTCCGCCCGTCCGTCTCCGCCGAGGCGTTGGGGAACGGCGCGAAGCCGGTGGTCCGGTCGATGTCGCCGTAGCGGTCGAAGGAGACGCTGCCCGCGACGGCCAGTTGGAAACCCCGCGCCTCGGTCACCGCGTGCAGGCCGATGACGGTGCTGGTCATGTCCAGAGTGCCCGCCCCCTCGTCCAGTCTCGCGCGGCCGCGCGACCCGCCGACCGACAGGCCGACGCGCGAGGCCGGGCCGACCGGCAGTTCGGCGCCGACACCGCCCGACTGGGTGTTGAAGCGGAAACCCTGGCGCTCCGCCGTGCCGCCGAGGCGGCCCCAGGCGGCGTCGCCGATCAGGAAGGCTCTCAGCTCACCGTTGCCCAGCGGCGCCTCCACCCGCGTCGAGGCGGGGCCGGCGATGGAGCCGAGCAGCGCGCGGTGCCAGCTCCGCGCCGCCTCGAAGGCCAGCTCCGGCTGCATCGCCACGGTTTCGGCAGCGTCGTTCAGGGCGAGCAGAGCGCCCTGCATGTATTGCGCGATCAGCAGATGGGCGGCGCGGGTCGGGTGTATCTCGTCCCAATAGACGGTCTGGTCGGCCTGCGCCTCGGTCCCGCAGGCGCCGGTCGGCGCGTTGTCCGACAGGCAGGGCGTCACCGCGTTGGTGAAACCGTAGGCCGTGGGGTTGGCCGCCACCGCGCGGTACAGGGCGTTGACGTCGGCCACCACGACGGTGACGCCCAGCCGCTTCTCCACGTCGGCCATCGCCTGGGAGAGCAGCGCATTGTGCGAGGCGGTGGCCGCGTTCAGCAGGGCGGCGCGGTCGGAATTGCGGGTGTCGGGGATCGTGCCGAGGTCGGGCAGGTTCGGCACCAGGAAGGTCTTCCCGCCGAGCGCCGCCAGACGCTCCACCGTGGTGACGATGTTGCCGACCGTCTGGGTCACGAGGCCCGACGGGTCCGACCCGGCGGAGACGCGGTTGAAATAGTCGTTGCCGCCCGCCCACACCGCGAAGAGCCCGCCGCCGGTGCCGCCCGGCCGGCTGAGCAGGAACTGCCCGACCTGTCCCTGGATGCCGGGAACGCCGGTCTGCGACAGGGTCCCGGTCTCGGCGCCGCCATAGGCGAAGTTGGTCTTCTGGTCGGGCTGGCTGCCGATCAGCGGGGCCAGCCGCTCGACCCAGACGGGGCCGTTGGAGAAGCGCCCGTCGTAATAGGGCGGGCTCTGCGGAATGGCGCCGCGCGTCAGCTCATAGACGCGGCCGGTGTCGGACAGGCTGTCGCCGAAGACGAACACCCGGTCGAACGGCACCGCCCCGGCGGGTGCCGACGCCAGCAACGCGGCTCCCGCCGCCATACGAATCGCTTTGCCCGTCACCGCGCCACCTCCCCCGCTGGACAGCCGGAAAACAGGTGCGGTGCGTCAAAGCGGGGGGCGGTACCGCCATTGCGCCGGGAAGAGAAGCCGCTTGGGCGGGTTCATCAGACCATGGGGGACCCGAGCGTGGGTCTTTCCATGGAGGAGGCAGGACCTCGCCACTCGGCGGGCGGCGCCCACCGGCACCCCGGTACCGGCGCCGCCCGCCCTTTTCTCATCTCAGCGGTTTCCCCAGGGCAGCATGCGGCTCAGCGTCCCGTCCTTCAGGACATAGTGGTGGATCAGGGCGGCGCCGGCATGCAGGCCGGCTAGCACGATGATGGCGGTGCCGAGAAGCTCGTGCAGCTTTTCCAGGGTGTCGCCGAAGCCATGGTTCTCCGCCACCAGCGTCGGCAGGGCGAACAGGCCGAAAAAGGCGACGGGGTGGCCGTGGGCCTGGGTCATCGCCACACCGGCCAGCGGCACGGCGATCATCAGGGCGTAAAGAGCAAAATGCCCGGCCTTGGCCGCCAGCAGGAGCAGCGGCGCGGTGTCGGCGGGCATCGGCGGCGGCGGGCTGACGGCGCGCCAGACCATGCGCAGCGCCACGAGCGCCAGCACGAGAACGCCGAGCGAGCGATGGACATCCATCAGGGCGGTCCGCTCCGGCCCACGGGGCACCAGCCCGCGCCCCTGTGCGATGGCGAAGGCCACGAGGATCAGCAGGGCGACGCTCCAATGGAGGAACAGCATCATCCCGTCGTAGCGTGTCTTGACGGGGCGGGTCTTGACGGGCGGGCGGGCGGCCGCTTCGGAGCAAGCGTTGGACATTGGAAGTCCTCTCATCGGCAGAAACGTGCAAGTCCTGCCGATTCTGTCCGGCGGCGACTGAACCGAAGCTGAACGGCGGAACTCAGGACAGACATGGGGGCGCATGGCGGCTCCGCGTCGTGGTCGCACGGGTGATCCGGCGCTACAGTTGGGCCACCCCCATCAGACGGGAGCGTCCCCGATGAGCACTCACGTCAACCGCAGCCGCCTGACCTCTGAACGCCGCCGCCGCGGTTGGTCGCAAGAGCATCTTGCCGAGGCGAGCGGAATCAGCGTCCGCACTGTTCAGCGTCTGGAACGGAGTGGCGCCGCGACTCCCGCGTCCCTGATGGCGATGGCGGCGGCTCTGGCCCTGCCCTTCGAAGCGCTGGCCGCCAGCACGGGCATGGCCCGGCGCGTCACGCCGCTGACAATCCTGCCAAACATCGCCCCCAGCCTCGCCCGTTACCGGAGTTTGAGGTTCGCGCTCATCGAGACGGAGGACCCCGGCTGCGTGGGGCTTCGGGCAGGGCCGTCGCAGATGATCCTGTGCAGCACCGCCTTCATGGCGGGAGACTTCCAAAGCGGCAGCCTCGCCGCATTGGAGGGATGGACGATCCCTTACATCTGGGTCGAGTCGGTGGACCGGGCGAAAGACGCCTATGCCCGTCTGGCCGAGCTCGTCACCACCCGCGCCGGAACCCGCGAGGCACTGGTGGAGGATGCCGGGGAGTGGGCGATCTTGGCGGAAACGCCCGCTTGAGCACCCTTTTCCCAGGGTTCGAGAATCACGCCGTCGCTTCGGACTCCGGCGCCAGTTCGGACGCCGGCAGCAGGCGGCGGACGGTCAGGCAGACGATGTCGCCGGTCTGCCCGCCCGGTCCGACATGGGCCTCCACCGCGCGCAGCAGCAGTTCGGAGCGGTCGCGCGCCGACAGGCCGCGGCCCTGGTGCAGGACGGCCGCCAGACGCTCCTCGCCGAACGGCTCGCGCTGGGCGTTCACCGCCCGCAGCACGCCCTCGGTGCACAGGAACAGCGTGTCCTCCTGCTCCAGCCGGGTCACTGCCTCGCCGTAGGGGATGCCCTTGCGCACGCCCAGCGCCGGGCCGCCAGCGTCGGCCAGGGTCAGAACGCTGCCGTCCGCCCGGATGCGGCAGGGCGCGCGGTTGCCGGCGCTGGAATGGCTGAGCGTCCCGGTCTCGCGGTCGTAGAGGGCGACGAAGGCGGTGGCGAAGCCGTCGAAGGGGCTCTGCCCGCACAGCCGGTCGTTGGCCGCCGCCAGGATGGCGGCCGGGGACATGCCCGACCGGGCCGCCGCCTCGCGGACCGCGCCGCGCACCAGCAGCATCAGGAAGGCCGCCGGCACACCCCAGCCGGAGACCCCGGCCACCACCAGCAGGCAATGGCGCTCGTCCAGCTCGATCACGTCGTAGAAGTCGCCGCTGACCGCCGGGCCGGGGACCAGCAGGCCGAAGAACTGGCTGTCGCGCCCGGCGGGAAGCTGCTGCGGCAGCAGGTTCGCCTGGACGTCGCGGGCGGCGCGCTGCTCCTCCTCGATCAGGTTCTCGGCGGCGGCCAGCTTCTCGGTGCGGGTTTCCAGCTCCGCCGTGCGCATCAGGAGCTGGGCGTCCAGCGTCTCCTCGCGGTAGGACGCCTCCAGCGCCATGCTGCGGAAGACTCGGGCGAGGCGGCCCATCTCGTCGTTGCGCTCCATCGCCTCGTTCAGGGTGAAGGGGTTGAAGCGCCCGGCCTCCACCGCGGCGACCGCCTCGCCCAGCCGCTCGATCGGGGCCATCTGGCTGCGCGCGAAGCGGACGGCGCCGTAGACGCCCGCCGCCAGGACGAGCAGGCCGACCAGCACGCCGATCTTCACATGGCGGCCGACCACCGAGGACAGGTCCTCCGCCGGGAGGCGGACCACCGCGATCCCCGCCCCCTGTCCGGCCACCGCTGGCACCGGAGCGAAGGCGGTCAGGCGGTCGCCCTCGCGCAGAAGGCCGGTTTCGCCGGCCGCCGCCGCGGCCTTCGCCGCCTCCACCGCCCGCTCCGACAGCGGCCCGGCGCTGGGCCCGGTGGCGTGCGCGGCGAGCCGGCCGTCACGCTCCAGCAGCCAAGCGCCCTCGACCGTGCCGCCGGCCAGAAGCGAGGCCAACACCCCGTCCACACCGGCCTTGCGGGCGATGTCGCCCAGCCGGCGCACGTCGGCGCCGACCTGGACGATGCGCGGCTTGTCGACGCCGGCCACGCCGGCGAACTTCATCAGCTTGCCGCCTTCGGTGGCGGCGTCGGTCACCACCTTTTCCGGCGCGCGGTTCAGCAGGCCGTAATAGGGCGCCTGGCGCGGCTGCGCCCGGGAGTCGGGGCCGAAGGTGATGTCGGGACCCGGAATGTTGTGCAGATAGGCGCGGCCCCGGTTGTCGGTGACCCAGATCTCGTCCGGCCCGCCGCCGTCGGCGACGGCCTTCAGCCGGTCGGTCACCGCCTTGACCGGCGCCTTTCCCGCCTCCATCACCGCCACGAGGTGGGCGGCGAGCGTCGCCTCCGACAGCAGCCGGTCGCCGAGCAGAGCCTCGACGTCGCGCGGGACCTCGCGCGCCAGGGTGGCGCCGCGGGCCAGCAGGGTCGCCGCGCTGCGGCCGTCCGCTTCCACCCGCGACTGGATCGCCGAATGGGTCGTCCAGGCCAGCAGAATCGTGACCAGCGCCACCGCCAGCGTCACCAGCCCGGAAATCAGGAGGACCAAACGCCCTTGAAAGGTCATGGAGGGGACCCGCCTTTTGTAGCCAACCGACCGCCGCGGGCGCTCCGCCGTCCCTGGACAAGCCTGGGATTTGGGAAAATTGCCCGACCGCGCCCGTCGGTTCTACCCAGCCGGGCATCCCGAGTCCAGGAGTGGCGGACGTATGGGCCTGTAACCTCGGCACCGGGCAACCTCAGTACCAGTAGCCGCCGATCCGATAGCGCGGGCGCCGCAGCGCCGCGGGCATGGCGAGGCGCGGCGGAGCGTGCAGGGGGTGGGCGTCGAGCCCCGGCAGGACCGGCGGAGGGGTGCGCAGCGCCATCAGCCGGCGCACGCGTTCCTCGGTTTCCGGGTGGGTGCGCAACAGGGACGGGATGTTCTGCGCCCGGCGGCGGCCGGGAAAGCGCAGCCCATCCCACGGGCTGTGCTGAAGCCGCTCGATCCGGGCGAGCGCCGACGCCACGCCCTCCGGGTCGCCGGTCAGATGGGCGGCGTCGAGGTCGGCGTCGAATTCCCGCGTGCGCGACAGGGCGAGTTGCAGAAGCACGCCGATCCAGGGTGCGGCGATAAGCAGCAGCACCAGCAGCCAGGGAACCGCCTCCTGCCGCATCATCAGCAGGGGCAGGTTGAGAATCAGCAGGGCCATGCCGAAGACCGACATCAGCCGGGTCAGGCTGGTCACCGTGTCGGCCAGCCCCATCACGGTCAGGTCGTTGTTGCGCACGTGGCTGACCTCGTGGGCCAGCACGCCGGCCAGCTCGCGCAGGCTGAGCGCGCGCAGCAGCCCGTCGGTGATCGCGATGGCCGAACGACGGCGGTTGCCCACGGCGAAGGCGTTCAGCGCCGGGCTGGCGACGTACCACAGCTCCGGCACCGTCGGCAGCTCCGCCCGGCGGGCGATGGCGGCCAGCGCGTCGAACAGGACCGGGGCCTCCGCGTAGGTCAGGCGGCGGGCGCCGAACATGCCGAGGATCATGCGCGGCGACAGGCGCGGGCTGAACAGCAGGCTGACGCCTCCGCCGATCAGCGCCCACAGGACCCCCTCCACCCCCGCCAGGATCATCCCGCACAGCGCCAGCAACAGCACCATGCCGCCGAGCAGGAGGAGGGACTGCAGCACGTTGGCGGTCTTGTGGCGCCGCCGCAGGTCGGCGACGGCCTGATCCGTGGGCATGAAGGACCGAGGCGTGTGCGGCATGACGGGGATTCCCTCCTTCACCATCTCCTTTTCGGGTTCCTTTCGGGACCGCTCAACCGGAGGCAAGTCCGGCCCGCCTCATATTGGCGCGCGCCGTCCCGTCGTCATCCCGGCCGCAAGCACAGGCCCCGTGCACCGGACGAAAGGGCAGCCCTCTTGATTTGCGGGGGAGCGTTGAACACATACACGTCGAACGTGCTCACCCTTCTGCCGCTGACCCCCGCTTTTCAAATACGGTCATCGCTATGAGCAATCCTTACGAGATTCTGGGCGTTTCACCCTCCGCGTCGGACGACGAGATCCGCAAGGCCTACCGCAAGCTGGCCAAGAAGCACCACCCCGACCTCAACCCCGGCAAGGCGGACGCCGAACAGCGCTTCAAGGACATCAGCGCCGCCTACAGCCTGCTGTCCGATCCCGACAAGCGTGCCCGCTTCGACCGCGGGGAGATCGACGCCACCGGCCAGGAACGGCCGCAGCGTCAATATTACCGCGACTTCGCCGAAGGCCCGGCGGGCGCCCGCTACGCCCACGCCGAGGGCTTCGCGTCGGACGACCTGGAGCACATCTTCGCCGACCTGTTCGGTGGACGCGGCGGCGCACGCGGCGCCGCCATGCCGATGAAGGGCGGCAACCTCAGCATGGCGCTGACGGTCGACTTCCTGGCGGCGGCGAAGGGCGGCAAGCGCCGCGTCACCATGCCGGACGGGAAGACTCTGGACATCGACCTGCCCGCCGGGCTGGAGGACGGCGGCACCATCCGCCTCAAGGGCCAGGGCCTGCCCGGCAGCAACGGCGGTCCGCCCGGCGACGCGCTGGTGACGGTCAAGGTCGCCCCCCATCCCTGGTTCCGCCGCGAGGGCAACGACATCCAGCTCGACCTGCCGGTGACCCTGGCCGAGGCGGTGCTGGGCGGCAAGGTGCGCGTGCCCACGATCGACGGGCCGGTGATGCTGACCGTCCCGAAGGGGGCGAACAACGGCACGCGCCTGCGGTTGAAGGGAAAGGGCCTTTCCGGAGCGGACGGGACGCGCGGCGACCAGTACGTGACGCTGCGCATCGCCCTGCCCGACGCGCCCGACCCGGCGCTGGAGGCGTTCGTCCGGGATTGGAAGTCCGACCACAACCCGAGACGGGACATGGAGGCCGCGTGACATGGGCCAGGACGACAGGCAAGCGGACGGCGCGGGGTGGCGGACCGAGGAGGTGCTGGCCACCTGCCGGCGCGTCTCCTCCAGCCAGCTGACGGTGTGGGTGGAGCGGCACTGGCTGAGGCCGCGGCACGAAGGGACCGGTTTCGTCTTCAGCGCGGCCGACATGGCCCGGCTGGAATTGATCTGCGATCTGCGGGAGGATTTGGCGCTCGACGACGAGGCGATGCCGGTCGTGCTGTCGCTGCTCGATACCGTCTACGGGCTGCGGCGGCGCTTGCGCGTGTTGGCCGAAGCCATCGGCGATCTGCCGCCGGAAGCCCGCTATCTGCTGCAGGACGAGCTGCGGAAGCGGGGGGTAGAAGAGGAGTAGATCAGCTCCGGACGCCGAAGGCCCGTCCGCTCAGCGCGATGTCCTGGTTGAAGCCTTCCGCGACCCGGTCGTTGCCGCCGGACTGCATGCACAGCGTCACGTTGATGGCGCTGAGGATGGCGTGGTCGATCTGCTCCGGCTTGGCGTTGTGGCGTTTGATGGCTTGAAGCGCGCGGGTCACGGATTGGGCCATGAAGCAGGTTCCGTTCGTTCTGGCAGGCTGGCCGGGTTGCTGGGTGACGGCATCATGCCGCCGTCCCGCTCGTCCCGCTGTGCGCCGGGCCACACCCCGTCGCACGGACCGCCTTTCGCAATGGCGAGAGTCCTAAGGCCCAAATTCTTAATCAGGTGTAAACGTCCGGCCGAGCCCAAAAGGCATAACCCTTTATGCCCTTCCCGGAAGATCCATCAAACCAAGAGCATAGCTCAAGCCACCGGCGTGGTATTACCGGTCATTAATGTCAAATGCGACATTTTGCCCGGCACAACGGTCCGCCCGACGGGACGGCATCATCCCGTCAGAGGTCCCCGTCCTCCGCCAGGAGTCGGCGGTGGATGGCGGTTGCGGCGATCGCCGCCTGCCCCATGGCGACCGAGATCTGGTTCAGCCCCTCCACGATGTCGCCTGCGGCGTAGAGCCCCTCGATCCCGGTCTGCTGGTGGCCGTCGGTGACCAGCCGGCCGTCCGGACCGATGCGCACCCCCAGCCCCTTCACCGGCTCGACGCGCGGGTGGCAGCCCAGCGCGGAGTACAGCGTGTCGAAGGTCAGCCGCTCGCCGGACGCCGTGGTCAGGGCGGCGATCCGCCCGCCTTCGGTGTGGATTTCCACCACCGGCTCCTCGACGGCGCGAAGGCCGGCCTCGGACATGCGGCGCTCCTCGGCCTCCTCCAGATTCATCGGCTCGCCCAGCGTCAGGACGGTGATGTCGCGGGAATAGGTGCGCAGGAACAGCGCTTCCCCCAGGGCGCCGGTGCCGTGCCCGATGACGCCGATGCGATGGCCGGTCACCTCGAACCCGTCGCAGATCGGGCAATGGCGGACCAGCCCCCGCTGCACCGCCTGATAGAGGTTGGGCAGTTGCGGCTCGCGGTCGATCACGCCGGTCGCGGCCAGCACCGTGCGGGCGCGGAACAGCCGCCCGTCCTCCGTCCGCACTTGGTAGCCCTCATCGCCCCGCTCCACCCTGGTCACCGTTCCCGGCACGATCCGGGCCCCGTAGCGCTCCGCCTGGGCCCGCATGCGGGCCAGCAGCTCGTCGCCGCTCACCCCGTCCGGAAAGCCGGCGTGATTGTGGGACAGCGGAATCCAGGAGGCCCGGCTCGCCCCGGAATCCACCACCAGGAAGCGGCGGCGGTAGCGCGCCAGATAGATCGCCGCGGTCAGCCCGGCGGGGCCGCCGCCGACGATCAGGGTGTCCAGACGCTGTTCTTCGGGTGCGGCGGTCATCGCTCGGGCGGTCCAGCGGTCGTTGACGACGTTGGGGAACAGGCTGCGCGCGCCCCGGTTCCGCGACCGGATGCTGCAGCGCCAAAGCGTCCATTCGCCGCGCCGGCCGCGGCTTGACCGGGTTGAATTGCTGAACGCATTTTACGTCCATACCGTGTCCAGCCGGGAGCCGCCGCCGTGCCCCTGCCGCCGTCCAGCCCATCCGAACCGGCGCCGGCCAACGCGACGCCGCGTGATCGTGAGATCCTTGATGCGGAGCCGATGCTGCGCAACTTCGGTGGCCCTGGCCCCACCGTCACCATGCTCTACGCCCTGTTCCTGGAAAACGCGGACGAGTTGTCGCGCGTTCTGAAAGAGCGGTTGGCCCTCGACGACCTGGACGGCGTCCGGCTGGCCGCCCATTCGGCGGCGGGCGCCGCCCGCACCGCCGGGGCCGGTCGGCTCGCCGACCTCTTCGGCTCGGTGGAGGAGGCGGCCCTGCGCGGCGACGCGTCGGTGGCGCGGCGGGACGCTGCGGCCCTCGACCGCGCGCTGGCGGACGTGAAAATTCTGATCGCACGCATTTGAGTTTCTTTCGCGCTGATATATCATGCCGGCGTAACCCTCAGGGGTTCCCACAGGACGAAGCGCGAGGGTGGCCGTGTCGTTCAATTCGTGCGCGGTGCTGGTCGTCGAGGATGAGGTGGTGACCCGCAGCGTCTCGGTGCGGCTGCTGAGGCAGTTGGGCGTCGGCACGGTGATCGAGGCCGCCGACGGGGCGGAGGCGCTGGCCCGCTGCAACCGGGTCGATTTCGACGCGATCTTCTGCGACGTGGACATGGCACCGATGGGCGGTCTGGCCTTTCTGGAGGCTTTGGACGGCCGGGCGCCGGTCATCATGCTGACCAAGCACGACCGGTCCGACGTCGTTCTGTCGGCCCTGCGCTCCGGGGCGACCGGCTATCTGGTGAAGCCGCTGACCCCGGTCGGCCTGCGCGAGAAGCTGGAAAAAGCGCTGTCCGCGAAAGGGTAGAACCTTGACCGCGACATTATACTTTTCGTAACCACGGCGGAATTATTCTGTACACGGTGCATTGCTGCACCCCTGTGCGGATTGCCGGGAGATTCCGCATGCCCATGAATGTTCTGGAAGTGGCGATCTACGCCATGGTGCTCACCGCGTCGCAGCCGCGCCCCTACGAGTGCGTGACGGTGCAGCCGGAGGGGGTGAACTGCACGAACGGCCTCGCCGTGGCGTCCGAGACGCCGAACGGCGTCATGGCCTTCAACACCGGCGTGCAGGTCATTAAGGACAACCAGGGCCGCGTGCGGCTGAGCAACGGGATCACCACCCATTTCGATTCCTCGGCCTGGGTGGCCTTCAAGACCCCCGGCGGACAGACCCTGGTCAGCGTGCGCAAGACCGGGCCGTTCCGCTTCAAATTCTCCAACAGCTTCCAGTGCGAGATGATCGGCCAGAACCAGGACATGGCGCGCTGCTACAAGCCCTGAGGCCCGATCACCTCACGCCGTCAGCCCACCGAATCCCGTCCATGCGGCGCGTCGAGGTCCAGCGCCGGCCCCTTCGGCACGACGCCGGTCGGGTTGATCATGGTGTGGCTGGCGTAGTAGTGCCGCTTGATGTGGTGGAAATCGACCGTCTCCGCCACGCCGGGCACCTGATAGAGGTCGCGCAGATAGCCCGACAGGTTCGGATAGTCGGCGATGCGGCGCAGGTTGCACTTGAAGTGGCCGACATAGACGGCGTCGAACCGCACCAGCGTGGTGAACAGGCGCCAGTCGGCCTCGGTCTGCCGGTTCCCCAGCAGATAGCGCCGCTCGGCCAGCCGCGTGTCCAGCTCGTCGAGCGCCGCGAAGAGGGCGTCGAACGCCTGCTCGTACTTCTCCTGGCTGGTCGCGAAGCCGGCCTTGTAGACTCCGTTGTTGACGCGGTCGTAGACGAAGGCGTTGAGCCGGTCGATCTCCTCCGCCAGATCCGCCGGGTAGAAGTCCAGCGAGGCGTCGCCGAAGGCGTCGAATTCCCGGTTGAGCATGCGGACGATCTCCGCGGACTCGTTGCTGACGATGGTCCCGGATTTCTTGTCCCACAGAACCGGGACGGTGACGCGCCCCGAATAGGTGGGATCGGCCTTGGTGTAGACCTCGTGCAGGCGGGTGGAGCCGGTCACCGGGTCGGGCTCGGGGAAGGTCCAGCCCTCCTCGCGCATCAGGGGATCGACCACCGTGACGCCGATGGCGTCCTCCAGCCCCTTCAGCTTGCGCAGGATCAGCGTGCGGTGCGCCCAGGGGCAGGCCAGCGACACGAACAGGTGGTAGCGCCCGGCCTCCGGCCGGAACGGCGTCGAACCGTCGGCCCGCACCCAGTTGCGGAACTGGGTTTCGGGACGGACGAAGGCGCCGCCGCTGGTCTTGGTGTCGTACCACTGGTCGTGCCAGCGGCCGTCGATCAACAGGCCCATGCCCTGAACTCCCCTCTTCCTGGTGCCGCCTCTCCCGCCCGGACGGCGGAAGAGGCGCACTCCATCGTCAACCGTGCAGCTTCTTGGTGATCTCCGCGACATGCCGCCCCTGGTAGCGGGCGCCCTCCAGCTCGACCGCGCTCGGCTGGCGGGAGCCGTCGCCGCCGGCGATGGTGCTGGCGCCGTAGGGGCTGTTGCCCATCACCTCGTCCACGCCCATCTGGCCCTGGAAGCTGTAGGGCAGGCCGACGATCACCATGCCCAGATGCAGAAGCACGGTGTGGGTGGTCAGGATGGTGCTCTCCTGCCCGCCATGCTGGGTGGCGGAGGAGGAGAAGGCGGCGCCCACCTTGCCGACCAGCGCGCCCTTCGCCCACAGGCCGCCCGTCTGGTCGAGGAAATTCTTCATCTGGCCCGGCATGTTGCCGTAGCGCGTCGGCACGCCCAGGATGATGGCGTCGTAGTTGGCCAGCTCGTTCGGGTCGGCGATGGGAATGTTCGGCTCCTCCTTGAAGTGCGCCTTCTGCCGCACCTCCTCGGGGACCAGCTCGGGCACACGCTTCACCGTCACGTCGGTTCCCGGAACCGAGCGCGCCCCTTCGGCCATCGCCTGCGCCATGGTGGAGATGTGGCCGTAGCTGCTGTAATAGAGCACCAGAACTTTCGCCATGTCTCGTCTCCCCTCTGTCGTTGCGGCCGCGCTGGAGGCTGCGGCGTCCCAAAGAAATAGCGCGTTGCCACGTTCCAGCAAATCCAGGGCGCTGGAACTTCATTGTTCCACGGTGTAGAACAATGGCATGGATCGCCTCGACGACATGACGGCCTTTATCAAGGTCGTGGACACCAAGAGCTTCACCACCGCGGCGGAGCGCCTGAACCTGTCCAAGTCCGTGGTTTCCCGCCGCATCGCGGAGCTGGAGAACCGCCTGGGCGCGCGGCTGCTGAACCGCACCACGCGCAAGCTCAGCCTGACCGAGGTCGGGCAGGCCTATTACGAGCGCTGCACCCGCATCATCGCCGACCTCGAGGAGGCGGAGCAGGCCGTCGCCGACCTGCACGCCGCCCCGCGCGGTCGGCTGAAGGTCAACGCGCCGGTGTCCTTCGGCCTGCTGCATCTGGCCAAGGCGGTGGCCGAGTTCCTGGAACGCTACCCGTCCATCGAAATCGAGATGGACCTGAACGACCGCTACGTCGATCTGATCGACGAGGGGTACGATCTGGCGGTGCGCATCGGCCGGCTGCGCGACAGTTCGCTGATCGCCAAGCGTCTGGCCCCCAACCGGCAGGTGGTCTGCGCCAGCCCGGCCTATCTGGAAAAGCACGGGACGCCTCAGACGCCGGATGAGCTGTCCAATCACAACTGCCTGATCTACACCAACATCCCGACGGCCGAGCAGTGGCAGTTCCGTGTCGGTGACGCCATGCGGTCGGTCCGCGTGTCGGGGTCGCTGCGCACCAACAACGGCGACCTGCTGCGCGAGTCCGCCATCGCCGGCGTCGGCATCATCGTGCTGCCCACCTTCCTGTGCGGCGAGGCGCTGTCCAACGGGCAGCTCCAGTGCCTGCTGCTGGACTACTACATGGCGGAGTCGAACGTCTTCGCGGTCTACCCACAGAACCGGCACCTCTCGCCGAAGGTGCGTGTCTTCGTCGATTTCCTGGCCGAACGCTTCGGCCCGCGCCCCTATTGGGACTGCGCTCTGCTCAGCCTGCAGCCGTTCCGGGCGGAGACGTGACGGCCGTCCCCGCCCCCGGCGGCCTGTCCGTCAGGCCGCCGGCCTCTCCAATATAAAGAGGAGTCCCGGCACACCCACGCCCTTTTCCCGGCGGGGGGAGCAGGGCTCCATCAGCCGCACCGCCAGGCCCGCCGCCGCCGCCATCTCCCGCAGATAGGCTTCGCTGTGGGCGTAGCGCCGCGATGGGCCGAGCGCGTAGCCCGAGGCCGCCGCCTCGCCGTCCAGACGCTCCACCGTCGCGGCGAAGCGGCCCGCCGGGCGCAGGGCCTTGGCGGCCCCCTCGAACAGGGCGGTCAGGTCGCCGAGATAGACCAGAACGTCGGCGGCGACCAGCAGGTCCCAGCTTGCCGGCGCCGGCGCCAGCGCCGCGACCACGTCGCCGACTGTCAACTCATCGTAAAGAGCGCGGGTGCGCGCCTTCTCGACCATGCGCGGAGCGAGATCGACCCCGGCGAGATGCCCCGCCAACGGACGAAACGCCACGCCTGCCAGACCGGTGCCGCAGCCGAGGTCCAGAACGCGCAAACCGGACGCCGCAGGTCCGGAGCCCGGCCCCAGCCGGTCCACGGCCTCGCGCAGCAGGGCCGGCGCGGAGTAGCCCAGCTTGCCCACCAGGTCCTGGTCGAAACGGTCGGCGTAGCGATCGAACAGGGCGCGCACATACGCCGCCGACAGGTCCCCTCCCGCACCGCTTTCCAGCGCGCCGATCAGCGCCGCACAGCCGAGGCGCCCGTCCGGGTCGAGCCCCTCGGCACGGCGCAGCGCGGTCAGGGCCTTCTCCGGCTCCTGCAGCGCGATCCAGGCCCGCCCGATGGCGGCCAGCAACTCCGCGTTCTCCGGGTCCCGGCGGGACAGAGGCTGCAGCAGTTCGACCGCGCCCAGCGCGTCGCCGGCCTCGACCAGCAGGGCGGCCAGTTCCAAGGCCGCCTCGCGGTCGCCGGGACGCAGGGCCACGGCCTCGCGGTACTCCTCCAGCGCGGCGTCCCGCCGCCCCGCCGCCGCCAGGGCTCGGGCGAAGGCGAGCCGGGCCGTCGCGGAATCGGGCCGCTCCGCCGTCAACACCTGCCCAGTGATCACCGCCTCCTCGAACCGGCCCGCGGCGCGCAGGGCCTCGGCCAGGGCGACCCGCCAGGGCCATATGCCCGGGTCGAGGGCCACCGCACGCCCGCAGGCGGCCAGCGCCCCGGCGGCCTCGCCCGCGTCCCGCGTGCTGTCGGCCAGGGCGCCCCAGGCCTCCCCCGACGCCGGGTCGGCGGCGCAGGCAAGGCGGAAGGCGCGGGCCGCTCCCGCCGCGTCGGCGGCGTAGAGTCGGTCGTAGCCGGTCTGGAAAAGAATGCCCGGTACGTCTCCGGGCTGGACGAGGGGACCTGCCCCCTCACGGTCGGCTTGAGCCGTCGAATCGCGATCCACGATCACTTCGCTATGGGAGATGCGCTGTCGCCGTCCCCGCTCCGGGAGACTCCGGAATGCGATGGAAGACGCGAACTCCTGCACCAGCTTGCGCGCGCGCGCAAGAGGTATCCGAAGGAGGTCGTCCGGCGACGAATCGAGCGTCAGACCGTCGCATTAGACCGTTTGGATGAAATTGTACGCCCTTTGCGCGATCCACCTCTTTCGGTTTTTCAATCGGCTTCGGAATCAGTGCCTTAATGGCTAAGTCCGAGGCTGTGAGTAGGCTCTTCCCACGGCCTTGTGACATCGTTCGAGCGAAAGGCGTGGTATTACCGGGCAGCAAATAGATTGACGCTGTATAAAATTTTTGGAAGTGTGGCTTCGGCGCCCGATGGTGGGCGTTGAACTTTCGGGTAGGAGGCGGTCACCGTAAGCGACTCGGTGACCGGTAATGGCGGCCCCGCGCGGGGGGCCAAAACGAAGCCGGATGAACCCGGCAACGAAGAGGGGACCGAGGATATGCAGGATCGAACTCAGCGCGTGCGACGCACGTATGGCGGCTGGATCGCTCTTGCGCTGGGCTTAGCCGCCGCTCCGGTCCTCCTCGCCAAGCCCGCCGCCGCCCAGGACAGCAGCTGCGTCTCCCACGCCGTCGAAGCCGAACGCAAGTTCAACATCCCCTCCGGCCTGCTCGTCGCCATCGCTCTGGTGGAAAGCGGCCAGGACGGCGCCCCGACCCCCTTCGCGATGAGCGTGGAGGGCCGCCCGGTCTACGCCCGCAACGCCAACGACGCCGCCCGGCACCTGCGCGACAAGCGCGGCCAACTCCGGCAGAACGTCTATGTCGGCTGCATGCAGATCTCGCTCGGCACCCACCGCGGCGAGTTCCAGCCGATCGAGCGGATCGTCGACCCCCGCGAGAACGTCAACTACGCCGGTCGCCTGCTCCTCCGCCTTCACGGCGAGCAGGGCAGCTGGAAGACCGCCGTCGCCCGCTACAACGGCGGCTCCACCCGTCAGGCCCAGAACTACGTCTGCAAGATCTGGCAGCACCTGAACGAGTTGGACCCGAAGAGCGCCAAGCTGCTGGAATCCGCCCGTTGCGGCGACTCCGAACCCGCCAGCATCGCGCCGAGCACCCGCCGCACCTTCCGCAACGCCCAGCAGGTCGCCTCCCTGGATTGACCCTGGGGTTACGGCCCCCGGCGTCCGTGATTTCGGCATCGCCCTGGCCCGTTTTCAGGGGATGGCGCGGAACGCCCTGATGGGCTAAATCCCTGCCCCATGAACTACCGTCACATTTTCCACGCCGGCAACCCCGCCGATGTGATGAAGCACGCCGTCCTGGCGCTGATCATCGATCATGTGCGCGCCAAGCCGGCGCCCTTCTGCGTGCTCGACGCCCACGCCGGCATCGGGCGCTACGACCTGGACTCCGAACCGGCGCGCAAGACGCTGGAGTTCCAGGACGGGATCGGACGGCTGTTCGGCCAGCCGGCGCCGCATCCGGCGCTGCGGCCCTATCTCGACGCGGTGTCCGCCCTGAACCCGGACGGGCGGCTGCGCTGGTACCCCGGATCGCCCCGTCTGGCCCGCGCGCTGCTGCGCGAGCAGGACCGCCTACTTCTCAACGAGCTTCACCCCGAGGACTGGCAGACCCTGAAGGCGGAGTTCGCCGGGGACCGTCAGGTCTCGGCCTTCAGGACGGACGCCTATCAGGCGCTGAAGGCGCATCTGCCGCCGCGGGAGAAGCGCGGCCTCGTCCTGATCGACCCGCCCTTCGAGCAGCCGGACGAGTTCGCCCGCATGGCCGAAGGGCTGAAGGCGGCGCACCGGCGCTGGTCCACCGGCATCTACGCCCTGTGGTACCCGATCAAGGAACGTGCCGCCGTCTGGCGCTTCCAGGAGGCGGTCGAGAACACGGGCATCCGCAAGATCCTGAGGGTCGAGCTGACCTGGCACCCGGAGGACACGCACCTGCGGCTGAACGGGTCCGGGCTTCTGATCGTCAACCCGCCCTGGACGCTGGACGACACGCTGCGCGGCCTGCTGCCGGCGCTGCACGCCGCCCTGCCCTCCACCGGCGGCGGCTGCACGGTGGACTGGCTGGTTCCGGAAGCCTGAAACCGCCTGTTTCAACGGGACGGCGGCAACCGGTCACAGAGGTTGCCGTTGCAACCGCCCCGCCAATCGCCCTAGGCTGAACGGGATTACCCTGTTCCGGCAAGGCCACGATGTCCCGTTCCAACGATTTCGCCAGCAGCTTCATCAAGGCCCACGCCGACGCCGGGCTGGAGCGCGTCTCGATCGCCCACATCCTCCAGACCATCCAGAAGGACCCCGCCTTCCTGTTCAGCGAGGAGTTGCGGCGCGGCGGCGGGCAGTGCCCCATGCACGCCGCCCCCAACGCCGACGACGCGGACAAGGTGACGGTCAACACGCTGCTGGCCTATCTGTTCGAACGGCTGCGCGACCATGTGGCGTCCAAGCTGCCGCTGGACGAGCGCGGGCAGGTGATGCTGCCGATCCCGCCGCGCTCCCCACACGGCATCGACCCGGCCGACCGCGCGGCGATGGCCGCGGCGCCGCTCGACGTCATGGCCTCGGTCCTGCGCGACGCCACCTGCCATCTGCTGGACGGCCTCATCACCGGCTGGGCGGCCGACCTGCTGTCGGAGGAGGAGCATTACCGCGCCCAGGGCACCGGCGAGATCTCCGCCGCCGCCGCCGCCACCTTCATCCTGCGCACGACGCTGGAGGACTCGGCCCTCTACCAGCGCGCCGGCTACGACATGCTGTCGATCACCAAGACCGGCAGCCACACCGCCATCCACATCTGCTGGGCGATGGTCGAGGCCGCTCCCCTTCTGCTCCCGGACAGGGACGCGGCGGCCTACGACGACCTCGTGCGGCGCAGCCTGAAGCAGGTGGTGCCGCTGTCCATGGCCAGCCTGGGCATGCTGGTCCATTACATGGAGGCATCGGGGATCGAACCCCATGACGGCCTCGCCATCCACCTGCTGCCCAAGGACCAGACCGCCTTCGTCCTCGACGAGGCCGGGCTGATCTGCCTGAACCCGGAGCCGATCACCCGCTTCGCCAAGCCGGAGGAGCGGCACTACACCGGCTGCCCGGCCTTCTACACGCCCGGCTTCATCAAACTGTATCTCGACATCGTGGCCAGCATCGCCATGGACTACGGCGTCTACGACCGGCTTCGCGACCGCTGACCGTCCTCATTCACGAGATTGACGCCCCATCATGGCCCGCTCCAACGACTTCGCCCTGACCTATCTCGCCGCGCATGAGGAGGCCGGGATGACCCGGGTCAACCTCGCGCCGATCCTGCACCGCATCACCGAGGACCCGAACTACCTCTTCGCCGAGGAGCTTCAGCGCCTCGCCGGCCATTGCCCGGCCCACGCGGACACCCGCAAGGAGGATTACGAGAAGGTCGCGATCAACACGCTGCTGGCCTTTCTCTACAACGACCTGCGCGACCACATCACCAACCGGATGCCGCTGGACGCCGACGGCCATCTGCTGCTGTGCAACCCGCCGGATTCGCCGCACGGGCTGGACGTCGCCGACGCCGCCGGGCTGGAGGCCGCCCCGGCGGAGACCCTGATCGGCTTCCTGCGCGACAGCGTGTGCCATCTGCTGGACGCGATCATAAAGGACTGGGCGATCAAGGTGACGCTGGAGGAGGAGCGCTGCCGGGCGGAGGGCGCCATCACCCCGCTCGCCGCGGCCGGCTTCGTCCTCGCCAACACGCTGGAGGCGTCGGTGCTGCACGCGCCGTCCGGCTACGACATGCTGTCGATCACCAAGACGGGCAGCCACACGGCGCTGCACGTCTGCTGGAACCTGTGCGAGTCGGCGCCGATGCTGAAGCCCGGCCTGACCCCGGCCGAGTACGACGACCTGTCGCGCCGCAGCCTGAAGCAGGTGCTGCCGCTCGCCATGGGCAGCCTGGGCATGCTGTGCCAGTTCATGGGGGCCGGCCACATCGAGGCCGACGACCACCAGGCCATCCACCCCCTGCCCCGCCACCAGACGGCCTTCGTCTACGACGCGGAGGCGCCGGGCGGCATGATCGTCCTGAACGCCGACCTGATCGAGCCGACCGCGCAGCCGGGCGAGCGCCACTACACCGGCTGCCCGGCCTTCTACGCCAACGGCCTGATCAATCTCTACATGGAGATCGTGCTGTCGCTGGCCGCGCGGTACGACATCTACGGGCGCGTCCTGCGGGCCGGATGACCAAAGCGCCGCACAGCCCAGCGGTGCGGCGGCCTTGACGCCACGCAAAGTGTGCCTATCTTGGCGGCCTTGTCGATTTGGAGACTGCTTGCGTGGCCACCACCAGGAAGATGTTGCGCCGTTACACGACCACCGCTCTGGCCGACGGGATCAAGCGGGCGCGCGGGCGCATGATCTCCCCGCTGCAACGGGCGCTTGGGCATGTCGAGAGCGTGTTCATCGATCACGCCTGTTTCCGGCTGGTCTATTCGAACACGCACCGCATCTCCCCCAACATGTACCGGGCGAGCCAGCCTTCGCCCTCGCACATCCGCGAGGCGGCGCGGCACGGCGTGAAGACCATCCTGAACCTGCGCGGCAGCCGCGACTGCGCCTCCTACATCCTGGAGGCCGAGGCCTGCCGGGCGTCTGGGCTGACCTTGGTCGACTTTCCGGTCAACTCCCGCGACATGCCGAAGAAGGAGACGCTGCTGAAGGCCCGCGACCTGTTCGCGACCATGCAGTACCCGGCGCTTCTGCACTGCAAGTCGGGGGCGGACCGCGCCGGCTTCATGTCGGCGCTCTATCTCTTCATTCACGAGGGCGTGCCGCTGGAGCGGGCGACCAAGCAGCTCCACTGGAAGTACGGCCACTTCCGCCAAGCGAAGACCGGCATCCTCGACTATTTCTTCGAGCTGTACGCCGCCTACAACGAGAAGCGCCCGATCGCCTTCTGGGATTGGGTGGAGCGCGTGTACGACCCGGTGGAGGCCAAGGCCAGCTTCCGCTCCCGCGAGTGGGCCGACACGGTGGTCGACCGGGTTCTCGGGCGGGAGTGAGACGGACGGCGGGTCACTTCGCCCCGACGAAGTGGCAATAGGGGAAGTTCAGGAAGTCGAAGCGGCGCACGCGGATCGGCTCGTGGCGGTTCAGCCAGTCGAGCACCGCGTAATGGGCCATCTGGTCCAGCATCCAGTAGACCTCCGTCCCCGCCAGGAAATGCCCGATGTAGGAGCCGAGCAGCGACAGGAAGCGGTCGCCGCCCGGCGTGTTGCCGTAGACGTTGAAGCAGACGGTGATTTCCCGCGACGGCCCACGGCGGCGCCCGTCGATGAGGAACCCGACGTCGTGGCCGTCCATCTCCGCCCTCAAGGTCCGCAGGTCCTGGGCGATCCGCGCATCCGTGTCGATCACCATCAGCGGGCGGTCCAGCCGGCGCAGCCACTGCAAGGCACGGAGAAAGCGGGCGGAGGCGTAGTAGGTGACGCGCTTGATGTCGCTCCACCCCGCCATGTCCGGCCGGTCCAGCGAGAAACCCACGCTCAGCCGTCCGTCCAGGCGCCAACGGGCCATGGCCTGTTCCGTCTCCGGCGACGGCGCCACCACATGGACGGCGACCGTGGCGCCCGGCATCCGCTCCGCCAGGGACTCCAGCAGCGCCGGGGCGAAACGGCGGAAGTAGACGTCGTCGCAGCAGAAGAAGACCGCCGGCTCCCCAGCCGGTCCCGGCGTCGCCTCGATCCGGCATTCCAGGGGGGCCATGCCCTCCAGCACCCCTTCGACCGGCGGCAGGGCGCCGAAGAAGGCATCGTCGGCGCGCAGCATCGTCCACAGGCCCAGCTCATGCTCCCGCGCGACCTCCGCCGCGGTGAAGCGCCGACGGAACCGCCGCCCCAGCCATGAAGCGAGAACGAGCCGGTCCCGTCGGTAGGCGTGGAAGCCGATGACGGACGCCGCGACCGTGTCCTTGGGGTGACGCCGCAGGCGGACCCAGGCGGCCCGTGCCCCGTCGCGCAGCACCGCGTCGGACGCCAGCCCCACCTGCACCAGCGTCGCCACCGCGGCGACGTGCAGCCAGTCGGCCTCGTCATCGTCCGGACGGGCGGCGACGGCCCGGCGCAAGGCGCCGATGGCCTCCTCGACCAACGCCCGATCGACCGCGAAGGGCTTGCCGTCCTGCACCCCCATCGCCCCGCTGCGTTCCAGGAGCAGGCGCCCCAGCAACCGGTTCGCCCGATGATTCCGCTCATCGCGGTCCAGGGCGGCGCGCGCCATCGCTTCCGCCGCCGCCGCGTCGCCGACCGCCACCAGACATTCCGCCGCCGCGACCCGTGTTTCGGCGTCCGCCGAGAGGCGGCGTGCCGCCGTGCTCCGCCGCTCGGCCTCGTCCAGGCGCTCCCCCCACTGGTCGCGCAGCGCCTTCCGGTTGCCCGCCGCCCCGGCGTGGCCGGGCTCAAGCAACAGCGTCCGCCGGTAACTCCGCTCCGCTCCGGCCGCCCTCTCCTGCTGCTTCAATCCATTGCCGAGGTTGAACCAGGAAGCCGCGTGCGCCGGGTCGAGGGCCAGCGCCCGATGCAGGCAGGCGATGGCCTCCGCCCCCTGCCCGGCCAGCCGCAGGGCGGCGGCGAGGTTGCTGTATCCGGCGACGCCGCCGGGCTCCAGCCGCAGGATGCTTCGGAAATGGCCGACGGCCTCGGCCGGACGCCCGGTCTGCACCAGAAGCATCGCCAGCATCTGCAGCGCGCCTCGATTCGCCGGCTCGCGCTCCAGCACGGCGCGGTAGAGCGGCTCCGCCCCCGCATGGTTGCCGGATTTGTGCAGGCGGATCGCGTCGTCGAGGGCGGGTTCCATAAGGCGGGACCATAGATTGGAATCGGCCCCGGCGCCAATCGCCGGCAGCGGACGCCGATCGGCGGAATCCGGATGTCTCCGCCGCGCGGGTGGGCGCCCGAGCGCCCTTCCCTGGGAGGATCGATGGATTCTCAACCGATTATTGTGCGGTATGATACAATCTGGTTTAGAGATGCCAAGCAATCGGTGACCCAGGGGTGGCCTGCGAAATGCCTCGGTACGTTCGGACCGGACACGTCTCCTCGATCCACCGTCCCGCTGGACCCAAGCCGTTTCTTGGACCTCGAGGGGCCGGCACGCACGCTCCGGCACCGTCCGGACCGCAAGGGACCGCCCACGACGACGGACACCACCGAATCGGCCGCTTTCCGCAGGCGGCCCGACACCGGGTTGCGTTCGAAGACCGGCCGATTCGATGATCCCCAATCCGCTGATGCCGCTGCGGCCGAAGGACTGGCTGCGCCCGCAACGGGTCCGGGGCTGGCTCGTCCTGCTCGTCATGGCGGTCGCCGTGCCGCTGGTGCTCTTCTCGGTGTTCCTCCTCATCCGCAACGTCGACGCGCAGGCCCGGCAAACCGAGCAGCTCGTCCTCGACCGGACGCGCCTGCTGGCGGAGGACGTGGAGCGCGAGGTGAGCCGCCTGATCGCCGCCGCCGAGGTGCTGTCCACGGCGGAAAGCCTGACGACGAACGATATGGCCTCCTTCCACCGGCGGGCCGCCAGCGTGCGCGACCGTCTGGGCACCAACGTGGTGCTCCGTGATCCGGCCGGCCGGCAGCTCGTCAACACCCGGATGCCGTGGGGCGCCGATCTGCCGGACAACACGCCACTCGAAGCCGACCAGCGGGTGATCGACACGGGACAGCCGCAGATCACCGGCCTCTTCGTCGGCGACGTGAGCCAACTGCCGATTCTGGCGGTGATCGCGCCGGTGATCCGCGATGGCCAGATCCGCTACCTGCTGAGCCTGAACATCCCCCCGGATCGCCTTCAGGGCATTGTCTCGCCGGAGCGCATCCCGGCGGGCTGGCGGGCCGGGGTGATCGACCAGGACGGCGTCGTCATCGCCCGGTCGCACCAGACCGAGCAGTTCGTCGGCAAGCGCCTCCCCGCCTCGCTGTGGACCGGGATGCAGCGGGCACCGGACGGCTTCCACCGCGCCGTCAACCTGGAAGGCGTGGAGGCCATCCAGGCCTACAGCCGCTCCCGCAGCTTCGGCTGGGTGGTCGCGATGAGCGTCCCCACGGCCCTGGTGGCGACCCCGGCGCGCCACGCCCTCCTTCTCTTCACCGGCGGCGGCCTGATCCTTCTGCTGATCGGGGTCGGAGCGGCGATCCTGCTCGGGCGGCGCCTCACGCGGTCCGTCTCGCAACTGGCCGAAGCGGCGAAGGCCTTGGGCGCCGGACACCCCGTGCCGCCGCCCGGCGGCGGCGTGGCGGAGATCGAGGCGGTGGGCCGCGCCATCCGCAGCGCGGCGGACCTCATCCGGCGGCGCGAAGCGGCGCTGGCGGAAAGCGAGGCCCGCCACCGGGCCATCGTGCAGACCGCGGTGGACGCCATGCTGGTCATCGACGAGACCGGCACGATCCAGAGCTTCAATCCGGCGGCGGAGCGCATTTTCGGCTACGAAACCGGTGAGGCGGTCGGACGGAACATCCGCATCCTGATGCCGGAGCCCTACCACTCCGCCCATGACGGCTATCTCCAGGCCTACCAGAACACGGGGGAGAGAAGGATCATCGGCATCGGGCGCGAGGTCGAAGGACGGCACAAGGACGGCTCGGTCTTCCCGATCGAACTGGCGGTTACCGAATGGAGCGCGGGGGAGCGCCGTTACTTCACCGGGATCGTCCGCAACATCACCGAACGCCGCCGCGCCGAGGACGCCCTGCGCGCCTCGAAGGCCGAGGCCGACCGCGCCAACGTCGCGAAGTCCAAGTTCCTCGCCGCCGCAAGCCACGACCTGCGGCAGCCGGTCCAGGCGATGATGCTGTTCCAGTCGGCGCTGGCGGAACGGTTGGACGGGCACCCCGCCGTCCCCCTTCTCGACTCCATGGGGCTGGCCATGAACGGGCTGCGCATGCTGCTCGACAGCCTGCTCGACGTGTCCAAACTGGACGCCGGGCTGATCGTGCCGCAGTTGCAGGATCTGGCGATCGGTCCGATCATCGAACAGCTCGGCGCCGAGTATCACCCCCAGGCTCAGGCCAAAGGGCTGAGGCTGCGCGTGGTTCCCTGCACCCTGACGATCCGCAGCGACCCGGCCCTGCTGATGCGCATCCTGCGCAACCTCGTGGAAAACGCGCTGCGCTACACCGAACGGGGCGGCCTGCTGATCGGTTGCCGGCGCCGGGGCGACCGCCTGCGCATCGAGGTGATGGACTCCGGAATCGGCATCCCGTCCGACAAGCATGATGAGGTTTTCGAAGAGTTCTTCCAGGTCGGAAACCAGGAGCGGGACCGCAGCAAGGGGCTGGGACTCGGCCTGGCCGTGGTGCGCCGCCTCGCCCGCCTGCTCGGCCATACGGTCCACCTGCGCTCGCGGCTGGGACGCGGCTCCGCCTTCTGCATCGACGTGCCCTTGGTCTCCCGCCAAGCCACCGGCGCAGCGCCGTCGGCAGCCCGTCTGGTGCCGGACGACGGGCGGGGCATGATCCTGGTGATCGACGACGAACCGCTGATCCGCCTCGGCCTGCAGGCGATGCTGGAAGGCTGGGGATACCGGGTGCTGACGGCGGGCTCCATCGAGGACGCGGTCCAGCACATCGAAAGCGGCGAATGGCCGAGCGCCATCCTGGCCGATTACCGTCTGCGCGACGGGAAGACCGGGCTGGACGCCATCCGGGCGGTGTGCGAGCGGCTGCGGGCGTCGGTGCCGGCGACGATCATCACCGGCGACACCGCCCCGGAACGGCTGGCGGAGGCCCGCGCGGGCGGCCACACCCTGCTGCACAAACCCATCGCCGCCCATGAACTGCGCAACGCCGTGGTGGAGATGCTCCCCGCAGCCGAATGACCGCCGCCGGCTTGACGCATCCTGCCTCGCCGGGTCAGGCGTGCGAGTTCAGGCGTGCGGGTTCAGGGCGCCAGCAGGGCGGCCTCGCCGTCCTCGCCGAACTGAAGCTTGCACAGGCGGGCGTAGGTGCCGTTCTGCGCGATCAGGGCGTCGTGGGTGCCTTGCTCCAGGATGCGCCCGCCCTCCATCACGACGATCCGGTCGGCGTTGCGCACGGTGGCCAGACGATGGGCGATGACCAGCGTCGTGCGGCCCCGGGTCAGCCGCTCCAACGCGCCCTGCACCAGCCGCTCGGACTCGCTGTCCAGCGCGCTCGTCGCCTCGTCGAGCAGCAGGATCGGCGCGTCCTTCAGGAACGCGCGGGCGAGCGCGAGGCGCTGCCGCTCGCCGCCCGACAGCTTCACGCCGCGGTCGCCGATGACCGTGTCGTAGCCCTCCGGCAGCCGCGTGACGAAGTCGTGCGCGGCGGCGGCCTTCGCGGCGGCCACGATGTCGTCGAAGGGGGCGTCCAGCCGGCCGAAGGCGATATTGGCCCGCACCGTGTCGTTGAAGAGGACCGTGTCCTGGCTGACCAGCGAGATCACGCCGCGCAGGCTCTTCAGCGTCACCGCCCGCACGTCCTGCCCGTCGATCAGCACCTGCCCGCCGGTCGCGTCGTAGAGGCGCGGGATCAGGTTGAACACGGTGGACTTTCCGGCGCCGCTGCGCCCGACCAGCGCCACCGTCGCCCCGGCCGGAACCTCCAGGTCGATGCCCTTCAAAGTCTCCGTCCCCTCCTCGTAGGCGAAGCGGACGCCACGCAGGGACAGGGCGGCGCGCTCCACCGCCAGGGGCTTGGCGCCGGGCTGCTCGGTGATGGTCGGCTTCTCGTCCACCAGCTCGAAGATGCGCTGGGCGGCGGCCAGACCCTCCTGCAGGACGGCGTTCAGCGTACCGATGGCGCGCACCGGCTGCGCCGCCATCAGCAACGCGCCGACGAAGCCGGAGAAGGCGCCGACGGAGCCCTCGCCCATCGCCATGCGGTAGCCGGCGAAGGCGATCACCCCGGCCACCGCGGCGCCGCCCAGAACCTCCATCATCGGGTCGATGCGCGAACGGGCGCGGGTCGCCTTCATGGTCAGGGCGAAATTGTCCTCGAAGGCGCGGGCGGCGCGGGAGCGCTCGTACTCCTCCAATGAGTAGGTCTTGACCATGCGGGCGCCGGCCAGGCTTTCCGTCAGCAGGGCGGTCATGTCGCCCATCTGCGCCTGGGTGTCGCGCGACACGCGGCGCAGCCGCTTGCCGATGTTCACGATGGGAATGGCGGCGATCGGGTAGATCAGGAAGACGATCAGCGACAGCACCCAGTCGAGATAGAACATCGACCCGACCAGCGCGATCACCGTCAGGATGTCGCGCACCAGCCCGGTCAGGGTCCGCGACAGCGCGTTGCGGATCAGGTCCACGTCGCTGATGAAGCGGGAGGTGAGAGTGCCGGTGGGCGCCGCGTGGAGCTGGGCGGTGTCGGACCTCAGCAGGTGGTCGAACATCGACAGGCGCACGTCGGTGATGATCCGCTGCACGATGTCGGTGGTCACCACCGTCTGCGAATACATGGACAGCGCCTTGACCGCCGTGACCACGATGATCAGGACCGGGATGACCAGCAGCATGGTCCGGTCCTGCTCCGAGAACATCGAGTAGGCCTGGTCGATCAGCAGCGGGTAGGCGCCGGTCGCCGCCGCCACCACCGCCATGAGCAGGAAGGACAGCATCAGCTTGCCGGTGTAGGGGCGCACCCATTCCCGCAGCATGCGGCCGACCAACCGCTCCGTCGCCGCGTCGAGGCGCAGCCGTTCTCCGCTCTTCTTGCTCACGTGCACGTCTTCCTGTAGCGCAATCGCGATGGCTTAGCCGATGGCGCCGGTGCTTGTCCACCGAGCCTTGATTCACCGGGCCGCGGCCACCGGGGCTTGTCCGCCGGGCCGGAACCGATCAAGCTTCCTGAAGCGGCCGGATGGCACCGTACCGGCCGGCACGCGCTCCACCCTGTGCAAAGGAGGCGCCATGGCGGCGGACGGCGGAAACGGACATGGCGGAAACGGACAGGGTCCCGGCAACCGGTACGGACACCAGCACCACCGGCCGCGCATCGGTCTGGCGCTGGGCGCCGGCGTGGCCCGCGGCTGGGCGCACATCGGCGTTTTGCGGGCGCTGACGCGCTACGGGATCGAGGCGGACATCGTCTGCGGCAGTTCGGTGGGGGCGTTGGTCGGCGGCGTCCATCTCGCCGGCAAGCTCGACGCGCTGGAGGAGTGGACGCGCAGCCTGACCCGGATGAAGATCGTCGGCTATCTGGATCTGCGGCTGCGCCAGGGCGGCGGGCTGATCGGCGGCGACCGGCTGGTGGCCGAGATGCGCCACCATCTGGGCGACACGTTGATCGAGGAATTGCCCAGCCCCTTCGCCGCCATCGCCACCGACCTGGTCACCGGGCACGAGGTATGGATGCGCAACGGCCCGCTGGTGGACGCGCTGCGCGCCTCCTTCTCGCTGCCGGGCGTCTTTCCGCCGGTGCGCTTCGAAGGCCGCTGGATGGTCGACGGCGCGCTGGTCAACCCGGTGCCGGTGTCGGCCTGCCGGGCCCTGGGGGCGCAGATGGTGATCGCGGTGAATCTGGCCGCCGACATCATCGGCAAGTCGCGCCGCCCCGGCGCCGCCGTGCCGACCGCGGCGGGGTTCGACCTGCTGAAGCTGATCGACGAGGAGCACGAACCGGATGGCGAGGCCAGGCCGCGCGCCGGCTTCCGCGTGCCCATCGGCGCGCTGAGCCGCCGCATCTTCCGGCGCGATTACGAGGGGCCGAGCCTGTTCGGCGTCATGGTCTCCTCGCTGGGCATCGTCACCGACCGCATCGCGCGGTCCCGTCTGGCGGGCGAGCCGCCGGACGTGCACATCACGCCGCGGCTGGGCCACATCGGCCTGTCGGAGTTCGACCGGGCGGAGGACTGCATCCGCGAAGGGGAGGCGGCGGTGGAGCGCGTCCTCCCCGACCTGCAGGACGCGCTGAGGGTTTTCGGTTACGCGCCGCCGGTCTGAGCGGCGTCAGGCGGTCAGGTCGACCACCGCGCCGCGCCGGTCCTGCTCGCCGGTCAACTGGCGCTTCAACTCCTCGGCGATCTGCTTCTCGATCGCCGACCGCTTCTCCGGCGGCATTTCCGCGAGAGACTCCTCGTCCAGCTTCATGCGGGCCAGAAGCTGGTCGCGGATGCGTTGGGCCGGCGTCTTGCGCGCTTCCTTGAGGAAGGCGTCGGCGGCGCTGACGCCGCTGGCCTCCGTCTCCGGTCCGGTCTTCTCGTTCTTCACCGCGAATTTGGCGACGACGCGGGAGACCTCGGTTAAATAGCTGCCGATTTGCATGACGGTTTCTCGTGACCGATGGATTGGAGATTCGGCAAGCAAGTTTTGTGCAACCTTGAATATGCTTGGCAATCAAGCGTGTAAGCGGGATTTTTGGTGGCTCCGATGTGCCGGGCGGCAAAATCGACCGGCCCATGATCTGCCGGCTTCCGCGTCCGGCCTCTTCCGCAGGGACGATGAATGGACCCCATCACCACCGAGCGCCTGATCCTGAGGAACTTCCGGAACGGAGACGCGCCGGACCTGCTCGCCTATCTGCGCCAGCCCCGGGCAAGCTGTTTCCTCTCGCTCAAACTGGACGACCTCGACGCGGCCGCCGTGGAGGTGGAGGCGCGCAGCCGAAGCGACGAACACATCGCCGTGTGCCTGCGCGGCACCGGCCGGGTCATCGGCGACCTGTTCCAGGTGCCCGAACCGCCGGACACCCACACGGTCGGCTGGAACTTCAACGCGGAGTTCGCGGGGGCGGGATACGCCGTGGAGGCCGCGCGGGCCCTCTTCGACCATCTGTTCACGGTGCTGGGCGCGCGCCGTCTCTATGCCTATGTGGAGGAGACCAACGTCGCGTCCCGGCGCCTGTGCGAACGGCTCGGCATGAGGAAGGAGGGCCTGTTCGTGGAGTTCATCTCCTTCACGACCGATGCCGACGGCACCCCCCTCTACGAGAACACGATGCAGTACGCCATCCTGCGGAAGGAATGGCGGGCCTGACAGAACGAAAGCGCGCCGCACCAGATCGGTGCGACGCGCTTGTCGTCATCGGCAACGGACCCTGTCCGTTGCGTCCGGTCAGCGATCCAGGGCCGTGCCCAGGGCGGCGCCGCCCAGGCCACCGATGATCGCGCCACGCTTGCCGTCCACGGCGTAGCCGCCCGCGGCGCCAGCCGTGCCACCCACCACGCCGCCGGTCGAACAGGCCGCGAGCGTCAACAGCGCAATGGCGGTCCCGATCAGGCGCAAACGAGACATGTCCAAACCCTCCTTGTGGTGCATCTCGCTTCTGTAAACAGGCGAGAAGGCCATTTGCTTCCACGACACCGCAATTCCGTCGGGAAACCACCCTTGGATGAGGGCGAAAGAGGGATGTCGGGCCCGTTCGGGCCATGATTCAGAACAGAACGCGGGTTCCGACGCGCAGCATCGTGCTGTCCGACGGGTCGCCGCCGTAGGTCATGGTGCCCAGATCGGCGGTGACGCTCACTTTCGGCGACATGCGGAACCGCAGGCCCGTGGACCAGGCCTCCTGCGGAGCCTCGTTGCCGACTTGGCTGTGGGCCAGCCGCCCCATGACCGTCCAGCCCCGCAGCGGCGTCCCCTGCTCCAGATAGAGGCCGGCGTTGAGCGTCCGCCGCGCCGCGCCGTCGTCCGGCAACTGCTCGCGGTAGCCGGCACCGACCGTCACACCGGGCAGCGTCACCTGGCCGCCGACCACCCAGGACCGGCGGGGCGTGCCGCGATCCTTGGCGACGGCGGCCTTGCCCGCCCCCGCGGTGATGCGCAGCCGGGCCTTGCCCAGCCGGCCGTCGTGGCGCACCACGCCTTCCACCACATGGCGGGCGAGCGGATCGGCCGCCCCAAGCTCCGTGCGGACGGGGGTGTAGCCGAGCCCGATGTTGAAGCCGTGCAGGCGCGGCGAATAGTAGGTCGCCCGCGCGTCCGGCCCGCCGAAGGCGCCGTCGTTCATGAAGACCGGATCGGAGAACCACTGGTCGCGCACCGGCGTGGTCACCACCATCCGGCGCGACGCGCTTTCCGTCTGGCCGACCTCCAGGGCGCCCCAGCCGCCGAGGTCGATGGCCTTCTTGTCGAACCGGATCGGCGTGGTGCCGCCCCCGGCCGCCGTGCGGTCCAGGTCGGGCAGGCTCGCCGCCGTCGCCGCGGCGGAGGACAGGACAAGGATCAGGGCCGCGAGGGGTGGTGCCGGAATACGCCGTGTACGAAACATGAAATGCCCCTCGCCCGTTGCATTAACCCGGAAGGATTGTAGCCCGCTGCAATGCTGCATTGCGGGAGACATTTCTGTATTATTTTAGGAACATTGGGAAATTTTGGCCGCTGCGTTGCACTCGCGCCCAAGAATTGCCAAAATCGGATGACCGCAAAGGCGGCACCACTCCCTTCCCGGCGCGAGGACTATGGAGACAGCGAGCACCATCATCCTGATCGGGTCGTCGCTGCTGATCGTCAGCATCCTGACCAGCTATCTGGCGCTGCGGATCGGCACGCCTCTGCTGCTGATCTTCCTGGGCGTCGGTCTGTTCGCCGGGATCGACGGCGTCGGGGGCATCAGCTTCAACGACGCGGACAGCGCCTTCCTGATCGGCTCCATCGCGCTCGCCGTGATCCTCTTCGAAAGCGGCCTGGACACCAAGCTGTCCAGCTACCGCGCCGCCGCCTGGCCGGCGCTCAGCCTCGCCACCTTCGGGGTCGCCATCACCTCCGGGGTCATCGGCGTCGCCGCGCATGGTCTGCTGGGACTGCCCTGGATCGAATCCTTCCTGGTCGGCGCGGCGGTCAGCTCCACCGACGCGGCGGCGGTCTTCTTCCTGCTGCGCGTCGGCGGCATCACCATCCGCGACCGCGTGCGCTCGACGCTGGAGATCGAGTCCGGCAGCAACGACCCGACGGCCATCCTGCTGACCGCCATGCTGGTGGAGGCGGCGCTGCACGGCTGGGGAACGCCGCTGGAGCTGGCCGGCTTCCTAGTCAAGCAGATCGCCGGCGGGGCGGTCCTCGGCGTGCTGGGCGGGGCCGGGTTGGCCGCCTTCATCAACAAGGCCCGCCTCGACCCCGGCCTCAACCCGGTGGTCACCCTGGCCTTCGCCCTGTTCCTGTTCGCCGGAACCAACGAGCTGGGCGGCAGCGGCTTCCTGGCCGTCTACGCCGCCGGCCTCGTCGCGGGCAACGTGAAGCTGCGCGGGGCGCTCGGCCTGCGGCAGTTCCATTCGGGCCTGACTTGGCTCAGCCAGATCGTCATGTTCGTCATGCTGGGCCTGTTCGCCACCCCGCACGACTTCGGGGCGATCGCCCTGCCCGCCCTGGCCCTGGCCGTCCTGCTGATCCTGCTGGCGCGCCCGCTGGCCGTCTGGCTGTGCCTGCTGCCCTTCCGCTTCTCGGCCAACGAGAAGACCTTCATGGCCTGGGTCGGGCTGCGCGGCGCCGTCTCGATGCTGCTGGCGCTGGTGCCGATCCTCGGCGACCTGCCGGGCGGTCAGGTGATCTTCAACACGGCCTTTCTCGTGGTGATCGTGTCGTTGGCCGTGCAGGGCTGGACCATCGGTCCGATGGCGCGCTGGCTCAAGCTGATCGTCCCGCCGCGGCGCGGCCCGGTCGAGCGGTTCGAGCTGGAGCTGCCCGGCGGGGCCGACCAGGAGATGGTCGCTTACACCGTCCACCCCAAGAGCCCCGCCGCCCGCGGCCAGCGCACGCCGCGCTTCGCCCGCCCCTCCCTGGTCATCCGCGACGGGCGCGTGGTGCCGTTGCACAAGGCGCGAACGCTGCAGGCCGGAGACATGGTCTATCTGTTCACCCCGCCCAGCCAATTGCCGCTGATCGACAAGCTGTTCGCGGAGAGCCGTCCTCTGGACCAGGACGACCGCGCCTTCTACGGCGATCTGGCGCTGAATCCCGACGCGACGGTGGAGCAGATCGCCGAGATGTACGGCCTTCCCCTGTCGCTGGCCAACGCCCAGCGGTCGCTGCGCGACCTGCTGCGCAACGAGTTCGGCGGCGCCTGCGAGCTGGGCGACCGGATGCGCATGGGCGGCGTCGAGCTGATCGTCCGCGACATGCAGGACGGACAGATCACCTCGGTCGGCCTCGCGCTGGAGCCGTCGGCGATGGACACGGCCCGCGTGCCGCTGTTCCAGGGTCCGGAACGGCTCTGGCAAACGATCCTGTCCTGGTGGTCGAAACGCTCCTTCCGCCGCTGGCAGCGCCGGGAAACCCGCCGCGAACGCCTGCCCGCCCGCGCCCTGGAAGCGCCGGCCCTGGCCGGAAAGGAACCGGAGCGGCTGGAGGGGTGACCCTCCTCCGGGCGTTCCCGCCAGACGCTCAGGCCATTGCGGGCTGCTGGGAGCGGATCATCGCCGCGAAGGCGTCCGGCGCCGCCGGGCGGCCGAACAGATAGCCCTGAAGCAGGTCGCACCCGACGGACACCAGGAAATCCCGCTGTTCCTCCGTCTCGACCCCTTCGGCGACGGTGACGAGGCCGAGGCCGTGCGCCATGCCGACCGCGGCACGGACGAGCGCCCCGTTCTTCAGGTTGTCCGGGATGTCTTCCATGAAGGCGCGGTCGATCTTCAGCTTCGACACCGGAAGCTGCTGCACGTAGCTGAGCGACGAGTAGCCCGAGCCGAAATCGTCGATGGCCACCTGGACGTCGATGGCCTCCAGCTCCGTCAGGGTCTGGACGGCGGCCTTCAGGTCGCGCACAGCCGCCTGCTCGGTGATCTCCAGCCCCAGTCGTCCGCGCAGCTCCGGATGGCGTCCCAGCAGCTCCTCAAGGCGGGCGCTGAGGTTGCCGCGCAGGAATTGCGGGCCGGAGATGTTGATGAAGATCTGGTTGGGCAGGGTGCCGGCCTTCTCCCACAGGGCCATCTGTTCGACGACGGCGGTCAGGACCCAGTCGGTGATGGGGACGATCAGGCCGCTCTCCTCGGCGACCGGGATGAACTCGCCGGGGGAGACGGGGCCCAGCGTGTGCTGGTTCCAGCGCAGCAGCGCCTCCGCCCCCACGATACGGCCGGAGCGGGCGTCGACGATGGGCTGGTAGGCCATGTGCAGCTCGTTCCGCTCAATGGCGTGGGCGAGATGCATGGTCAGGAACATCCGCCGGGTCGCCGCCGCGGCCATCTCCGGGGTGTAGAAGCAGACGGCGTTGCCGCCGTTGTGCTGGGCGGCCTGGAGCGCCAGCTTGGCCTTGGCGTTCAGCTCCTCCAGCGTGCGGATGTCCGCGTCCTGCACCGCGGCGCCGATGGACAGCCGCAGCCGCACCCAATGGCGGTCGGCGTAGATGGAGGCGGTCAGCCGGTCGTGCAGCAGATCGGCCAGGGTCTCCGCCTGCTCCGCGCTCTCGACGCGGGACAGGGCGGCGAACTCGTCGGCGGCGATGCGGCAGACGTAGGTCTGCTGCGGCAGCACCTCCGTCACCCGGCTGACCATCGCCTTCAGCGCGGCGTCGCCGACATGGAAGCCGAACGCCTCGTTGATGTCGCTGAACTGGTCGACGTCGAGCGCGTAGAGCGCGAACAGGCCGCCTTCCTGGCCGGGGAAGGGCGCCGACAGCACGGCCTCGCACTCCTCCAGGAAGGCGGTCCGGGTCAGGACCCCGGTCAGCGGATCGTGCCGGGCGAGATAGGTTGCGCGCTGCTCCGCCGCCAGTCGCTCGGAGATGTCGCGGATGATGCCGACGAACACGACCTCGCGCGCCAGCCGGGCCTCGCCGACGCTGAGATGGATCGGGAACACCGCGCCGTCCTTGCGCCGGCCCAGCGCGTCGCGCCCGATGCCGATGATCTTGGCGCGCTCCGTCTCCAGATAGCTGCCGATGTACTTGTCATGATCGCGCGAGAAGGGCGGCGGCATCAGGACGGAGACGTTCCGCCCGATCAGTTCCTCCTCGTCGTAGCCGAACAGGGTGCGGCAGGACCGGTTGACCGTGCGGATGATGCCGTGGCGGTCGGCCACCACCACCCCGTCCACCGCGGCGTCGAGCAGCGTGGTCACGAAGGGGTCGCGGCGCAGGACGAAGTCGGCGATGCGGGCCGGGTCGGTCACATCCTGGAACAGCCCGAGAAAGCCCTGCCCCCCGTCGCCGGTGCGGTGGGGAAGGAGGCAACCGGTCAGCACGCCGCGCCCGCCGCCCGCGCGCTCGACCTCGCAGTCCACCGGGGCGGCCTCCCCGGTCTGGGCGGAGCGGTCCAGCGCCTGCACGACGGCGCGCGCCAGCGGATGGTCGAACTCGGCCAGGGGCCGCCCGGCCAAGGCGGCTGGCGACGTCTGCAGGACGGTTGCGAAACTCGGGTTGGCGAACAGGCAGCGCCCTCCGGCGTCGGCATAGACCAGCGCGAAGGAGGCCTGATGCATGAGGCTTTCGGCCAGCGACGCCAGAAACGCCGACGTGGTCGGCATTGCCGGTGCGGACGGGCCCTCAGGCCCCTGATGCTTTGCCGGAGACACGTTGGACAAAACCGTACCCGCTCACCAAGGCACCCACGGATGTCGGGACGTGGCCCGATACCCAGGGGTGCACAGAAACCCAGTTGTCATTATGACGGCTTGCGGACCGATTTCCAACAAATTGCGGCGAAATCACAACATCTGTTGCATCCACAGCTCCCCGCACCACAACTGCAGGCAGGAGAACGCCGCGCCGTCTCGCCCGGAGGAACGGCGCCGGCGGCTGGCACCAACCTTCCAGGAACTACGCCTTTCGCTATAAACCAGGGCGGAGCGGGAGGCAAGCAGCCCCCCGGTCACGCCGCTGCGGCGAGTTCCCGCACCCGCTGGGACAGCTTCTGGAAAGCGCGCTCCTCGATCTGGCGGATGCGCTCGCGGCTGACGCCGTAGACGGCGGCCAGATCCTCCAGCGTCTTCGGCGACGGGCTGAGGCGGCGGGCGGTCAGGATGTCGCGCTCGCGGTCCTTCAGCACCGCCATCGCATCGCGCAGCAGGGCGCTGCGGTGCATCGCCTCGTCGCGCTCCAGCAGGCTGTCCTCGGCGTTCGGGCGCTCGTCGGGCAGGAAGTCCTGCATCTCCGCGGTCCCTTCCCCGGCGGAGAGCGGCGCGTTCAGCGAGGCGACCGGCTGGACGAAGCGGCGGTTCACCGCCACCACGTCGCTTTCCGGAACGTCGAGTTCCTGGGCGATGCGGGACACGCTCTCCGGCTTCAGGTCGCCGTTGCCGAACTCGCCCAGCTTGCGCTTCAGGCGGGACAGGCCGAAGAAGAGCTTCTTCTGGGCGCCGGTGGTGCCCAGCTTGACGAGGCTCCAGGAGCGCAGGATGTATTCCTGGATGGAGGCCTTGATCCACCACATCGCGTAGGTGGAGAGGCGGAAGCCGCGGTCCGGCTCGAATTTGCGGACGGCGGTCATCAGGCCGATGTTGCCCTCGCCGACCAGATCGGTCATCGGCAGACCGTAGCCGCGGAAGCCGGTGGCGATCTTGATGACCAGGCGCAGATGGCTGGTCACCAGCTTGCGGGCCGCCTCCATGTCGCCATGCTGGCGCCAGGCGGTGGCCAACACATACTCCTCTTCCGCGCCCAGGACGGGGAAGCGGTGGACCTGCTCGATGTAGCGGGACAGCGACTCGCCGGGAAACGGCGTGGTCAGTGCCAATGCGGTGCTCATGTCACATCCTCTTGAAAGCGATATGACCCAATCGGCCGATCCCCGTGATGGGCGACCGGCGCCTTCTCCGTGAAGGCGCCTCCAGTTTACGCGCACGGAACGCCAAGTCAACGCCGTGCGGGCGCGGGTGCGGGGTGCCCTGACGGCGACGCATGGCCGTCCCCCTCATAAACGGGACGTAAACCACCCCCGCCTTATCCAGGCTGGAAAACCGCACACCCAAACACTCGCTCACGGGAGGGCAGGCTCCGATGGCGGACATCCTTGTCGTCGATGACGACCCGGTATCCCTCAGCATCGTCACCAAGATCCTGGAGAAGGAAGGCAACAACGTCACCGGCTGCTCCGACGCGCGGGCAGCCATCGAATCGTTGACCTTCCACGAGTTCGACCTGCTGGTCACCGACCTCATCATGCCGGAGCATGACGGGTTCGAGGTCATCCAGGCGGCCAAGAGCCTTCGCCCGGACCTGCGGGTCATCGTCCTTTCCGGAATCGACGAGCGGGTGCCGCCGGAACTGACCATGCAGGCGCTGACCAAGCTGGGCGTCGCCCGGATGGTCCGCAAGCCGATCAAGCCGGCCATCCTTGCTTCCGAAGTGCTCGCGGTGCTGATCGCCGGCTGAGGGGCTTTGGCTGAACGGACTTTGGCCGGGCGGCGTATGGCTTCCTCGCGATTGCGCCGGAACGGGGCTTCCCGCACCCTGCCCTCTCCGCACGCCCCTTCTCCCAGGGAAGCCCGCATGATCCGCAAGGCGCTCGCCACCCTCCTCTCCGCAGGCCTTCTCGCGGGCGTTCCGGTTCTCGCCGGCCCTGCGGGCGCCGAGGCGCCGGCCTTCGGGCTGCCAATCCAGTGCCGGATCGGGGAGACCTGCTTCGTCCAGAATTACGTCGACGAGGACTCCGGCCCCGGATGGCGCGACCATGCCTGCGGGCGGCTGAGCTACGACGGGCATGACGGAACGGATTTCCGCCTGCCCGACTACACAGCCATGGACAAGGGCGTCGCCGTGCTGGCCGCCGCCGCGGGAACCGTCCTGCGGGTGCGTGACGGCATGGAGGACGTGAACGTCAACGTCATCGGGCGCGACACGGTGATGAAGGTCGGGGGCGGCAACGCCGTCATCATCGATCATGGCGACGGCTGGCAGACCGCGTACCTGCACATGAAGCGCGGTAGCGTGGCGGTCACCCCCGGCCAGCGGGTGGAGGCCGGGCAACGGCTGGGCGATGTCGGGCTGTCGGGACTGACCGAGTTCCCCCATCTGCATTTCGGCGTGCGCCACAACGGCGCGGTCGTCGATCCCTTCGTCGGCCAGCAGCCCTTCACGGCCTGCGGCCAGGCCATGACGCCGCTGTGGAACGCCGCCACGGCCAAGGCGCTGGCCTACCGCCCGACCGCCGGACTCAGCGCCGGCTTCGCCACCAGCCGCGTTCCGGAGGCCGAGCCGGCCCGCCACGGCGAATTCGCCGGGGAGACGCTGACCCGGGACTCGCCTATGCTCGTCCTGTGGTCCGACATCATGGGCGTCCGCGACGGCGACACGCAGCGCATCCGCATCCTCGACGGCGATGGGCGGACCCTGTTCGACAACAGCAAGGGCATCACCGGCGACAAGGCCGTCTGGTTCTCCTACCAGGGGCTGAAGCGTCCGGCGTCGGGATGGCCGAAGGGGCCCTACCGGGGCGTCGTGACGTTGACCCGCGACGGCAACGCGGTGGTCACGTTGGAGCGCCGGCTGGAGGTTCGCTGAACCGGCACCTTTGGTTGCTGCGGGCGGCTGCTCGGCCGGCGATTACTGGGCCGGCCCCGTCTTCATGCGGTCGGGAACGCTCTGGGTCAGCAGCGTGGTCAGCCAACGGAAGTTCGGCGCGCTTTCGGCCTGGAGGGCGCTCTGCACCACCTGCATGGCCTCCTCGGCGTTGGGCGCCGTCATGTCGGGCGTGTGGGCATCGGCGCTCTGGGCGCCGGACGCCGTGTCCGAACCGTTCTGTGCGAAGACGCTGACGGCGCCCACGCCCAGCCGGTGGGCGATCGCCGAGCCCCCGGTGACCGGCCCCGCCGCGGAGGAGGCTGCCAGGGCCGCCGCGCCGTCCGCGCCACCGACGCCGTTCAGCTGCTCCAGCATCGCGGCGAACTGACCGGCGAGTTCCCCCGCCTGCCGGGGCGCACCCGTGCCTTTGCGCTCCAGAAGCTCTTCAGCCCGGATGCGCATCAACTGGGAAGCGTCGGCGTTGGCCGGTATCGACATGGCGCGTTGACCCTGCGGCGTTCGGCTACCGGATCATGGCAAGCAAGGGGCGGGCCATCATGGGAAGGGGCCGGCGGCCGGTCGGTTCGGCTCTCCCGCCGCCCCCGTGCCCGGCAAAAATTTCCGCCCCACCCGGCAAGAACGACCCGCCGGCCGGCAAGAATGACCCCGCCGGTCCCGTGCCTCCGGTCAGTCCCGGAAGTTCAGGTATTGCAGGGGCTGTTCGATCTTCAGCCCGCGCACCAGCGCGATGGCGTCCTGGAGGTCGTCGCGCTTCTTGCCGGTGACGCGCAGTTCGTCGCCCTGGATGGAGACCTGGACCTTCATCTTGGCGTCCTTGATCGCCTTGACGATGGTCTTGCCGAGGTCCTGGGCGATGCCCTGCTTGACGGTGACGACTTGGCGCAGCGCGTCGCCCGCCGCCCGCTCCGGCGGCTTGGAATAGTCCAGGGCACCGGCGTCCAGCTTCCGCCGGGTGACATAGACCCGCAGCAGTTCCTGCATCTGCTCCAGCTTGGGGCCGTCGTCGGCCAGCAGGGTGATGTCGTTCTCGGTGCGCTCCACGGTGCAGCGCGAGCCCTTGAAGTCGAAGCGGGTCTCGATCTCGCGGCGCATGCCGTTCAGCGCGTTGTCGATTTCGTGGATGTCGGTCTTGGACACGATGTCGAAGGACGGCATGGGACTCTCTTTGCTCGGGCGGACGGAATCGCGGAACCGTAGACGAGGCCGCCCCCCGCCTTCAAGGGCCCTTCACAGGGGGCCGTGCCGGAAAACCACCGGAACGCCCCGCCGCCGAAGGGCCGGACGTCAGGTCGGCTGGCCGGGGTGCTGGAACTCGATCCCCGGATTGCCGCCCGGCCCGCCGTTGCCGGGCGCGTTCTCATAGGGCTTGTCCGGCATCTTCGGCTGCGGCTGCGCGTAGAAGCGCGGCTCCCGGTCGTCCCAAGACCGCTCGAAAGGCAGACGCATCATCGGGTTGGTGCCGTTGCGCTGGGCCTCGCGCTGCGCCTCCTGCAACTGCTCCGCCATGCGGCGGTCCCAGGGCAGGCGGTAGAGGTTGGGCGCCTGCTCCCAGAGCAGGGTGAGGTAGATGGCTTCGTTCTCCACCAGCGTGGCGCTCAGCACCTTGGCCTCGCGGACGTTGGCCCCCATCCATTCCAGAGTGACCGGCTTCGCCCGGCCCAGCAGCGCCGCCGGAGCCGCGTAGGCGGCCGGCAGGAGCAGGGCGAACAGCAGCAGGATCACCACGCGGGCCATCGGGCTGCGCGTCCAGCGCAAGGCCGACAGGACGAGCAGCAGGGTGACGACGGCGACGAAGCCGAAGATGACGGTCAGGCTTTCCATGGCGCACTCCCGGTCCGGCGGGTCAATTCTTGGCCGAGCGCAGCGGCTTGAACACGGCGTTCAGGGACCCCGGCACCAGTTCGCCCCGCTCCGTCAGGGTGAAGCGGAAGGCGGTGATCTCCTGCCCTTCGTGGTCCAGCCGGACGCGCGTGGCGGCGATCGTTGCGGCCCCCGACTCATGCTCCGCCTTGACGCGGGCGACCACCCGGACCCAGATGGGAAACACATTCTCCAGATTGCGGAACATATGCACGTTTACCGTGTATTCTCCGGGAGGAATGCCACGGGAATAGGAGGTCTCGAAATTGATCTCCGTGGGATCGGCGTAGGCGCCCAGATCGTCGCGCAACAGGTTGAAGATCAGCCCCGACTTGTTCGAATAGCCCACCGGCACGTCGCCCGGCGCCTGCACCCACAGATCGACGTCGCTGCGCAGCTTGTCATCCCACCGCGCCTCGATGATGACGTTTCCCGGCGGCTCCATGCCCGCCGCGGCGGACGAGGAGGACTCGTTCTGCTGGTTGGCCTCGGTTTTCTTCGCCTCGTTGATGAAGGGCACCGCCAGGACCGCGCAGGCCACGAAGCCGCACAGCAGCAGCGTCAGCAGATCCCGAGCGACGAGCACGCCGGTTTGATCCTCCCCCAGGAAATCGTTCATGACGCGGCCTCACCGCCGAGTGCGCCGTAGGGAGCCGTCTGCGGCGCGGCGAACTCCGGCGTCCCCGTCCTCGGGGCGACCCGGGAGCGGGCGTGGGCTTCGTCCATGATCAGCGCGCACAGGGACGCGGTCGCCCCGCGCAGGAGCTGCAGGTTGCAGGTCGTCCACAGGCACAGGGCGCCACCCAGCATCGTGGCGTAGATCGCCACGCCCAGGCCGCTGGCCAGAGTGGTCACCATGGCGCCGGCCGAGGCGGCGTTGCCCACCATGTCGGGCGTGATGTTCGCGGCGAACAGGCTGAAGCCCCAGGCCGTGCCGATCAGGCCGAGCATGCCGAGCGCGTTGGCGATGTGCTGAAGGTGCGATATCCGGGAGAACAGGCGGATTTCCAGGGCGCGTTCGCTCTCGACCTTCATCAGCCGCCCGCCGCCGAGCTTGGCCTTGTCCAACTCGCCGCCGATCTTCCACACCCGATAGGCCGACATCACCAGCCCGACGACGAAGACGATGCCGATGATCGCGGTCGCCACGGCGATGTGCCCGGTCAGGACCCGGTCCAGCCACCCCTGCGCGTAGAGGACGAAGACGAACGCCGAGATCGTCAGATTGAAGGCCACGAATTTCGCCTTGAGGAGCCACTGTTCTTCCATGGTTTTGACCCTGTGACGGTTGCGTGTGTCTCCGGATCGTCATGTTCAGGCGGCAATGGCGCATAACGGCGGCGCCGCGGAAAGCCGGGCGGCGATGGCGGGATCAGGAGAGCGGAGGGCAAATCGGGGACGGCAAGCGTTGGCGGTCCCGGCGCGGTCGGTCCGGGCGCTGGTGGCGGGACGGCTCCATGTCGGCCATCGGTTCATCGGCGCACCTTCGCCGGAATTGCGCGACGACGGAGCCTTGTCAGGAGTCATCCGTCACGTCATGAACCCCGGCCCCGGCCAAGAGTTCCCGACGCGCGGCGACGGCCATGCTGGGATCATGCGCGACGCGGGCGGGGAAAACCCCGCCGTCGAACGGAAAAAGGAAGCGGTCCGGGACACGAGGCGCCGTTGACCGGCGCCGCCGACCGCGTCGGACGTCGGAGGTTTAGCGGATCGGCCAACCCGATCAAGCGAGGGCGCGCACGGCCACGGCCGCCCTTCGGGAAATGGCCCTTTACCCCACGCCCTTTTCCTTCAGGAAGGGACCGTACTTCTTGTCGGTACCCTGGATGTGCTTGATGAGCCAGTTCTTCAGGAAGTTCATCACCTCCATGCTCAGCGTGGCGGTGGCTCCGGCGTGATACTTGCGCTGCACCTCCAGCACCTGACTGGCCAGCGCGTCGTGCTCCGCCTTGTGGGCGTCGCGGTCCGGATAGCCGAGGCGGGCGAAATGCTCCTCCTCGTGGGTGAAGTGCGACTTGGTGTAGGCGACGAGGCTGTCGAGGATGCCGCCCAGCGCCTCCTTGCTGCGCCCCGCCTGGACGGCGTCAAACAGCTCGTTGACCAGGGCGACCAGCTGCTTGTGCTCCTCGTCGAACTGCGTGATCCCGACGCTCAGCTTGTCATTCCACACCATCAGCGGCATTTCGTTCCGTCCCCTTGCGCTGGTCCTCAGATGACCGGCCGGGAAAACCCCAGGCCGCGGAAGGGTACCGTCTTCCGATTGCGGCTTCAACGACGCTTCAATCACCGGCGCAGGCCGGCGGCACAGGCCCGCGGGAACCAATCCCCGGCGGCCGCTGTTCGACAGACGTTTCCAGCGAAAAGGAACAATTCATGAACACGAAACGCAACGACGATCACGACCCTCGTCCGCAGTCCCATCGCGACGACGCGCCGAATTCGGGGAGCAACCCGAAGACCGCGCCGACCGGAGGAGCGGACCACTCGAACCGCGAGAAGGACCCCGACGACTGGACCACGGGCGACGAGCCGATGACCGGGGCGCAAGCCTCCTACCTGAAGACGCTCAGCGAGGAGGCCGGCGAGTCCTTCGACGGCGATCTGACGAAGGCCGAAGCCTCGAAACGCATCGACGCCCTTCAGGACAAGACCGGCCGCGGCGCCTGACGGACGACGCCGCGGCCTCTTGCCCTCAGGCCATCTCCTCCGCGAAGTGGCAGGCGACCAGCCGTTCGTCCACCGGGCGCAGCGCCGGCACCTCGGCCGCGCAGCGCTCCGTGGCGTGGGGACAGCGCTTGTGGAAGGGGCAACCCGGCGGCGGATTCAGCGGCGAGGGCAGCTCGCCCTTCGGGATCACCCGCTCCGCCCGCAGCGCCGGGTTCACTCGCGGCGTGGCGGCCATCAGGATGCGGGTGTAGGGGTGGCGCGGGCGGGAGTAGACCACGTCCTTCGGCCCGTGCTCCACCGGCCGGCCCAGATACATCACCATGACCGCGTCGGCGATGTGCCGGACCACGCTGAGGTCGTGGGAGATGAATAGGTAGGCGAGGTTCAGCTCCTCCTGCAGATCCATCATCAGGTTCAGCACCTGCGCCTGGATCGACACGTCCAGCGCCGACACCGGCTCGTCCGCCACGACCACCCGCGGGTTCAGCATCAGCGCGCGCGCGATGGCGATGCGCTGACGCTGGCCGCCGGAGAACATGTGCGGGTAGCGGTCCACCTGATCGGGGCGCAGCCCGACCTTCGCCATCATGGCGACGGCCCGCTCCCGCCGCTCCTGCTTGCCCATCGGGGTGTTGATGACCAGCGGCTCCGATAGGATCGAGCCCACGGTCTTGCGCGGGTTCAGCGATCCGTAGGGGTTCTGGAACACCATCTGGACGGTGCGCCGCAGCTCCTTCATCTCCGACGCGGTGCGCCCGACCACGTCGCGCCCGTCATAGAGGAGCTGGCCCGAGGACGGCGGCTCGATCATCGTGACGGAGCGCGCCAGCGTCGACTTGCCGCAGCCGGACTCGCCGACCACCGCCAGCGTCTTGCCGGCTTCGAGCTGGAAGGACACGCCGTCGAGCGCCTTGACGGTGGCCGCCGGCTTGAAGGCGCCGCGCTTGACCGCGTAGTGCTTGCGCAGATGGATGGCTTCCAGGACCACCGGGCCGGTGGCCGGCATGACGTCGGTGAGGATGTCGGACATCACAGGACCTCCCCGGCGCCGACCGGAGCATCGGCGAGCGGATAGAAGCAGCGCGCCTTGCCGGCGTCCACGTCGAACAGGGCCGGACGCTCGATCCGGCAGCGGTCGGTGGCGAAGCGGCAGCGCGGGTTGAACAGGCAGCCCTGCGGCCGGTCGCCGATGCCCGGCACCACGCCGGGGATCGTCGGCAGCCGGCGCTTGCCCAACGCCCGCTCCGGCAGCGCGTCGAGCAGCGCGCCGGTGTAGGGGTGGCGCGGCGCCTTGAACAGGGCGTCCACCGGGCGCGTCTCGGCGACCTGCCCGGCGTACATGACGACCACCCGCTGCGCCGTCTCCGCCACCACGCCCATGTCGTGGGTGATCAGGATCAGGGCCATGCCCCACTCCTTCTGGAGGCGGACCAGCAGGTCGAGGATCTGCTTCTGGATGGTCACGTCCAGCGCCGTCGTCGGCTCGTCCGCGACCAGCAGGCGCGGGTTGCAGGCGATGGCGATGGCGATCATCACGCGCTGGTTCATGCCGCCGGAGAGCTGGTGCGGGAAGGCCGACAGGCGGCTTTCCGGGGCCGGGATGCCGACCTGCTCCAGCAATTCGATGGCGCGGTTGCGCAACGCCTTGCCGGACAGCCCCTCATGCACCTTCAGCGTCTCCATGATCTGGAAGCCGACAGTGAAGCAGGGGTTCAGGCTGGTCATGGGCTCCTGGAAGACCATGGCCACGTCCTTGCCGGTGATCTTCCGGCGCTGCGACGGGCTCATCGCCAGCAGGTCCTTGCCGCCGAACTGCATGCGGTCGGCGACCACCGTGCCGTTGGAGCCGAGCAGGCCCATCACGGCGAGCGAGGTCACGGACTTGCCGGACCCGGACTCGCCGACGATGCCCACCACCTCGCCCTCGTCCACGGTGAGGTCGATCCCGTCCACGGCGCGGAAGGTGCCGGCGCGCGTGGTGAACTCGACGGACAGGTTCTTGATGTCGAGAAGAGGCATGGCAGGCATCAGCGTTTCAGCTTGGGGTCGAGCGCGTCGCGCAGCCCGTCGCCCAGCAGGTTGAAGGCCAGCACCGTCACCAGGATGGCCACGCCGGGCCAGGTGACGACCCAGGGGGCGCGCTGGAGGAACTGGAGGGACGAGGCCAGCATGGTGCCCCACTCCGGCGTCGGCGGCTGCGCGCCGAGGCCGAGGAAGCCCAGCGCCGCCGCGTCCAGGATCGCCGTGGAGAAGCCGAGCGTCGCCTGGACGATCAGCGGCGCCACGCAGTTCGGCAGGATCACCACCAGCATCAGCCGCAGCGGCCCGGCCCCCGCCACGCGGGAGGCGACGACGTAGTCCTTGCTCGCCTCCGCCATCACGGCGGCGCGGGTCAGGCGGGCGTAGTGCGGGATGACCACGATGGACACGGCCAGCATGGCGTTGACCAGCCCCGGCCCGAGGATCGCCGCCACCACCACGGCCAGCAGCAGGCTGGGCAGCGACAGCAGGATGTCCATGAAGCGCATGACCAGCGCGTCGGTGACGCCGCCGAAGAAGCCGGCGATCATGCCCAGCGCAAGCCCGACCACCAGCGACAGCGTGACGACGATCAGGCCGATCATCATCGACAGCCGCGCCCCGAAGATCAGGCGCGACAGCATGTCGCGCCCGATGTCGTCGGTGCCGAGAAGGAAGGCCCAGCGCCCGCCTTCCTGCCAGACCGGCGGCACCAGGATGGCGTCACGGTACTGGATGTTGGGATCGTGCGGCGCCACCAGCTCGGCGAACAGCGCCACCACGGCGATCAGCAGGATCACGGCGAGGCCGGCCATCGCCCCCTTGTTCTTCCGGAAATGGTACCAGAACTCGACCAGCGGGTGCGGCGGCTGGGAAACCGGCGGAGAAGCGGCCGGAAGGGTCTCCGGAACGCCCGTCGTCGTAGGAGTCGTCATGGCTCACCTCACCGCGAATGGCGGATGCGGGGGTTCAGGACGCCGTAGAGAACGTCCACCAGCAGATTCACGGTCATCACCGTCGTCGCGATCAGCAGCACCCCGCCCTGGAGCGCCGGATAGTCGCGGCGGTTGATGCTCTCGATCAGCCACTTGCCCACGCCGGGCCAGGAGAAGATGGTTTCGGTCAGGATCGCGCCGCCCAGCAGCGTGCCCACCTGGAGGCCGATCACGGTGACCACGGGGATCAGCGCGTTGCGCAGGGCGTGCATGCCGATCACCCGCTTGCCCGCCAGCCCCTTGGCCTTCGCGGTGCGGATGTAGTCCTCGCCCAGCACCTCCAGCATGGCGGAGCGCGTCATGCGCGCCACGACGGCCAGCGGAACGGTGCCGAGAACGATCATCGGCAGGATGAGGTGGTGCAGCGCCGACCAGAAGGCGCCGTACTCGCCGGCCATCAGCGTGTCGATCAGCATGAAGCCGGTCACCGGCTCCACGTAATAGAGCAGGTCGAGCCGCCCGGACACCGGCGTCCAGCCCAGCCCCACCGAGAAGAACAGGATCAGCAGCAGGCCCCACCAGAAGATCGGCATGGAATAGCCGGTCAGGCTGATGCCCATCACGCCATGGTCGAAGACCGAGCCGCGCCGGACCGCCGCGATGATTCCCGCGGGCAGGCCGACCACCGTGGCGAACAGCATGGCCAGCGCCGCCAGTTCCAGCGTCGCCGGGAACAGCGTCACGAATTCGCTGAACACCGAATTGCGCGTCACCAGCGACACGCCGAGGTCGCCCTGGAGGACCCCGCCGATGTAGTCGAGGAACTGGTGCCACAAGGGCCGGTCCAGCCCCAGCTCGTGCCGCAGTTCGAGAAGCCGTTCGGGGGGGATCCCGCGCTCGCCCACGCGCACCTCGATGGGGTCGCCGGGGACAAGGCGGATCAGAAGGAAGGTCAGGAAGGTGACGCCGAGAAAGGTCGGAATCACCAGGCTCACCCGCGTCAGGATGAAGCGTAGCATCGGATCGTCACCGGGGGCTCGAAACGAAAGCAAGGGGGCCGCGGCCCCCTTTTTACCTCTGCGTCCGCAAAGGGAAGCCGGGGGTTTAATGCCCCGGCCCCCGCTTTGTAAAGCCGCTTGCTACACTGAGTTTATTGTTTCAAATCGACGCCGTAGAAACGATGGATGCCGAACGGGTCCATCTTGTAATCGACCACATTCTTGCTCACCGCCATGTGCACGACCGAGTGAGCGACGGTCAGCCACGGGGCCTCTTCCTTGAAGATGACCTGCGCCTGCTCGTACAGCTTGGTGCGGGCGGCGATGTCGGTGGTGCGCTTGGCCTGCACGACGAGGTCGTCGAACTCCTTGTAGCACCACTTGGCGATGTTCGACCCGCCCGGACGCGCGGCCTCGCAGCCGAGCAGGACGTGCAGGAAGTTGTCCGGATCGCCGTTGTCGCCGGTCCAGCCCAGCATGCCCATCTGGTGCTCGCCGGCCTGGAGGCGCTTGCGGTACTCACCCCACTCGTACTGCACGACCTTGGCCTTGATGCCGACCTTGGCGAGGTCCGCCTGCATCATCTCGGCCATGCGCTTGGCGTTGGGGTTGTAGGGGCGCTGCACCGGCATGGCCCACAGGTCGGTCTCGAAGCCGTCCGGGAAGCCGGCCTCGGCCAGCAGCTTCTTCGCGCGCTCCGGATCGTACGGGTAGTCCTCGATCTCCTTGTTGTACGACCACATGGTCGGCGGGATCGGGTTCTTCGCCGGGACGCCGGCGCCCTGGTACACCGCGTCGACCACGGCCTTCTTGTCGATGGCCATGTTCAGCGCGCGGCGGACGCGCACGTCGTCGAAGGGCTTCTTGGTGACGTTGAAGGCCAAGTAGCCGACGTTCAGGCCTTCCTGCTCCATCAGATTGATGGCGGCGTCCTTCTTCATCGCCTCCAGATCAGCCGGATTCGGGTACGGCACGATGTGGCACTCGCCGGCCTTCAGCTTGGCGTAGCGGACGGCGGCGTCGGGCGTGATGGCGAAGACGAGGTTGTCGAGCGGAGCCTTGCCGCCCCAATACTGTTCGAACGCCTTGTAGCGGATGACCGCGTCCTTCTGGTAGGCGACGAACTGGAACGGACCGGTGCCGATCGGCGCCTGATCGATCTTGTCGATCTGGTTCTTCTTCTGAAGGGCGTCGGCGTATTCGGCGGACTGGATGGCCGCGAAGGGCATCGCCAGGTTGGCGATGAAGGGCGCCTCGACCTTGTTCAGCGTGAACTTGACCGTGTAGTCGTCGACCTTCTCGATCGACTTCAGCAGGTCGGGCATCGCCATGTCGTTGAAGTAGTCATAGGCGCCGCCGGACACCTTGTGGAAGGGGTGATCCTTCTTCCACTGACGATTGAACGACCACAGCACGTCGTCCGCGTTGGCGTCGCGGGTCGGCTTGAAGTCGTTGTTGCTGTGCCACTTCGCGCCCTTGCGCAGGTGGAACGTGTAGGTCAGCCCGTCCTCCGACACGTCCCACTTCTCGGCAAGGCCGGGGACAACCTTGGTGCCGCCGCGCTCGAACTGCACGAGGTTGTTGTACACGGGCAGCGAGACGTCGAAGCTCGTTCCGGTCGTGTTGACCATCGGGTTGAAGTTTTCGGGGCTGCCCTCGGAGCAATAGACGAGGGTCTTGGCGGCCTGGGCCGGCGCAGCAAGCGCCAAGGTGGCGGCAACGCCGAGCCCGGCACCCAGCAGGATGCGCTTCATTCCTAACAACCTCCCGTGTTCGGTCGAATGGCCGCCCGTTCTTTTCGGCGGCCGGTGATGCGGGTTCATTTGGCGCGTGGCCGAATCGTCTGTCAACACGCAACCAAGCCGCATCACGCAAGCACCACGGCCGTTGTCAGGCCAAGCGGAACTTCAGGCGCGGCCCGATCTCCGTGAAGCCCTCGCGCTGGTAGAACCGCAGGGAATCCGGCCAGTCCGCGGCGGATGGCGCTCCCACCTCGACCCGCGTCCAGCGATGGGCGCGGCCGTGGTCCAGAACGGCCCGGATCAGCACCCGCCCCACCCCGGCGGAGCGCGACTCCGGCGTGACGTACAATTCCCGGATCGTCCCGAACCGGCCCAGGGTGGAGATGCAGACGCCCTCCGACAGCGTCGCGACGCCGAGCGGGCGGCCCGCCGCATCCTCCGCCAGGAAAACCGTGTAGGAGTCGCCGGCGCCGTCCAGCAGGGATTCGGCGACGGCCAGCATGACGGCGCGCGGCGTGTCGTTCTGCCCGGCGGAAAGTTCGGAGAGCAGAGCCGCCACGAGACCGGTGACCGCGCCCGCGTCGGCGAGCCCGGCCCTACGCACACGAACGTCGTCCATCGCCGGCCTCTCCATCCTTTTCTTGTGGTCAGCAAGCCTCCGCTTCGATGGTCAGGCTGTCCAGGAGAAAGCTGCCGTCCTCCAGGATGTCGAAGTGCCGGCGCACCTCGTCGGAGGCGAGGTCCTGCAGGGCGCGGATGGCCTGGGCGCGCAGGTCGGGAGTGGAGGTGCGGGCGGTCCAGACGGCGAACTCCATGCGCAGGCGGCGCGGCGTCAGGCCGGTCACCGCGAAGCCGGCGCGGGACAGGGCGGCCATCCATTCCGCGGCGCTGTAGTTGCGGACGTGCGAGGTGTCGCGCAGCAGCTCCACGGCCTGGAGATGGGTGTCCAGCAGCGGATGGCCCGGCGACACGATGTCCACAAAGACCGCCCAACCGCCCGGAGCCAGCACCCGCCGCGCCTCGCGCAGGCCGGCCTCGGCGTTCAGCCAGTGATGGGCGCTGAAGCGGCTCAGCACCACGTCGAAATGGCCGTCCGGGAAGGGCAGACGCTCGGCGGGGGCCTGGGTGGTGGTGATGTTGGTCAGGCCGCGCTCCGCCGCGTTGCGGGCCACCGCCTCCAGCATCGGGGCGGTGACGTCCACCGCCACCACCTCGGCGGCGTGCGGCGCGGCGCGGTAGGCGACATGGCCGCCGCCGCAGCCGAGATCCAGCACGCGGGCGGCCTTCTTCCCGCGCAGCGCGTCCTCGATCTGGTCCAGGTCGGCGCCGGAGGCGTGGACGGCGCTGGTCACATAGGCGTCGGCGCGCTGGCCGTATTGGGCGGCGACGACGCCGTGGTGGCTGTTGGTCATGGTGGCGATTCCCGTTCGTGTTTGTTGGGGCGAATTCGTCGTGGGACCCAGCATCGGGCGTTTGGCAAACCGGTACAAGGCAAGCGCTTATCCTGGTATAAGCGCTGCCACCATGAGTTCCGACGACGACGCGCGGCACCGGCTGGGCGCCTTCCTGCGCGCCCACCGCGAGCGGCTGACCCCGGCCGAGGCCGGCATCCCGCAGGCCGGCTCCGCCCGCCGCCGCACGCCCGGCCTGCGGCGCGAGGAGGCCGCCCAGCTCTGCGGCCTCAGCCCGACCTGGTACACCTGGCTGGAACAGGGGCGCGAGGTCTCCGTCTCTCCGCAGGCGCTGGGGCGCATCGCCGGGGCGCTGCGGCTGACCGCGGCGGAGCGCGCCTATCTGTTCGAGCTGTCGCGAAAGCGCGATCCCGACGCCGACGCGACGAACGGCCCGCACCAGCCCCCGGCCCCGCTGCTGGCGGCACTGGAGGCGGTGACGGCGCCGGCCTACCTGCTCGACCGCGTCTGGACCGCCGTCGGCTGGAACGCCGCGGCGGCGCATCTCTTTTCCGGCTGGCTGGGCGGGACCGAGCAGAACCTGCTGCGCTACGTCTTCCTCGACCCGAGCGCGCGGGGCTTCATCGCGGATTGGGAGGACCGCGCCCGCCGGCTGCTCGCCGAGTTCCGCGCCGACACCGCCCGCCGCGCCGGGGATGCGGAGGTGACCGCCCTGGTTGACGGCCTGCGCGCCGACTCCCCCCGTTTCGCCCGGCTGTGGGAGGATCAGGGCGTTCTGGAGCGGGAAGGCGGCACCCGCGGCTTCACCCATCCCCAGGACGGGACGCTGGTCTACGAACAAGTGACGTTGTGCCCCGCCGGACGATCCGACTACAAGCTGGTGATGCTGCTGGGGCCGCAGGCTCCGTAAGACGCCCACCGACTTTTCCCGGACGCCCCATGGACCGCCAGCCGCGCAACGCCACCCAGCGCAATGCTGCCTTCACCGCCTACAGCCTGTATCTGCTCTCCTCGGCCTTCTTCGCCTCCAACGTGGTGATCGGGCGGGCCGCGGCCGCCATCGTGCCGCCGGTCGGGCTGGCCTTCTGGCGCTGGGTTCTGGCCTTCCTGATGATCCTGCCGTTGGCGCTGCCCGGCCTGATCCAGCACCGCCACACCCTGCGCGCCTCGTGGAAGCGCTTCCTTCTGCTGGGCGCGCTGGCCCAGGGTGTGTGCGGCGCCGTCGTTTACATGGGGCTGGAGCGGACCAGCGCGACCAACGCCGCGCTGATCTACGCCACCAGCCCGGTCATCATCCTGATGATCGCCGCCCTGTGGCTGCGTGAAAAGGTGACGCCGCGACAGGCCGCGGGAATCGCCGTCGCCATGGCCGGCGTGCTGGTCATCCTGACCCGGGGCGACGCGCAGGCGCTGCTGCATCTGTCCTTCAACGCCGGCGACCTGCTGATCCTCGTGGGGTCGGCGGCCTGGGCGGTCTACACGGTGCTGCTGCGCCAGACCCGCGGCTCGCTGCCGGTGGTGACGGTGTTCGCGGCGAACGCTCTGGCCGGTGTCGTCGTGCTCGCCCCCTTCTACGCGTGGGAGTCGCTGGCCCTGCGCCCCGTGCCGCTGAGCCTGGACGCCGCCGTCCGCATCGCCGGGGTGGCGCTGTTCGCCTCCGTCCTCGCCTTCCTGACCTACCAGAAGACGATCAATCTGATGGGACCGGCGCGGGCCGGCACCTCGCTCTACGTCATGCCGCTGTGGGCGGCGGTTGCCGCCTGGGCGCTGCTGGACGAACAGTTGCAGATGTTCCACCTGCTCGGCGTCCTGCTGGTGCTGCCGGGGGTGGCGCTGGCGACCCTGCCGCCGCGCGCCGCCCCCGCCAAGCCCATCAGCCGATCATCGGAAGCGTGAGCCCCTGCTCCTTCGCGCAGTCCTTCGCGATGTCGTAGCCGGCGTCGGCGTGGCGCATCACGCCGGTGCCGGGATCGTTGGTCAGCACCCGCTCCAGCCGCTTGGCCGCGGCGTCCGTCCCGTCGGCCACGATGACCATGCCGGAGTGCTGGCTGAACCCCATGCCGACACCGCCGCCATGGTGCAGCGACACCCAGGTCGCCCCCGAGGCGCAGTTCAACAGCGCGTTCAGCAGCGGCCAGTCGGACACCGCGTCGGAGCCGTCGATCATCCCCTCCGTCTCGCGGTTCGGGCTGGCGACGGAGCCGCTGTCCAGATGGTCGCGCCCGATGACGATGGGAGCCTTCAGCTCGCCCTTCGCCACCATCTCGTTGAAGGCGAGGCCAAGCCGCGCCCGGTCGCCCAGCCCAACCCAGCAGATGCGCGCCGGCAGGCCCTGGAAGCGGATGCGCTCGCGCGCCATGTCCAGCCAGTTGTGCAGGTGCGGGTTGTCGGGGATCAGCTCCTTCACCTTGGCGTCGGTGCGGTAGATGTCCTCGGGATCGCCGGACAGGGCGGCCCAGCGGAAGGGGCCGATGCCCCGGCAGAACAGCGGACGGATGTAGGCGGGCACGAAACCGGGGAAGGCGAAGGCGTCGGCCACCCCCTCGTCCTTGGCGACCTGCCGGATGTTGTTGCCGTAGTCCAGCGTCGGCACGCCCATGGCGTGGAAGTCCAGCATGGCGCGAACATGGGCCGCCATCGAAGCCTTGGCCGCCGCGACCACCGCCGCCGGGTCGCTGCGGCGCTTCGTCTCGGCCTCCTCCATCGTCCAGCCGGCGGGCAGATAGCCGTTCAGCGGGTCGTGGGCGCTGGTCTGGTCGGTCACCGCGTCGGGGCGGAAGCGCGGGTCGGCCTTGGCGCGGCGCACCAGTTCCGGGAACACCTCCGCCGCGTTGCCAAGCAGACCGACCGACACCGCCTTGCCGGCGGCCTTGGCCTCCCACAGGATCGCCATCGCCTCGTCGAGGCTGGTGGCCGAGCGGTCGAGATATTTGGTTTCCAGCCGCCGCTCGATGCTGCGGGCGGAACATTCCACGGCCAGCATGGACGCCCCGGCCATGGTCGCGGCCAGGGGCTGCGCGCCGCCCATGCCGCCCAGCCCGCCGGTCAGGATCCAGCGCCCCTTCAGGTCGCCGCCGTAATGCCGCCGCCCGACCTCGACGAAGGTTTCGTAGGTGCCTTGCACGATGCCCTGGCTGCCGATGTAGATCCAGGACCCGGCGGTCATCTGGCCGTACATCATCAGGCCCTTGGCATCCAGTTCCCGGAAATGGTCCCAGGTCGCCCAGTGCGGCACGAGGTTGGAGTTGGCGATCAGCACGCGCGGCGCGTCGGCGTGGGTGCGGAAAACGCCGACCGGCTTGCCCGACTGGACCAGCAGCGTCTCGTCCTCCTTCAGGGTCTTCAGCGACGCCACGATGGCGTCGAAGCAGTCCCAGTTCCGCGCCGCCCGCCCGATGCCGCCATAGACCACCAGCTCGTCCGGGTTCTCCGCGACGTCGGGGTCGAGGTTGTTCATCAGCATGCGCAGCGGCGCCTCGGTCAGCCAGGACCTGGCGGACAGTTCCGTGCCGTGCGGCGCCCGGATGACGCGGCGGTTGGCCGGCGGCTTGGTGTCGGACATGTGACTCGTCCCTCTCGAATTCTGCTTGATGCGTTTGTTGTTTTCAGACGTGCAGCGTGCCGTCGCCCAGGAGGACGGTCAACGCCTCCCATGGGGTGGAGCGGGTGTGGGCGTGCAGACGCTTGTCCAGCGTGACGAGCGGTGCGCCTCGCAATTCGGCGAGCGCCAGATAAGCGCAGTCATACACGGGGTGATCCAATTGACGGGCGATGCGAAGCGCCTGTGACCATACGACGGTCGGCGGAACCAGTTCGGTCAACGCGCGGGGAATGCGCTCCACGATGCCTTCGGCCTGCTCCGCCTGGATGCCGCCGCGTCGCGCGATCTTCCAGACGGCGTTGGCAACTTCGATCAGAATGAAGTCCGGAGCGATCAAGGGCCGTGATGACAGAAGGAGGGCTTCCGCCGTTTCCGCCATCGGGTCCTCGACACCCCACAGCACCGCGACACTGGCATCCACCACCAGAGTCATCGTTCGCGCCCCTCGCGAATCACGGCCGCGATATCGATGGATGCACCGGGTGGCGTCAACGCGCGGATTCGTCGAAACTCCTCGACCAGAGCCCTGCGGTCGGAAGGTGGCGCCGCCGTCGCTTCCTCGACAATCCTGCCAATTTCCTCTTCGACGGATCGACCGGCGATGCTGGCCCGCATCTTCAGGCGGTCGAGCACATCCTCCTCGATCCTGAGCGTGATCTCCCCCATCGCCGGGTCACCTCCGTCCGCATTGCTCCGATGATACCTTACCCCTGGAGCGATTTCACCAGCCGCCCGCCCCGCACCACCGCGGCGCACGGGTTGGCGCCCAGCCAGTAGCACAGCTCCGCCGGGTCGCCGACGTCCCACACCGCCAGATCGGCGGCCTTGCCGGGCTCCAGCGTGCCGTGGGTGGCGGCCATGCCCAGCGCCTGGGCGGCGTTGCGGGTGACTCCGGCCAGCGCCTCCTGAGGGGTCAGGCGGAACAGGGTGCAGGCCATGTTCAGCATCAGCAGGAGCGACACGGCCGGCGAGGTGCCGGGGTTGCAGTCGGTGGACACCGCCATCGGCACGCCATGGCGCCGGAACAGCTCGATGGGCGGCAGCTTGGTTTCGCGAAGCAGATAGAAGGCGCCGGGCAGCAGCACCGCCACCGTCCCCGCCGCGGCCATCGCCAGCGCGCCCTCCTCGCCGGTGTGCTCCACATGGTCGGCGGACAGCGCGCTGTAGCGGGCGGCCAGCGCCGCCCCGCCGCCGTCCGAGAGCTGGTCGGCGTGCAGCTTCACCGGCAGGCCGAGCCGCCGCGCGGTGTCGAACACGCGGGCCGTCTGCTCCGGCGAGAAGGCGATCCGTTCGCAGAAGGCGTCCACCGCGTCCAGCAGCCCCTCGGCCGCCAGGGTGGGCAGGATCTCGTCGCAGACCAGCGCGATGTAATCGTCCGCCCGCCCCGCGAACTCCGGCGGCAGGGCATGGGCGGCCAGCCCGGTCGTCCGCACCGTGACGGGGAAGCGCTCGCCCAGAGCCCGCGCCGCGCGCAGCATCCGCCGCTCCGTGGCGAGGTCGAGGCCGTAGCCGGACTTCACCTCCACCACCGTCACGCCCTCGGCCAGCAGCCGTTGCAGGCGGACGGCGGCGCTCGCGATCAGCCTGTCCTCATCCGAGGCGCGGGTCGCGGCGACGGTCGAGGCGATGCCGCCCCCGGCCCGGGCGATCTCCTCATAGGTGGCGCCCTCCAGCCGCATCTCGAACTCGCGGGCGCGGTTGCCGCCGAAGACCAGATGGGTGTGGCAGTCGATCAGCCCCGGCGTGACCCAGCGTCCGCCCAGGTCATGCTCCTCGGCGGCCCGCCCGGCGGGCCGGTCCTTGGCGGCGCCGATCCAGGCGATCCGTCCGTCCTTCACGGCGATCGCCGCGTCCCGAACCGCTCCCATCGGCGCCATGGTGGCCGCATGACCGTTGAACCACAGGCTGTCCCACTCCATCATCCCCTCCCCGGCTTTGCGCCGCCATCATTCCCACCTTACATCGCCATGCCCGACACCGACACCACCCCAGCCCCGCGTTCCGCGCATCCGGTCCTGCTCTGCGCCGATGACTACGGCCTGTCACCGGGCGTCAACGAGGCCATCCGCGACCTCATCGCCGCCGGGCGGCTGACGGCGACCTCGGCCATGACGCTGTGCCCCTTCTGGGCGGAAGGGGCCGCGCCGTTGAAGGAGCTGGCCGACAAGGCCGACGTCGGGCTGCATTTCACCCTGACCGACCAGCCGCCGCTGGGTTCCCTGCCCCGGCTGGCGCCGGGCGGAAAGCTGCCGCCGCTGGGGCGGCTGATGAAACTGGCCTACACGGGCGGGCTCGACCCCAAGGAGATCCGGGACGAACTGGCCCGGCAGATCGACGCCTTCACCGCGGCCTGGGGCGGTGCGCCGGCCTACATCGACGGCCACCAGCACGTCCACCAACTCCCCACCGTGCGCGACGCGGTCGCCGATGCCCTGGCCGCCCTGCCCGGCGCCTACGTCCGCCTGTGCGGGGAGCCGGTGGCCGCCGTCCTGCGCCGCGGCGTGGCGGTGCCGAAGACGCTGCTGATCGGCGGACTCGGCGGCGGGCTGGCGCGGCTGGCGCGGGTGCGCGGCATTCCCGCCAACGACCGTTTCGCCGGTGTGTACGACTTCTCCGGACGCCAGCCCTTCCCCGATCTGATGGCGCGCTTTCTCGACCGCCCCGCCGGGCGGCTGCTGGTGATGGTCCATCCCGGCATCCCGGACGAGGCTCTGCGCCGCGCCGACCCGCTGGTGGAGCAACGCAAGGTCGAGCACGCCTATCTGAAGAGCCCGGCCTTCGCCGCCCTGCTCGCCGAGAAGAACATCCGGCTCGCCCGCTTCGCCGGGTTCCCGGCGCCCTGACCCCGCTCCGTCCTTCCCTGGTCCGTCCTCCACTGGCGGCATAGTCCCCGCCGGTCATTCTTGACCGTTCCGATTGTTCACACCTACCATGATTACGACACGGTCGGATCGAGGGGGCTCTTCCCGGCGAAGAGACGAACAACACAATCCCCTCGGCAAGAAACGACCCACAAAAGGGGAAGCGGGATATGCACGACAATGGGACGTCGTCCGGGCCACCGGGCGGCCAGGGGTCCAGCGGCTGGGTCGATTTCTGGAACCGGCCCAACGCCATCTACGCGAATCAGCGCAATCTGGAAGCGCATTTCGCTTGCCTGCAGAGCGACCTCGACGCCCATCTTCCGGAGGGGGGGACCGTCCTGGATTTCGGCTGCGGCGACGCTTTGGCGGCGGAAGCCATGGCCAAGCGCTGCCGGAACGTCTGGCTATACGACGCCGCCCCCGCGGTGCGCCATCGCCTGCGCGAGCGGTTATCCGGCCATCCGGGAATCCGGATCCTCGACGACGACGACCTCGCCACCCTGCCGACGGGGAGCGTCGACTTGGTGCTGGCCGTCTCCGTGCTGCAATACATCCCGCGCGAGGATCTGGAAGGCGTCCTTCACCGCTGGCGCCACCTGATCGGGACGCGGGGGCGCATCCTGATCGCCGATGTGGTGGAGCCCGACACGCCGATGCTGCGCGACATCGCCAGCCAGCTCAGCATGGCGCGCCGGCACGGCTTCCTGATGGCGGCGCTGATGGGGCTGGGACGCATGGCGCTGTCCGATTACCGGCGCATCCGGCGCGAGGCCGGCTTTTCCACCTACACGCCGGCGGAATTGCAGGAGCGACTGTCCGCCGCCGGGCTGCAAGGCGATCGTCTGGCGAAGAACATCGGCCCGACGCCGCACCGCCACTCCTTCGTCGCCCGCCGTCATGGCGAGCCGACAAGCACTCAGGCGGCGGGCACTCAGGCGGCGGGCGATCCGGCCTTGAAGGTCCAGTAGCGGTTCGCAGCGAAGCTCCACAGCATCACCAGCGCCGTGGCGGTGAGCTGGGCCAGCAGGTAATGCAGGCCCAGCCGCTGCGCCAGGGCCCACATGATGGCGCTGTTCACGCACAGCCCCACCGCGGCGACGGCCACGAACTTCGCGGCGGTGGGCAGATGCTCCTGCTCGCTGCGGAAGACATGGCCGTAATTCAGCAGATAGCTGATGACGCCGCCGACGAGGAAGCCCGCCGCCGAGGCCAGGACCGGCGGGGCCGCCGTCAGCTCCGACAGCGCGATCAGAACGCCGTAATGGCCGACCGCCGCGGCGCAGCCGACCACCACGAAGAGGACGAACTGCACCAGCGGTGCGTGCGCCGCCCGGTCCCCGGTGAATCGTTCCCCGGTCAATCCTCGTTCTCGACCCATTCCCTCTGCCGCAGCTTGTAGCGCTGGATCTTGCCCGTTTCCGTCCGCGGCAACTGCTCCAGGAACTCCACCGCGCGGGGGTACTTGTAGGGGGCGATCCGGTCCTTGACGTAGCATTGCAGCCGTTCCGCCAGATCGTCGCTGGGCCGCACGCCGTCGCGGGTGACGATGAAGGCCTTGGGGATGGAGCCGCGCAGCGGATCGGGGGCCGCGATCACCGCGCATTCCTCGACCGCCTCGTGGCCGAGCAGGACGTCCTCCACCTCCAGCCCGGAAATCTTGTAGCCGGCAGAGACGATCAGGTCGTCGGTCCGCGCGTGATACCAGAAATAGCCGTCCTCATCCATGCGGAAGGCGTCGCCGGTCAGGTTCCAGCCGCCCTGCACGTAGTTCTCCTGGCGCGGGTCGTCCAGATAGATGCAGCCGGTCGGGCCGCGCACGGCCAGCCGCCCGATCTGGCCGGGGGGCAGCGGGGTCAGGCTGTCGTCGACCACGCGGGCCTCGTACCCCGGAACCACCATCCCGGTGGCGCCGGGCCGGACGGCGCCGGGCGGCGAATGCAGGACGGCGTTCAGCATCTCCGTGGTGCCGAAGCTGTCCAAAATCTCCATCCCCGTCACCGCCTGCCAGCCCTCCAGCGTGGTGGCGGGCAGCGGTTCACCCGCCGAGACGCAGGCGCGCAGCGTGCGCAGCCCCTCGGCCAGGACCGGGTCCTCCTCGATCCGCGCGGTCATGGCGCGGTAGACGGTCGGCACGGTGAACATCACCGTCGCCTTGTGCTTCGCGGTCACCTCAAGCAGCCGCTCCGGCGTCGCCCGGTCCAGCAGCACCACCGACGCCCCCACCCGCAGCGGGAACAGCAGCATCCCTCCCTGCCCATAGGCGAAGGCGAGCGACGGCGTCCCGCAGAACACGTCGTCGCCGCCGGTCTTCAGCAGCGATTGCGGAGACAGGTCGGCCACCGCCAGAAGGTCCCGGTGGAAATGGGCGGTCGCCTTGGGCTTGCCCGTGGTGCCGGAGGTGAAGGCGATCAGCGCCACGTCGTCGGCGGCGGTGTCCACCGCGGCGAAGCCGGTATCGGTCTTCTCCAGCCGCCCTTCGAGGTCGCCGCCGTTGAAGGTCACGACGGGCATGCTCCCGTCCATCGCCTGCGCCGCCGCGTTCAAATCCTTGGCGAAGCGCGCGTCGCACAGCGCCAGCGAGACGGCGGCGCGTTCAAGGATGCTTTCCAGCTCCGCCGCGCGCAGCAGCGGCATGGTCGGCACCACCACCGCGCCGGCCTTCAGCACCGCCAGCCAGCAGGCGGCGAGCATCGGCGTGTTGGTCCCGCGCACCAGCACCCGGTTGCCCGGAACGATGCCGAACCGCTCGGCCAGAAGGCGCGCGATGCGGTCCACGGTGTCGCGGAAGCGGCCGTAGCTCCACACGTCGCCGTTGCCGATGACGCAGGGGCGCTCGTCCCAGCCGCGCTCCCGCCAGACATCCAGCAGGGCCGCGGCGGCGTTCAGGCGTTCGGGATAGGTGAGTTCGGGCCGGTCATAGAAAAAGTCGGGCATCTGCTCCGGCGGCGGCAGCCGGTCGCGCGTGAAACTGTCGATATGACCGGACCGAATCATGCCCTCACGCCTCCACCACGCACCGTTTTCTTCAGCTTCCCCAACAACCCCATCAGCTGGACCACGTCGCCGTGGGGCATTCCCGCCGTCAGCTCGGCCAGCCAGCGGCGTTGCGCCGCCGCGATGGCCTGCGCCAGGGCGCTGCCTTCGGGGGTGATCCGGACGAACTGCATGCGGCGGTCGTTCGACGCCGCGGCGCGCGTGACCAGCCCGTCCTTGGCCAGCCGTTCTACAATGCCGGTGACGTTGCCGTTGGTGACCATCATGCGCTTCGACAACTCGCCCATGGTCAGCCCCTCCGGCTGGCGGTCGAGCAGGCACAGCAGGTCGAAACGCGGCTGGGTGGTGCTGAACTCGTCGCGCAAACGGCTGCGCAACCGGGCGCCGATCAGAACGGCGCACGCCGAAAGACGCAACCAGAGGCGCATCTCCGGGGAGGCGGCGAGGTCAGCCGCAGCCTCCACATCGACCGACACGTCCCCCTGCGCCTCGGCCGATGCGTCGGCCGCTGCGATGGCGGGTCCCTTCACGGTCTGTCTCCACTCCCGATGGGAGGCATCCGCCGCAGCGCCGCCTCTTCTTCGTTCGAAGGCTTACTGTAGTTGGACGCTCGGCCTTTGAGCCATGCAAGGAAGGAATGCTTGGTGCACAAGCAATAATCATCTGCGCAGAGATCGGGCGCCTCCGCCGTGACCCCGAGGCGGTTACTCGGCGCTCAGATACAGGTCGATCTCGCCCTGCTCCATGACGTGGGCGGTGCCGTGGATGATGCCGTTGGCGACCTGGATGATTCGATGGATCATCGCGACCGAGGTCTGGCAGTCCAGCCGCAGCTTGTCGCTCGCCCCGTCCTGAATGTCGACGGACACGCGCTCCAGCGTGTGGCGGACCACCTGATGCGCCTGGGCGATGGTGTCCTCGAAGGGCCGCTTGAACTTGGCCGGGACGTGGCCGTACGCCTCGATGGCGAGATCCCGGTCCGAGAAGCCGCTGTCGCGGAAATGCTCCGGGTAGCTCTTGGGCTGCCAGATCAGGCATTCCTCCACCATGTCCGGCATGTCCGGAATCATCTCGATCAGCATCACGATTTCGTTGAAGTGATTGAGATAATCGGTCGCCAGCAGGGTCTTGTCGGAAATGTTGGTGCCAACCACACGCTGCCGCCACGCGTGGAAATCCGCCAGTTCGTCCGGCGCAATGCCTTCGGTCACCGACGGCTCGGTATCGGGCGGGTGAGAGTCCGATGGGTCGAAGTCTGGTTCGGTCATTCGCGACTCTGGCATGCGCGGCCCTGGCATACACGGTTCGACAGGAACGGGTCGGGCGAGGCGGCGCCGGACGGTTTCGACGCCGTTCCGTCACCGGTGCGTGACGCCGGGGACAGTCAGTAATATCGCACTAATCCCTGTGCAAGCCCACGGGCGTGCTTTTTTTGGTGCTGCGCAAAAAAAACGCCGCCGGCGCGTCCCCGGTGGGACAGGCGCTGCGGCGGCAGTGACTGGCGGTTCAGGGAGGAATCACACCATTGGCAGTCCCAACACCCTCCCCGTGCCGATTGTTCCGTCACCGCGCGCATGCGGCGGACCGCCGGGCGGTAAAACGACCGGAAGGAGCCGGCGCCCAAGCGGACGAAGTATGACCTCGCCCGTCCGGCGACCGGATTTAATCCGATCAAGCTATCCCGAATAACCCTTTCGTCTTCACTCCCGATACGGCGCGAACTGCGCCATATGAACTTAACTTTGTAAGGGATCGGACGGGAACATTCGGCACGGTCCGGGAAACACGGCAGGCAAGCCAGCGCACCTCGGCGGTCCGCACTGGCTGGAGGTACGGGGAAAAAGTCATGGATCAGAACACCCGCCACCTGATGGAACATCTGCCTTATCTGCGGCGCTACGCGCGGGCCTTGACGGGAACGTCGACGCAGGGGGATGCCCTGGTGACGCGCACATTGGAATGGTACCTGGACGGGCCGGGCGGAGCGGCGGCCGCGGACCCGTCGCGCGGATCGCTCTATCGCTACCTGAACCAGTTGCAGGACAGCTCCGGTGCCCGGGCCGGCGCTCCCGGCGCCCATCCGGTCGAGGTGGCGCTGCACAGCCTGGATGAGATGGACCGGCGCCTCTACCTGCTGGTCAACCTGGAGGATCTGCCGGTCGCCGACGCCGCCACCGTTCTGGGCATCGCCCCGGAAGACGCGGTGGAACGGTTGAATTTTGCGCGCGAGCGGGTGCGCTCGAGGCTCACGGCGACGATCCTGATCGTCGAGGACGACGCCATCATCGCCTTCGACCTGGCGGAAACGGTGCGCGGCATGGGCCACACCGTCTGCGGCAACGCCGCCACCATGGACGAGGCGCTGACGCTGGCCTCCCGCCATGCGCCGACGCTGGCGCTGATGGACATCCGACTGGCGGAAGGCGACAACGGGATCGAGGTGGCGCGGGAACTCCGCCGCCAGCGCTTCCTGCCGGTGATCTTCGTCACCGCCTTCCCCAACGAGCTGGCCAAGCAGGGGCTGGAGCATCTGGGCCCGGTGATTCCCAAGCCCTTCACCCGCGAACAGATCGAGCAGGCGATCACCCGCGCCGTCTTCACCCCCCACCCCGAGGAAGCCTCGCTCGCCATGAAGCACTGAGCGTCCGCCGGGGGAAGGCAAGCCGGTCCTGCGTGAAGACCGCCTTGCCTGGGGTTCGCCCTACTTGAACACGACGGTGCGCCCGCCGTTCAGCAGGACGCGGTGTTCGACGTGGTAACGGACCGCCCGAGCCAGCACGATGTTTTCGATGTCACGCCCGATGGCCACCAGGTCGTCGGGCGTCATCGTATGGTCGACGCGCTCGGCCTCCTGTTCGATGATCGGCCCCTCGTCGAGGTTCGAGGTGACGTAGTGGGCGGTGGCGCCGATCAGTTTCACGCCGCGGGCATGCGCCTGATGGTACGGCTTGGCGCCCTTGAAGCTGGGCAGGAAGGAATGGTGGATGTTGATGACCCGCCCGGCCATCCGCTCGCACAGGGCCGGGGACAGCACCTGCATGTAACGGGCGAGCACGACCAGATCGACCTTCTCCTGCTCCGCGATCTCCAACAGACGGGCCTCCTGCTGGGCCTTGCTGTCGTTGGACACCGGCAGGTAGTGGAAGGGAATGTTGTGCCACGCCGCGAGCTGGTAGAAGTCGCGGTGGTTGGACACGATGGCGGGGATTTCGATCGGCAGATAGCCGGTGCGGTAGCGGTACAGCAGATCGTTCAGGCAATGCCCGAACTTCGAGACCATGATCAGCACCCGCTGGCGCCGCCCGGCGTCGTGCAGCTTCCAGGTCATGCCGAAGCGCTCGGCCACCTGCTCGGCGAAGGCCGCCTGGAGCTCCGCCTGCGACGGCCCCGACGGCTCGGCGGAAAAGTGGATGCGCAAAAAGAACAGATTGGTCCCGCGGTCGCCGAACTGCGCGCTGTCGATGATGTTGCACGACCGTTCGGCCAGGAATCCCGACACGGCGTAGACAATGCCCACGGCATCGGGGCACGAGACGGTGAGGATGTATTCAGAAGCGGTGCCGGACATGCGCGCCTACCGTTGCGACCTGGAATCAAGGGCGGATTCCCTAGCATGATCGTCCGCGGGATGCATCGTGCAATGTCGGAATACCGGAACGCCCTTCCGGCAGCATTTGGTAACGATTCCCATGCGACAATGCACCGTTTCGGCATCGGGCCGAACCTGGAGGCGAGCCATGGGCATGGGCGGGAAGATCATCGGCGAATACGCCAAGGGCAAGGTTGACAAGCTGCTGACGCCGGAAGCGGCGGAAAACACGTCGCGGCACCGGATCATGCACTTCCTGGAGAACATGGAAGCGGCGGTGCTGGAGGCGAACTGCGAGGTGATGGGACGGGAGCTTCCCAACCTCAACCAGACGTCCTTCCTGCGCATGGCCGTCCGGGTGGCGGAGCTGCGGGCCGACTATCTGCGCGCCGGTCTGAAGGTGGCGGATCACCGCCACCCCGATGCCGCCGCCATCGAAGAGCTGGCCCGCGTCCGCCGCGCCTACGAGGAGATGCAGGCGGTCTTCGAAGCGGCGGAGCGGGTGATCGAGCGGGGCTACGTGAAGCTGGGGTGAGGCCCCCGCCCCAGCGTCATGACCCGGCCGCGTCCGGCGCGTCAGGCGTCCATGCCGGGGTGGCGGTAGACCATCGGGCCCGGTCCGCCCTCCTCGCCATTTTTCTCGGGAAGCTGGGGCTGCGGCAGGGCGTGAAATTTGGGCTTGTCGGGATCCAGCGTCTTCTCGAACGGCAGCGTCATCGCCATGCCGGAGCGGTTCCTCTCGGCCTCGCGCATCGCCTGCTGGAGCTGCTCGGCCAGCTTCCGGTCCCAGGCCAGCTTGTAGTAGCGCGGCTCGGCCCCGCCCTCCAGCTGGAGCCACAGATAAATCCCCTGCCCCTCCTTGATCTGGGCGCCCAGGATGGTGGCCTGGGCGGTGGCGCTTTGCGCCCATTCCATGCGGACCGGCTTCGGCTTGCTCAGCAGGTCGGCCATGCCGGCGTAGGCGACGGGCATGAAGCCGATGGAGACGGCGACCGCCGACACCTTCACCCACAGCCGGCGCGGCGCCCAGACGGCGATGGTGGCGAGCGTGGCGGCCAGGGCGACCGCGGCGACCTGGAAGTCGAGCAGTTGGGTCATGATTTCCTCCCGCTGCGCAGGGGCTTGTAGAGGCTGTGCACGCTGTCGCCGACCAGCTCTCCGGACTCCGTCAGCTTGAAGCGGAACACGGTCAGCTCCTGCCCCTCCCGGTCGAGCTGGACGGTGGTGGCGAGGAGTTGGCGCGCGTTGTCGCCGTCCGGCCGCTTGGCGCTGACCACCACGGTGACCGGCACCGGGAAGACCATCGCCTTGTTCCGGTAGAGATGCAGGTTCACCGCATACTCGCCGGGCGGGATGCCGCGGCTGTAGCTGGCCTCGTAGTTCAGCTTCGTCGGGTCGGCGTTGCGGCCGAGATCGTCGCGCAGCAGATTGAAGATCACGCCGGACTTGTTGGAGTAGCCGACCGGCACGTCGCCCGGCGCCTCCACCCACAGGTCCACGTCGGCGTCCAGATCGTCGGGCCAGCGGGCCTCGATCATGACGTTGCCGGGCGCGGCGACGCCCGCCGTGTCGGCCTGCTTGGCCTCCGGCCGGATGTGGGGAAGAAGCAGGATGACCACCGCCACGAAGCCGCAGAGCGCCAGCGTGATGACGTCGCGAAAGACGGTGCCGGCGTCGTCCTCCTCAAACTGGTCAAGGGCCTGCATGGCGCTCTCCCACGGCGACGATCTCGGTGATCAGGTTCACCGTGGCGCCGGACAGCAGGCCGATGTTGATGTTCAGCCAGATGTTCAGAACGCCGCCGACCAGCGTGGTGTAGAGCGCGACGGCCATGCCCTCGATCAGCTTCGACACCATCGGGCCGATGGCGGCGACGTCGCCGGCCTTCTCCGGGTCCACCCCCGACAGGGCCATGATGAAGCCGATGACCGTGCCGATCAGGCCGAGGATCACCAGGGTCGACGAGACCTGCCGCACCGTGCCGATGCGTGCCGACAGCTTGAATTTCAGGGACGAGGCGGCGATCGACCGTGCCCCGGAATCCCGCCCCCGGACCTCCGCGAGGTAGCGCGCGGCGCGCGACGGAACGGAAGGGTCGAACTCCTTGGCGCGGTTCAGTTCGCGGCTGGTGCGCAGGATGCGTTGGGCCGACAGCCCCAGCCCGGCCACGAAGACCAGGAAGATCAGCAGGCACAGATGCGTGCTGTCGGTGGCGATGATGGGATCGATCAGCCCTTCCGCCCAGGCGGCGGCGAGAAGGGTGAAACCGGCGGCGTTGACGACCGCGAAGCGCAGAAGCAGCAGGTAGCGTTGCGACACCAGCGACAGGCCGGCGGTCAACTGGCCGGTGCGGCGGCGGCGCACGGTGGGCACGAGGGAATGAACGGGGACGTTCTGGGCGTCATCGGCCATGGCGTCCGAAACAGCGTCCGACATCGGGCAGCCCTCCATCCAGGGAGCAGGGAGCGTTCGGACCGACCCTCCGCAACCGGCGTGCCAGCGGTGCGTCACCGGTCCCGCCCAATCCCGCAGCCCACCGCTTCGGCCCGTTCATGTGCTTGGACGGATGGGATAAATTGCCCTTGTGACAAAAAGGCTAATCCCAAAGTCTGCCCACCGCCCCTGAACTCTCCATTTCTTTGGATCGATGGGTTCCACGATTTCGAGCGGAGCGATGATTAATTTATGCTCAAAGCCCAGAACGCGCCTTCCACACTGCTCATGAAATAAGCAAAATTATGTTGCAGTGCAGCATTCCAATGGGACGCCGCCACAGGCGCCGGAACACGCGCGCGAATACAGAAAACCCCTTCCCCGCCATTGCGGGGAAGGGGTTCGTGGACGGAACCGTTCGTATTCGCTCAATCAAACGTCGCGGTAATGCTCAAGTTCGCGTCGAAGGTCGGTGACCTCGCGCTGCAGCGCAACCACCCGGCCGACGTCGGGAGCCGTGCGGCGCTCCTCCTTCTCAAGCTCGTCTTCGACCTCGCGCTGCTCCTGCCGGATGATGTTGAACAAGGCTTTCCTCAACATCGCCACCTCCCGAGCTTATTTCTAAAATTTTAGCGCTTTCGGCCATCATCATCAAGGAATTCTTGGGAAGAGTCGAATCTTCATAGGGTGGCGACGGCCTCCATGACGGCGTGGCCGCGACAATTGGCGGAGCTAACCCGGCCGACCTTGACAACCCTTTTGCGCGTCCCCATTGGTTAACGCTCACACCTTGGGCTCAACCTCAGGCCTCTCCGGGCCGGACGCCGCCTTTCCGATCGCGCTCAGGACTTTTGGTTTCGGCGGCCCCAACTCCTTGCGGAATCAGGGGCGAATGGAACGCAGACGTCTTCTCCAGCTGGCGCTGACCGTCCCCCTCGCCGGGGCCGGCGCCTTGCTGCTCCCGCACGCCGCGGGCGCCCAGACCAAGGCCCGCCCGGCGGCGCGCCCGCGCATGGTGGTGCTCGATCCCGGCCACGGCGGCATTGACCCGGGGGCCATCGGCTCCCGCGGCACCCGGGAAAAGGACGTCACCCTGCACATCGCGCAGGAGGTCGGGCGCCTCCTGTCGCGGCAGCACAGGCTGGGGGTGACGCTGACCCGCGACGGCGACCGTTTCCTGGCGCTGGGCGAGCGGGTGGAGGCGGCGCGCGCGGCGCGCGCCGACCTGTTCGTGTCCATCCACGCCGACAGCGCGCCCAACCGCGAGGCGCGGGGCCTCTCCGCCTACACCCTGTCCGAGAAGAGCTCCGACTCCTTCGCGGCGGCGCTGGCGCACAAGGAGAACGCGGTGGACCGGCTGGGCGGCGTCGACGTCAAGGACGCCAAGAAGGCCGTGAAGGAGATCCTGCTGGACCTGACGGCGCGCCACACCAAGCACGCGGCGCTGGTGGCCCGGCACGCGATCGTGAAGGGGGCGGGGAAGGACATGCTGCTGCTGGACAACCCGATGCGTTCGGCCAACTTCGCGGTGCTCAAGGCGCCGGACGTTCCGTCCGTCCTTCTGGAAACCGGCTTCCTGTCGAATCCGAAGGATGAGGCGATCCTGCGCGACCCCAAGGCGCGGCAAAGGATCGCCCGCGTTCTCGCGCGCGAAATCGCCGGGCTGGTGACGCGCGCGCCCTTCGCCTAGCCCGGACTCCTTCGCGCTCGCAGCGAGTGAAACATTCGTGCATCACCCCGGGACAAATCCACGATGAAGCCTGACATCCCCAAGATTCCCCATTGCCAACGCACCTGCGGCATGACTTTTTCCGCCCGCCCGTTCTTGCGGCGGGCCGGGGATCGGAGGCAGAGCGTGTCGGGGTTTGGCCGCCTTTGGGCGCTGGTCGGGATGGCCGCTGTGGCGGGCCTTGCGTCTGGCTGCGCGCCCGTCGTGCTGGGCGCCGCCGGTGGCACCGCCGTCGTCGCGGCCAGCGAGCACCGCGGGCTGTCCGGCTTCGCCTCGGACACCGAGATCAAGGCCCGCATCAACCATCTGTGGTTCCAGCACTCGCTTGAGATGCACAGCCGCATCGGGCTGACGGTCGACCAGGGGCGCGTGCTGCTGACCGGCCGCGCCACCGACGCCCAGATGCGCCTCGACGCCGTGCGCCTGTGCTGGCAGGTGGAGGGCGTCAAGGAAGTCATCAACGAGATCCAGGTGGACACCGACTCGGGCATCATGGACAGCGCCCGCGACACCTGGATCACCACCCAGCTGCGCACGAAGCTCACCTTCGATTCGCAAATTCATAGCCAGAATTTCAGCATCGATACCGTCAACGGCGTCGTCTATCTCATGGGTCTGGCCACCCACCAGGGCGAGCTCGACCGCGTGATCGAGCACGCCCGCACGCTGCCGAACGTCCAGCGTGTCGTCAACTACGCCCGCGTCCTCTAGCGCACCAGGGTCTCCGCACCGCCATGGCCATCCTGCCCGCCCTCGCCCGCCGTCTTGCCGCCTCCGCCGCCATGAGCCTGCTCGTGGCGCTGGCGGCGTTCACCGTGGCGGCGGGGGGCGCCGGCACCCCGGCGGCGGCGCAGCAGCCGCAGCCCGACCAGGGGCCGGCCAACCGCCTGTTCGTCCAGGCGATGCAGATGATCCGGCAGGCGGACAACACCTATGACATCGCCGAGGAGAGCCGCTTCCTGAAGGAGGCGGACCGCCTGCTCAACGAGATCGTCGTCAAGTATCCGGACAGCGCGCTGGCGGTTCAGCTCGTCACCAACCAGTTCGTCGGCGACTTCGACTTCTTCGAATTCCGCTCGCGCATCCGCTCGCTGGTGTGCAACGAGCCGATGACCTCGCTGTGCTTCCTGCACCGGGTGGCGGAGATGCTGCCCCCGGTGGAGACGCCGATCACCGCCGCCCGCTGGGACTGGCTGTCGCTGGCCGTCGCCTACAACACCATCGGCGACACCGCGCGGGCCAAGGAGATCATCGCCCCCTTCGTCAGCGCGGTGCGCCGCGGGGCGGCGTCCGACGGGGCCGGCCAGGACCTGTTCGTCGCCCGCGCGCTCGCCCTGATGGGACAGAACCAGCTCGCGCTCGACATCACCCGGCAGATCCCGGAATGCTCGACCCGCATCTACAACCTCGCCGACATCGCCAAGGCGGCGGCGTGGCGCGGCGACATGGCGCTGGCCGGCCAGCTCGCCGAGGAGGCCAAGGCCTACGCCACCGCCCGCAACTGCAGCTGGGAGCTGGGTCTGGTCGCCCAGACGCTGCTGCGCGCCGGCAAGGAGGGGGCCGCCCGCACCCTGTTCCTCAACACGGTGGAGACGCAGTTCTCCAAGTTCCGCGAGACCAAGACCGACTGCTGCCCGCCGGAGCTGGCCGTCGCCGCGGCGGAGCTGGGCGACACCAATCTGGCGCTGGGCCTGCTGCGCACCGTGCAGGACGAGAATCCCTGGACGATCCCGGCGGTGCTGGGCCGCATCGCGCGGCGCTCCGACGCCTCGGTGGCGCTGTCCTACGCCGAGCAGGTGCAGGACCTCGACATCCGGGGCGAGGCCCTGGCCGAGCTGATCGAGGCGGCCCTGAAGCGAGGCGACCCGACCAGCGCCAACGAACTGATGAAGCGGCTGACCCGTCTGGTGGACGATTCCGCCGGCCGCCGCCCCGGCCTGCTCGCCCAGAAGGCCAAGGCGGAGAAGGTGATGTACGGCGACGACCGCTGGCGCAAGAGCTTCCAGGGATCGCTCAACGCCGCGGACCGGGCGAGCAACTTCGTCCGCCGCGACATCGGCGCCCCGCTGCTCGCCGCCCTGGTGCGGATCGAGACCGGCCTGCCGATGCTCGACTGATGCCGGCTTGCGGCCCGGTCAGGGCCGTGCCGCCAGCACCACCAGACCGGCCACCGGCTCGCCGCTCTCGTGGCGCAGCGTGTCCGGGGCGAGGCGCAGGACCGACAGACCGGCGGCGGCCAGCCTGTCCCGAACATGGCTCTCCGTGTGGGCGTAACGGCCGTGCGGACCGACCCGCCAGGGCACCCCGCCCTCCCCGAGCCGCTCCACCGTGAAGGCCAGCCGCCCGCCCGGACGCAGCGCCACGGCGGCCCGCGCCAGCACCCCGTCCAGCGCGCCGAAGTAGCACAGCACGTCGGCGGCCGCGATCAGGTCGAACGCGTCGGGGCGGGCCTCCAGGAAGGCGCCGAGTTCCGCCTCCTCCAGCGCGTCGTAGAGGCCGCGGGCGGCGGCACGCTCCAGCATGCCCGGAGAGAGGTCCACCCCGACCAGGCGCCGCGCCGGGCCGCGCAGAAAGGGACCACACAGGCCGGTGCCGCAGCCGGCGTCCAGCACGTCCAAAGTTCCGTCCGGCGCAATCCTGGCGTCGGCCAGCGCCTCGGCGAGCAGCGACGGGGCGCGGTAGCCCAGCTCGCCGAGCAGCTTGTCGTCGAACTCCCCGGCGAACAGGTCGAACACCTGCCGAACATAGGCGTCGGACGCCCGCTCGCCGGCGTCCAGACCGGCGACGGCGGCGCCGATGTGGCGGGCCACCGGATGGCCGGGATGGTCGCGCAGCCACAGCCGGGCGAACCGCGCCGCCTCCTCGTGCCGCCCCTCCTCGTGAAGCAGGTAGAGGGCGCCGGACAGGTTGTCGTGCGCCTCGTCCCAATCGGGTCGCACCGCCAGGGCGCGGCGGTAGGCGGTGGCGGAGTCGGTCAGCCGGTCGCCGTCGCGCAGCAGGTTGGCGAGGTTGTTGAACGCCTCGGCATAGGCCGGTTCCTCGACCAGCGCCCGGCGGAAATGCCGCTCCGCCGGCGCCGGGTCGCCCGCCGCCTTGAGGGCCGAAGCGAGGTTGTAATGGACCAGCGGGTGGTCGAGGCCGCAGGCCAGCGCCTCGCGGTAGGCGGCCACGGCCTCTTCGGCACGCCCCAGGGCGCGCAGCACGTTGCCGAGGTTGTTGTGCGCCTCCGCAAAGCGCGGGTTCAGCCCGAGCGTGCGACGGTAGGCGGCCTCCGCCTCCGCGGCCAGCCCGTCCGCCGCCAGGGCGTTGGCCTGCGCATAGAGGCGCATGGCCTGAGAGGCCAGTCCGCCGAGCTTCCCCGCGCCACGGGCGAGCAAACCCGTACGCGGCGACGGGGAACGGGGCGGATCGCTCGGCTCGGACACGGAACGGCTCCTGATGGGGGCTTGGGCTAACAGCATCTTTACCGGGAACGGGGGAACATGGCACTCCCTTCCGGCAACAGACCGGCGGCAACAGACCGGCGGAAGGCCCCGCGACCCGGGGCCGGATCGGGCAGACGGAAAAGGCGGACCCCATGAACCAGCCCCCCGACCAGGCTTCGCCGGCGTCACCGGACGATCTCGCCGCCCGGCTTGGCCGCGCCGTCGATCATCATCGGTCGGGCCGGCTGGCCGATGCGGAACGCGACTACCGCGCCGTCCTGGCAGCCGACCCGAGCCACCCCGACGCGTTGCACCTGCTGGGCGTGCTGGCGCTCCAGGCAGGGCATCCCGGCCCGGCCGTGGACCTGATCGAGGAGGCCATCCGGCAGGCCGGCGGCGTCGCCGACTACCACGACAATCTGGGGAGCGCGCTCGCCGCGCTGGATCGTCACGCCGAGGCGGCGCAGGAGCACCGCATGGCCGCCGCCCTGAATCCGCTGTCGGCCCGGCCGCGCCACAATCTGGGCAACGCCTTCCAGGCGCAGGCGCTGCCGGGGCTGGCGGCGCTGGCCTTCACCGCGGCGGTCGAGCTTGAGCCGGGTTACGCCAAGGCCTGGTTCAACCTCGGCAACGCGCTGCACGCCCAGAAGCGCCGCGACGACGCCCTGCGCGCCTTCGCCCGCGCCGCGCTTCTGGCCCCCGCGATGGCCGAGGCCCGCACCAACCTCAGCGACGCGCTGAGCGCCGCCGGTCGACTGGACGAGGCGCTGGCCGAGGCCCGCGCCGCGCTGCGGCTGCGGCCGGACGATCCGAAGGCCCACCACAATCTCGGGGCCGTTCTGCAGCGCAAGGGCGCCTACGAGAGCGCGGAGATCGCCTACCGCGAGGCGTTGAAGCGCGCTCCCGACCGCCTGACGACGCTGATCGAGCTGGGAATCGTCCTGCTGAAGCTGGGACGCCCCGCCCCGGCGGAGCGGTGCTTCCGCAACGCGCTGAGCCGGAACCCCCACGCCGTGGAAGCCATCCACAACCTCGGCAAGGCGTTGCAGGCGCAGGGACAGTACACGAAGGCGGAAGCCTGCTACGAGGAGGCGCTGGCCCACGACCCGGGGCTCGCCGCCGCCAGCGACAACCTCGCCATCATCGCCCTTCTGCACGGCCAGCTGGAGCGCGGCTGGGAGGGCCATGAGCAGCGTTTCGCCGCCGGCCGGGCCCGGCCGGACCGGCGGATCGACGCGCCGCGCTGGCGTGGCGAAGGGCTGCGCCGGCGCCGTCTGCTGATCTGGCGGGAGCAGGGGGTGGGCGACGAGATCCTGTTCGCCTCCTGCTACGGCGACGTCATCGCCTGGGGCGGCGGGCCGGTGACCATCGAGACCGATCCGCGGCTGGTCAGCCTGTTCGCCCGTTCCTTCCCGCGCGCGACGGTGCGGGCGGAGACCGTCGGCGGCGATGGGCGGGAGACCATGGTTACCCCGGATGCCGACCTCCAGATTCCGGCGGGCAGCCTGCCCGGCCTGCTGCGGGGATCGCTGGCCTCCTTCGACCAGTTCGACGCCTGGCTCAAGCCCGATCCGGCCCGCACCGCCCGATGGCGGGAGCGGCTGGACGCGCTGGGGCCGGGGGTGAAGGTCGGTGTCGCCTGGCGCAGCCATCGGGCCACGCCCGAGCACAAGGGCGCCTACACCACGCTGGACCAGTGGGCGCCCCTGTTCGGCCTGCCGGGGATTGTCCTCGTCAATCTGCAGCATGGGGATTGCGCGGCTGAGCTCGCCGCGGCGGGGGCTCGCTTCGGCGTGACCATCCACCGCTGGGACGACCTGAACCTGACGGACGACTTCGAGGCCGCAGCGGCCCTGACCGCCAATCTGGATCTCGTCATCACCCCGGCGACGGCGGCGGGCGAACTGGCCGGTGCCCTGGGCGTGCCGGTCTGGCGCTTCGGACACCCCAGTTGGACCCAGCTCGGCACCGGGGTCCGCCCCTGGTTCCCGTCGATGCGCCTGTTCCAGCCCCGCCCCGGCGAAACCTTCGACCATGTCCTGGCCGAGATGGCGCATCGCCTTGCCGCGTTGCGTCCCGCCCCGGCACGCCCGGCCGCACCACCTCCGCCCGCCGACCCGGACGCCGTGCTGAACGACGCCATCGCCCTGCACCGGTCCGGGCGGCTGGACGACGCCATGACGGCCTACCGCGCAGTCCTCGATCTGGAGCCACGGCACAGCGACGCGCTCCACCTTCTCGGCCTGATCCAGCACCAGCTCGGCCATCACGCGGAGGCGGAAGGACACATCGCGGCGGCGCTCCGCATCGATCCCGAATTCCCCACGGCCTGGAACCACCTCGGCCTCGTCCGGCAGGCGCTGGACCGCCCGGACCAGGCGCTCGTCTGCTTCAGCCGCGCCATCGCGCTGCGTCCGGACTTCCCCGAGGCCATGACCCACATGGGGCTCAGCCTGAAATCGCCGGACCGACTGAACGAAGCCAAGCGCTGGCACCGCCGTTCCATCCACATCGCGCCGACCAATCCGGCCGCCCACACCAACCTCGGTTACGTCTGCGAGATCGAAGGGCGGTTCGAGGCCGCCGCGGGCCACTACCGGCGTGCGCTGACCCTGCGTCCGGATTCCGCCGACACCCTGAACAACCTGGGCACCCTCGCGAAGATGGCGGACCAGCCGGCCCTCTGCCGGCATTTCCTCGACCGTGCCCTGCGGGTGGCCCCCGGCCTTCCTCTTGCCGCCTGGAACGTCGGGCTTCTTGCCCTGGCGGACGGCGACCTTGCCACCGGCTGGGCCGGCTATGAGCGGCGCTTCTCCGCCCGCCAGCTTCAGCGGGCCCGCCGCATCGCGCTGCCGGCGTGGAACGGCGAACCTCTGCGCGGGCGCCGCCTGCTGGTCTGGCCCGAGCAGGGGCTGGGCGACGAGATCCTGTTCGCCTCCGTCTTCGGCGAATTGAAGGACGGCGGCGGGACGGTGGTTCTGGAATGCGACCCACGTCTGGTCACCCTGTACGCCCGTGCCTTCCCCTGGGCGACCGTGCGGGCGGAGTCCGTCACCCCCGACGGGCGGGAGCGGTTCGACCCGCCGGATTGCGACCTGCAGATCGCCGCCGGTTCCCTGCCCGCCCTGCGGCGCGACCGGCTGGAACGCTTCCCGTCCCGCCCCTCCTTCCTGAGCGCCGATCCGCAGCGGGCCGCCTTCTGGCGGGAGCGGGTCGCGGCGCTCGGCCCTGGCCTGAAGGTGGGAATCAGCTGGCGCAGCCAGATCGTCACGGCGCATCGCGAAGGCGCCTACACCCGCATCACCGACTGGCTGCCGCTGCTGGAGGTGCCGGGGGTCCGGGTCGTCAACCTGCAATACGGCGACTGCGCCGCCGAACTGGCCTCCATCGAGCCGGACGGCGTGCGGCGCGTTCATCGCTGGGACGATCTGGACCTCAAGAACGACTTGGAGGGGGTGGCGGCCCTGATGGCGGCGCTTGACCTCGTCATCCTGCCCGCGACCGCCGCCGGGGAACTGGCGGGCGCGCTGGGGGTGCCGGTCTGGCGGCTGGGAGGCCGGGACTGGACCTGGATGGGAAGCGGGGTGCGGCCTTGGTTTCCCACCCAAAGGCTGATCGCGCCATACCCTGCCGAGACCTCCGCCGGTGTGGTCCGCCGGATCGCCGGGATGTTGGCCCTCATGGCGCCGGACCCTACCGCCGACGAGGTATGACGACGCAAGAAAGAGCAGGCTTTCGGCCTAATCCCGCAACGAACGGCACGGGGAAGGCATATGCGGCGAATTGACCTACTCCCCATCGTAAGGGGCGGTCACCCCCCGTCTTTGGAGTACTAGGACAAAAGTTTGGGGTTGTTTGGCAGCACGGATGGGTGAACACTATGGTTTCCGGCCTGCCGGACTTGGCAGGAGCCGGTTCGATCTGACGGAGAGCAGCCCATGCACACTGATGCTCGCCTATCTTCCCTGCAGGAAAAGCACCTGCGTCTCGACCGCGCCATCCTCGACGAGGAGAAGCGTTCGTGGCCTGACGAAAGTGCCATCAAGCGGATGAAGCTTGAGAAGCTCCACCTCAAGGAAGAAATTGATCGTTTGGCCAGAACCAGTCACAGGGTGAATTAACACCCTTCCGGATCGATCCGATTCGTAAAGTCGGGGGCGGCGGACGGTTCGCTCCCGGCTTTCTTTATCCGCCCGGCTTGGTGAGCGGTTCGGACACGGAACGAAGCGCCGCCAGCCGGCGCGCGATCCTCGGCAAGGCACCGGAAGCCGGCTCTCCCGCTGGTGCGGGAACCAGAACCATTGCCGGGAACCAGGGTCTGACGCCGGTGCTCAGCGCCGTCCAGTCCCCCTGCGGCCCGAACCGCCAGACCGGCACCCCCAGCGCCCCCGCCAACTCCCCCACCGAACTCGCCGGCGTGACGACGAGGTCGAGGGCCGTCATCAGGGCCGCCACCCCCTCCAGGTCGTCCTTGAGGTCCAGATCGCCCCAGCGGTGGATGGTCACCCCGAAGCGCCGCTCCGCCTCGGCGATCTCGGCGGCGCAATCACCGTATTGCAGGGTGACGAAAACCAGGCCGGGCAGCGCAAACACCGGCCCCCACGCGTCCAGCGGCGCGTAGGCGCCCCGGCGTTCCGCGGTCATCAGCCCGCTGCGCCACGCGATTCCCACCTTGAGGCCGGGGCCGAGCGCCGTCACCCGCTCCCGCCAGCGGGCGGCCCGCTCCGGATCGGCGACCAGGAAGGACGGGCGCGCTGGGAAGCGATCGAAACGGGGCCTTAGCCAACGTGGCAACGATCCCATGGCGACGTGGCGGTCGATGCCGGCGCAGGGCGCTTCCGGGTCCGCCGGGGCCGGGCGCCAATCCGCGCGGGGAAAGGACCGCGCGAACAACGGCACCAACCGCCGGTCGCACTCCACCACCACCGCGGCGGCCCGCGCGATCAGTTCATCCAGGCAACCGGCGAACATTATCTCGTCGCCGATCCCCTGCTCCGCCCAGACCAGCAGGCGCAGGCCGGCGGGGTCCTCCCCCTCCCAGGCGGGAACGGGAACGGCACGGGCGGCGCCGGACAGTTCGCGGGCGCGGAAGCGGGCGTCATAGCCGCGCCACCCCGATTCCAGCCGGCCGCGGGCCAGATCCAGAAGGCCAAGGTTGAAGGCCGCCGCCGGGTGCCCCGGTTCGGCCGCCAGGGCGCGGCGGCACCAGCGCTCCGCCGCCACGGTCTCGCCCCGGTCGCGCAGCAAACGCCCCAGATTGGCCAGCGCATCCCCCAGGGCCGGCACCAGGGCCACGGCCCGCATCAGCGCCCGCCCCGCCTCGTCCAGACGCCCCGCCCGGCGCAGCGCCACCCCCAGGTTCGACCAGCCGTCCGCGCGGTTCGGGGCCAGGCGCAACGCGTGGCGATGGCGCTCCTCGGCCGGCCCCAACGCGCCGAGCCGGGTCAGCACCGCGCCCCAATTGTCGTGCGCCTCCGCCAGGGCCGGGTCGGCCAAGGTCGCCCGGCGATGGGCCTCGGCGGCGGCGGTGAGGGCGTGCGCGGCCTCCAGTGCGTTGCCGAGGTTGGTGAGAGCCGCCGCGGCCGCCGGTTGCAGGGCGAGCGCCAGCCGGAAACGGCGCGCCGCCCCCGGCGCACGGCCGAGCGCCAGCAGCACCGTCCCCAGGCTCGAATGGGCGGCGCCGTACGCGGGCAGCGCGTCCAGGGCACGGGCGATGCGCGCCGCCCCCGCGGCGGAATCGCCGGTTTGATGCTCCAACAGCCCGGACAGGTGCAGGGCGACCGGGTGGTCCGCTTTGGCCTTCAGCACACGCTCGTACAGGGGCGCCGCCTCGGCCAGGCGGCCGTCCCGGTGAAGCGCGGCGGCGGTCTCCAACAGCCTGTCCGGGTCGTCCGGAACGCCCTGCGGCAAGCCACCGGGCGGCGGGTCGTCGTCCGTGGGCATGAGGCGGCGCAGCGTCGCTGCCATCCGGCCCATGACGTCGGCCAAGCCTTCGCCGGTGCGGGGCTGGAACAGGCGCATCGACGGGAACCAGGGGCGGACCCCGGTGCCGAGCTGGGTCCAGTCGCGGTGCCCGATCCGCCACACCGGCACGCCGAGGGCACCGGCCAGTTCGCCGGTGGAGATGGCGGGCGTGAGGACCAGATCCAGATTGGCGGTCAGCGCCGCCGCGGCCTCGAAGTCGTCCTTCAGGTCGAGATCGTCCCAGCGGTGGATGGTCACACCGAAGCGCGCCTCCGCCGCGGCGATCTCCACCGCGCAATCGCCATACTGAAGGTTGACGAACACCACCCCCGGCAGAGCGAACAGCGGCGCGAAGGCGTCCAGCGTTACGTAGGCGGCGCGGCGTTCGCCATCCATGATCTGGCTGCGCCACGCGATGCCGACCTTCAGCCCCGGTCCCAGAGCGGCCAGCCGGTCGCGCCAGCGGTCCAGGCGTCCAGGATCGGGGACCAGCCAGGGCCGGGCCGGGAACCGCTTCCAATCGGACCGCAGCAGCCGCGGCAGCGACCCGGCGGCGATCTGCACGTCCACGTCGCGCGGCTCCACGGTCGGCGGGCGAACCGTCGCACCGGGCAGGGAGCGCGCGAACAGAGACACCAGACGGCGGTCGCATTCGACCACCAGATGCCCGGCGCGGCGCAGCAGATCGGGATAGCAGGAGGCGAAGAGGATCTCGTCGCCCACGCCCTGCTCCCGCCAGACCAGCAGGCGGGCGGAAGCGATGTTCTCGCCACGCCAGGGCCGTGCCGCGAATTGGCGCTTCTGGCCGCGGAACTGCGGGGTGTCGAACCGCCACTCGTGCTCCGGCCATGCGGAGCGGAGGTCTCCCTGCTCCAGCAGCAGGAGCGACAGATTGTAATGGGCGGTCGGCAGCGCGGGATTGATCCGGATGGCTTGGCGGTAGGAATCGACGGCCTCCGCCGGGTGCTGCCGCCGCGCCCAATGCAGGGCGAGGTTTGCCCACGCCTCCGCCATCTCCGGCGCGCGGTCGACGGCCCGGCGGTGGCAGGCCAACGCCTCCTCGACAAGGCCGAGCCGGTCGAGCGCGCTGCCACGGTGGCTCCAGGCGGCGGCGGAGTCCGGAGCGCTCGCGGCGGCATGGCGCAGCAGCCGCTCCGCCTCCGTCGGTTGATCGGCGCGCAGGCGGAAGGCGCCGAGATTCACCAGCGCATCGGCGTCCGACGGCGCCAGGGCGAGCGCGCGTTGGTGACTCCGCTCCGCGCCCTCACGGTCCTCGCGCTCGGCGAGCAGATGGCCCAGATGGGTGTGCGCCACGCCGAGTTGCGGGCGGATCCGCAGGGCACGCCGCGCGCAGACCTCCGCTTCGGCTCCCTCGCCCAGCCCACGCAGCAGGGCGGTGCGGTTGAGCCAATGCTCCGCCGCGTCCGGACGGAGCAGAAGGGCGTTGCCCTGCGCCGCCCGTGCGGCGTCGTGCCGCCCCAGCGCCTGACAGGCATCGGCCAGGGCCGCGTGCGCGGCGGCGTTGCCGGCGTCGGCCGTCACGGCAAGGGCCAGCGCCGCCGCCGCACCCTCGGCATCGCCCTGGCGATGCCGCAGAATTCCCAACAGGTGAAGGGCGACGGGATGCTCCGGCGCGGCGTCCAACGCCGCACGGCAAAGGTCTTCCGCGTCTTGCAACGCTCCGGCGCGGTAGCGGGCGATGGCCTCGGTGATCAGCGCCTCGGCATCCGCAGGCACCGCCGGCGCCACGGGTGGACGGCTCGTCATGGCCTGGACCGGCCGCAGGAGATCGCTCAGGGTCCGCGCGACGCGCTCCATGACGGCTTCCAGCGTCTCGCCGGGGCGCGGCTGGAAGAGGCGCATCGTCGGATACCAGGGACGGACCCCGGTGCCCAGTTGGGTCCAGTCGCGGGCGCCGATGCGCCAGGCCGGCACGCCCAGAGCCCCGGCCAGCTCGCCGGTGGACACGGCGGGTGCGATGACGAGATCCAGCGCGGCGGTCAGGGCCGCCGCGCCCTCGAAATCGTCCTTCAGATTCAGATCGTCCCAACGGTGGATGGTCACGCCGAAACGCGCCTCCGCCGCGGCGATCTCCGCCGCACAGTCGCCGTACTGAAGGTTGACGAGAACCAACCCGGGGATCGTGAACAGGGGGGCGAACGCCTCCAGGGTGATGTAGGCGGCCTTTCGTTCGGTCGTCATCAGCTGGCTGCGCCAGGCGATGCCGACCCTCAAGCCGGGCGCCAGGGCGGCCAGCCGCTCCCGCCAAAGGGCGAGGCGTTCCGGGTCGGGAACCAGCCAGGGACCGGCTGGAAAACTCGTCAAGTCACGGCGCAGGAGGCGTGGCAGGGCGCCGGCGGCGATGTGGGCGTCGCAATCGGCCGGAACCGGCGCCCCCATCCCGTCGGCGGCGCTGCTGTCAGCCCGGACGGTGGCCCAGGGAAAGGAGCGGGCGAACAGGCTGACCAGCCGATGGTCGCACTCCAGGATGACATGGCCGACCCGACCCGCCGCCGCGCCATCCGCCGCCACGCGATCCGCCGCCACGCGATCCGCCAAGGCGGGATAGCAGGAGGCGAACATGATCTCGTCCCCCACACCCTGCTCGCGCCAGACCAGGAGACGAGGCACGGTCACACCGTCGTCCTGCCAGAGCGGCGCCGCGATGGCGCGCTCCGGATGCTCCTTGGCCTTGAAGCGGTCCCGATAGGCCGGCCAGCCTTCCCGCAGGTTGCCCGTCGCGAGGCTGACCAGAGCGAAGTTCAGCCGTGCCGCGGCCAGGGTGGGATCGATGCGCAAGGCACGGCGCAGGGTCCGCTCCGCTTCGGCCACGCGCATCGTCTGCCATTGCAGCATGCCGAGGTTGGCATAGGCTTCCGCATGCGCGACATCGATGGACAGGGCGCGCCGATGCGCGGTCTCCGCCTCCCCGTTCCGTCCCAGCACGTTCAGGGCAAGGCCCATGGTGGTCAGCGCGATGGCGCTCCGCGGCGCCAGCCGCACCGCGCGCCGGTGCAGGCGCAGCGCGCCCTGCCAGTCGTCGCCGTCCTTGAGGATGTTGCCGAGGTTGGTGTAGCTGTCGGGATAGTCCGGCTGGACGATCAGCGCGCGCCGGTACAACGCCGTGGCGGCCTCGGCCCGGCGCGCGACCCGGTGGGAATTGCCCAGATTGTTCAGCGCCTTGCCGTAGTCCGGCCGGATCGTCAAGGCGCGCTGGAAGACCCGCGCGCCCTCCAGGGGCCGGCCGACGCCGTCGAGGCCGGTGCCCAGATTGTTGAAGGCCACCGCGTCGGTGGGATGCAGCGCGATGCAGGTCCGCAGAGCCGCCACCGCGGCGGTGTGGTCACCCAGGTCAAGCAGGGCCACGCCGAGATTGTTCCACCCCCCCGCCAGCAGCGGGTCCCTGGACAGCGCGTCACGGTAGCGGCCCACCGCCTCCGCCAACCGTCCGTCCCCCTGGAGCGCGCTGCCCAGATGGAAGATCAGGCGGGCGTCCTGTCCGCTGTCGGCATCCACCGCCGGAGTCAGAACCGCCACGGCTTCGGCGAAGTCGCCGCGCCCGTTCAGGAGCGTTCCCAGGTCGCGCGCCACCTCGCGGTCGGTCGGGTCGTCGGCCAAGGCGCGGCGCAGGCACAATTCGGCGTCGGAATGGCCCAGGACCCGCAGCACGAGCGCCAGGCTGCGCCACGCCTCCCTATGGTCCGGCCGTGCCTGGACGACCCGGTAGAAGGCCAGGGCGGCCTCGTCGAGACGGCCAAGGCGCCGGTAGAGGACCGCCAGATCGAAGCGGGTCGCCGTGCGTTCGGGATCGGCGCGCAGCGCCTCCTCGTAAGCCGCGATGGCGTCGCCGATCCGATCCTGCGCCTGGAAAAGAAAGCCGAGATTGCCGAGCGCCTCGGCGTAGCCGTCCTGAAGCGCGATGGCGCGGCGATAGGCGCGGATGGCGTGCTCCGGCTCGCCCCGGTCGGCGAAGACGTTGCCCAGGCTGTTATAGGCCGGGGCGAAGGATGGATTGGTCGCCACGGTCGCCCGAAAGCACGCCGCCGCCCGCCCGGACTCGCCGGCCTGATAGGCGGCGATCCCCGACAGGTGACGGGCATCGGCATGGGCGGGATCAGCGGACAGGATGCGGTGGTAGAGCTGCCGCGCCTCCTCCAGATTGCCCGCCCGGTGCCGGTCGATGGCGTCGGTCAGAAGCGCGTCCACGGATTGGCCGTCCCAATCCCCGACGCCCGCGTCGATCACGGCGCCGGATCGGCCGCCGGGCTTTCCGCCGCCCCTTCCGAGGCGTTGGAGGAGGCATCGCCGCCCTTGAACATCTTCCGGCAGATTTTCAGCGCGCGGTAATAATTGCGGGCCTCCACCAACCGCTCGATCTCGTCGAGATCATCGCGGCAATCAGGGCGCGCATCACGCGTCTCGCCCAGGATCGAAGCGAAGCGCTGCAGATTGAGAACCGCGTCTTCCGGAAAAATGTAGATAAGCTGGATGACGAAGTAGAGCTTCTTTTCGATGCAATCGATCTGCTCTTCCTTCAACACCTCACGCCCGCGGAGGAAGTTGGCGGTGTTGTAAAGGAAGAACGAACCCGGACGGTCGCCGGCCCCGATGACCGCGCCGTTGATGATGACCTTTTCATTGGGGCGGAGAACGAACTTCAGAGGCATGAAACGGACCCGGTCCTTGTCTCGGCGGCGCGCGGAAGCGGAAAGCGCTTGTCGGAAAGCACCGCACCAAATGAAACGGGCGGCGGCTCGCGCCGCCGCCCGCCGGGCGTAATCCTACCCGAACTCTCAGGCTTAGAACAGACGCAGGATCGACTGCTGCGACTGGTTGGCCAGCGAGAGGGCGATGGTGCCGAGCTGCTGGCGGGTCTGCAGCATCAGCAGGTTGGCGCCTTCCTCGTTCTGGTCGGCCAGCGTCAGCTTGCTCGCGCCTTCCGTCAGCACGTCGCTGAACTCCTTGGTGAAGTTCTCACGGGTCGTGATGACGTTCAGGTTGGTCGACAGCGTCTGCGAAGACGACCGCAGGGTCTGCTTCGCGTAGTCGATGCTGGCGACCGCCTTGTCGATGTCGGAGCGGTCGGTCCAGTCGTTCTGCGCGTAGTCCAGACGCAGGCCCTGGCCGCTGGTGGTCAGGTTCTGGGCCTGCACCGTGATCGCGTTGGTGTTGCGCTCGTTGAGCTGCACCGTCAGATCGTTCGACGTGTTGGCGTCGGTCACCTGCACCGAGACCAGGTTGGCCGCGGAGTTGGCCGCCGCCGCCTGCTTGATGTTCTTCTGGTCGACGTTGAAGCGCACCGTGCCGGTGTCGAACGCGAAGGCGTTCTCGCCCTCCGACAGCTTGCCCTCGCCGCGCTTGGCCATACCGTCGCGGGTCACCGTGGCGCCGCTCAGGTTGCTGACCTGGATCTGGATGTCGACCTTCTTCTCGATGGTCGAGATGCCGTTGCCGTTGTTGGCGGCCTGCTCCAGCAGGTTGCGGTCCACCGTGAAGGACACGATGGTGCCCGACGCGAAGCTCTCGGAGATGCGCTTGGTGAGGGCGTTCTCGGCCGTCGCCTTGACGTTCATCTCGCGGGCGGCGTTGGTCGTCGTCGCACCCGACAGCGTGATCGTGCCGGTCGCGTTGGTCGTGACGGTCTGGACGTCCTTGCCGCTGAGGCGGCCGTTGGCGCCCAGCGCGTTGTTGATCGACGCCTTCAGCTGGTTGGCGATGTTGACGCGGGCGGTCTGGCCCGTCGCGACGTCGCCGGCGGTGGCGGTGTAGGTGAAGGTCTGGTCTTCGACGGTGATCGTGAAGCTGTCGCCGGCCTCGATCGTACCGCCCATCGACACCTGGGTGATCTGCGCGGTGCCCGACTTGGCCGCCGTCGTCGTGTTGGCGGCGATGGTCTGGCTGTTGTCGAAGTAGCTGATCGTGCGCGACTCGTTGCCGTCCGTGACGATGAACGACCGCTCACGGCCCTTCGCGCCGCGGACCTCGATCTGCACGTCCGAGAAGCTGCCCGCCGACGTCGACATCGTGCCGGACAGCTTCAGGCCGACCAGGCCGTGGGCCATCTCGGCGCTGTTGATCTCGCCGGCCGCGCCCTCGATGGAGCCGTCGCCCTTGACGCGCACCGTGTAGGTGTCGGTCGACACCACGTTGGTGACGCGGGCGTTCTCGATGCCCTGGATGGTGTTGACGGCGCGGCGCGAGTCGCTGGTGGAGTCCAGCCGCAGCCCGTTGCCGGCCAGCAGGTTCTTGCCACCGTAGGCGGAGTCACCGGCCAGCTTGTCGATCTGCTCCTTCAGCGCGTTGAACTGGTTGGAGAGCGACTTGCGGGTGGCGACGGAGCCGGCGTCGGTGCCCAGAGCGGAATAGGCGGCGGTGGTCAGGCCTCGCGCCTGCTCGATCATGTCGTCGATCGAGGTCAGGCCCTTGTCGGCGGCCTTGATGGTGCTGATGGCCTGACCCATCGTGTCCTTCAGCGCGGTCAGGTCGCCGGCGCGCTGGGTCAGGTTCTTTGCGGCGAAGAAGGACGTCGGGCCGTCGAGCGCCGAGTTGATCTTGTTGCCGGTGGCGAGGATGTTCTGCTTCTTCGCGATCGAGTCCTGGACGCCCTGCAGCTGCAGCAGGTTCGTGCGCATCGACGACGAGAGGGAGATGTCGCTGGTAGCCATGGAGTCACTCCTTTTGGAGGATGTCGATCCGCACGACGGTGCGCGTACGGAGAGGGACTAATTCCCTCGGGCTACCGGTAGGCAATAAATGGGCCAGATCGAATTTGCCGCCCAGGCGAGGAAAATCCTGCCTCCGGGCAAATCAGGGGTCGGCAATTTTTGCCGGGAACTGGGCAAGATTTGCCTCCCTCCCGGCACCCTTTGCCGGTTGCGCATCCGACCCGGCAGATTCTGCCGAGCTTGCAGGGAGCGTGATCACCTCGCAGGCGGCGAGCGGGCCGGCGGTCAGCGCAACGCTCCCCCACGACCAGCCGACACCGAATCCCGAGAGCAGAAGGCGCAGCGGACCGCCGTGCAGCGCCCCTCCCAGTTCGGAGGCCAGCGCCAGTGGGATGGACGCCGAACTGGTGTTGCCGAACCCGGCGAGCCCGACCACCGTCTGCGCGGGGGTCGCCCCGAGCTTCTGGGCGAGGTGTCGGATCATCTGGGCGTTGGCCTGATGCAGCACCAAGCGGTCGACCGCCTCCATCGCCCACCCGGCGCGCTCCAGAACCGCGCGGATGTTGCCGGGCACCTCGCGCAGGGTGAAGGCAAAGACCTGGGTGCCGTCCATGAACAGATGCGCGGGCTCGTCCGGCCGCCGCAGACCGCCGCCGGGGACGGCGAGGTAGGGGGCGCCGGCACCGTCGCTGCCCAGCGCGAAGACCATGGGCGCCGCCCCCGCCTCAGCCACCAGCGCCGTCGCCGTCGCGGCGTCGCCGAACAGGGGCGCCACGGCCCGGTCGCCGGGGTCGATCACGCGCGACGTCGTGTCGCCCGCGACCAGGAGCGCCCGCCGTCCGCCGGCCGCCTTCAGCATCGCCGACGCGGTCCACAGGCCATGGACGTAACCGGAGCAGCCGAGCGTCAGGTCGAGCACCGCGGCACCCTTGCCCAGCCCCAGCCGGTGATGGAGGAGATAGCCCGAGGCCGGCAGGATGTGGTCGTGGGTCTGGGTGACCATGACCAGAAGGTCGACGCTGTCCGCCGTCCAGCCCAGCCGGTCGAGCAGGCGCCGCGCCGCGGCCTCGCCGAGGTCCGAGGTGCATTGGTGCGGCGGTGCGAGGTGCCGGGCCTCGATGCCCGTCGCCTTGGCGATCCGGCGGGCGGCGTCCTCGCCGAAACGGGCGGCCAGATCCTCCACCGTCTCGCGCCGCTCCGGAACGCAGGCGACGAGGCCGGTCAGGGCGACGCCATCGATCACGCTGGCCACCATGGGGCGCCTCCTTCCGTCAGCCGGTGATGCCGCCGTCCACGACGATGGTCTGGCCGGTCACGAAGCCCGCCCCGTCGCCCAGCAGGAACCGCACCACCGGGACGACGTCGGCCACCTCGCCCAGCCGGCCCAGCGGCGTGCGCCGCACGATCTGGTCGCGCTGCCCCTCGGCCAGGGTGACCGACATCTCGGTGGCGAGGTAGCCGGGCGCAACGGAGTTGACGGTGACCTGGAGCCGCCCGACTTCGCGGGCCAGGGCGCGGGTCAGCCCGTCCAGCCCGGCCTTCGACGCCGAATAGGCGGACAGGCCGGTGTAGCCCCGCTGCCCGATGATCGACGAGATGTTGACGATCCGCCCAGGCCCCCGCTTCACCAGCTTGGCCCGCAGGAAGGCGCGGGCGACCTGGATGGCGCCGGTCAGGTTGACCTGGACGACCTCCTCCACGTCGATCTCGGGGAAGGTCGCCAGCACGCCCTCGCGCGCGATCCCGGCGTTGTTGACCAGTCCCCAGAGCGGCGCCCCGCCGCCCCAGTCCAGCGCGGCCTCCGTGAAGGCGCGCACCTGATCCCCGTCGCCGATCCGGCAGGCCTGCCAGAACAGGTCCGGCCCGGCCAGCCGTTCCAGTGCGGCGCTCGGCGCGCGGCTGCAGGTGGAGACCCGGTAGCCGTCGGCCAGCAGCGCCTCGACGATGCCCAGCCCCAGCCCGCGGCTGCCGCCGGTAACGATGACGTGCCGTTTGCCGCTCATGCCGTTCCCTTCCGCGTCTTCTTGCCCGCCGCGCCCAGGGCGATGCTTCCGGTCATGGTCACCAGCCGGGGACGAGCCGCGGGCGGCAGGTCGGCCACGGCGTTGCGGATCGCGGCGCGCAGACCGGCCTCGTCCGTCCCCGGGGCGGGGACCACCCGGGCGGTCAGGATGTGGCCGGTCACCGGGTTGGCCGCGGCCTCGACCAGGGCGTCCCGAACGCCCGGAACGTCCAGCAGGATCTGCTCCACCACCTCCGGGGAGACCTTGACGCCACCGACATTGATCCGCCCGTCGAGCCGCCCGGCGAACAGCGCGCGGTCGCCGCGCAGCTCCACGATGTCACCGGTGGACAGCCAGCCGCCGCCATGGACGACCCCATGGCCGACCTCCAGGCCGAGCATGGCGCGGGGGCTGTTCACCTCCAGCACACCATCGCGGACACGCAACCCCACCCCGTCGATGCCGCCATCCAGCCAGGCGGCGGGAAAGCCGGCCATGCCGTCTCCCACCGCGAAGAGCGCCCCGGCCTCCGTCGAAGCGTAGATGTGCCGCAGCTTGGCGGTCGGGAACCGCGCCGCCAGCCGGTCGAGAAGCGGCTGGTCGGCCACCTCGCCGCCCAGCGTGACGGCCGCAAGCGGCGGGGCCTCGCCGTCGAGCGCCAGCAGGAAGGCGCGCCAGAAGCTGGGCGTCGCGCTGATGTGGGTGACGGCGTGCGCCACGGCGAGGCGCGCCAGTTCCGCCGCCCCGGCGCCGGGCGCCGACACCAGCGTCGCCCCGGCCGCCAACGCCGTCAGGATCACCTGCAGCCCGGCGAAGGACGCCGGCTCATAGGCCAGCAGCCAGCGCGCGTCCGGGTCGACGCCACCGCGCAGGCGTCCGCGCAGGCGCTGGAAGTCGTGCCGGATCAGCTTCGGCGCGCCGGTGGTGCCGGAGGTCTCCAACAGCACGGCGAAGCCCGGCTCGCCGGGCTCGCCCACCGCCTCCGCGGGCGTGGCGCGGCGCGACAGATGCAGCGCCACGCCGGCCCGCTCGGCGGCGACCAGGGCGGCGGCCAGGGCCGGCACGCCCAGCGGCGGCAGGACCACCCTCCCCCCCGAGGCACGGAACGCCGCCTCGAAGGCGTCGGCCTGCGCGGCGATCTCCGCCCAGCCGACGCGGCGCTCCGCCTCGATCAGACGAACGCCGGGATGCAGCCAGGAGGGCGGCGGCAGGCTCATGCGGACCCGGCGGGCAGGCCTGAAGGGCTGAGGGCCGGGCGGTAAAGGGCCGCAAGCTCCCCGACCGTGTTGAACTGGACGAAGCCGGCGCGGAACGGGTCCTGGCCGGTGCGCTGCTCCAGCACCACCAGCAGGGTGGCGAGGTCGAGCGAATCGATCGGCAGATCCCCGCCCAGAAAGCGCGTGTCCGGGCCGAGCGCCGGCAGGGTCTCCCCCTTCTCGGCGGCGATGCGGGCAAGCTCTTCGGCGATCAGCGCGAACATGGAATCGGTCATTGGGGGTCGCATGCGGAAAGAAAGTCGTGGAGGGTGGCCGTTGCTGGGGTTGCCGCCTCACTATGCGGCAAGTGCCCGGCCTTGTCGAAGAGATGAAGCGGCGCACCGGGGGGCAGGCGCTCGGCGCTCGGCACCGGGATGATGCGGTCCTCCCGTCCCCAGAGAAGCTGGATCGGCATCGGAAACGCCGCCCAGTCCACCGGGTCGGACGACCGGTGCGCCTCCGCGAAGGAGCCGGCGATGATCCGCTCCAGGGCGGCGCGGCGCCGGGGGTCGGCGGCCTGGGCGTGCATCACCTCGCCGACGCGTCCCGCCAGCAGCCAGGGCCGCGCGAACAGGCGCGCGGCGCAGTCCCGCCCCTCCTCCACCGTCTCCAGAGCGGCGACCCGCCGCAGGAACTCCAGGTCGAAGTCGGGGCCGAGGCCGGCGCTGGCGACCAGCGACAGGCTCGCCACCCGGTCCGGGGCCAGACGGGCCAGTTCCAGCGCGACATAGCCGCCCATCGAATGGCCGACCGCGTGGACCCGCGAAATCTCCAGCGCGTCCAGCAGGCGCAGCAGCCATGGAGCGAAGGCGCCGACCCGGCCGTCCCCGACCTCCAGGGTCGAGGCGCCGTGCCCCGGCAGATCGACCGCCAGAACCCGGCGGCCGGCGGCCAGAGCCGCGGCGTTGAACTGCCAGGTCAGCGAATCCCCGGCGAAGCCATGCAGCAGCAGGGCCGGAACGCCGCCCCGCCCCATGGACAGATACGAGGCGGGACCGCCCTCGATGTCGGCGCGGCCGCGCCGTGGGGAGCGGTCAACCTTTGGCGTCACTGGAGCGTCAGGCCGCGACGGCGACGCCGGCCAGGGCGAGCAGGTCGTCCACCGTCTGCGCCTTGACGAGCTTCTCGCCCTCGACGACGTGGCCGAGCTTCTCGTCAACCAGCGCGATGAAGCTGATGACGGCCAGCGAGTCCCAGGAGTCGATGGAGTCGAGTTCCTCCGCGCCGGTCAGGGTGCCGGCGTCCAGCTCCAGCATCTCGTCGAGCGCGAGCAGGAAATCCTTGCGGTTCATGGTGGTGTCTCCATTTCAGTGGAGCGTGTTCTGACGCACGCTGCCGTTCAGGTCGGCCCATTCAGGGTGCTCGCGCAGGACTTTGCAACAATCCTGCCAGCCGAAGTCGGGTTTTTTGGGAAGCAACGCCCCCAGCAGGCGGCGGACCAGCTCCAGGTCGGCGGCCTCGTCCACGCACCAGCGCTGGGCGAGGACGCTGCCGTCCTCCGGCACCAGGGGCGGACCGATGCGGAAACGCTCCGGGCGGCGGTAGAGGTGGGCGGTGACGTGTTCGCGTTCCACCGGCTCGGCGGCACCGGCGGCGGCCTCGTCGAGGGCGGCGCGCGTGAAGACCTCCGCGTCCAGCCCGCGCGGGAAGCGGGAGACGTCCAGACTGAGATAATCCAGCGGAGGCGTCGATCCCAGAAAGGCGGTCACCAGACGATCCACCAGCGCCGGATCGATCAGCGGGCAGTCGGCGGTGACCCGCACCACCACCTCCGCCCCGGCCATGGCGGCGGCCCCGGCGAAGCGCCCGAGCACGTCCTGCTCGTCGCCGCGGAAGACCGGCACGCCGAGCGATTCCGCCAGTTCCGCCACCGGGTCGTCGGTGCCGTTCACCGTGGTCGCCAGCACCAGCGCGTCAACCGCCCGGCAACGTGCCAGACGTTCCAGATGATGAGCCAGCAGGGGTCGCCCCGCCGCGTCCATGAGCACCTTGCCGGGCAGGCGGGTCGAGGTCATGCGGGCCTGCGAGATGCAGACGACGCGCGGCCTGACCGTGGCGACGCTCATGTCTCCTCCGGGGCCAGCATGTCCCAGCGCAGCGGCTCGCCGCGCCCCAAGGAGCGGGCGGCACGGCGCCCGAGGACGGCGGGGAGATGCTTCGGCTCCAGTCCGAAGCCGGGACGGATGGAGCGGACGTTGGCGGCGCTCAGCGCCTCGCCCGCCGCCACGTCGGCGGTCACGTAGAGGGAGCGGCGGTAGTCGCGCCCGCCCGCCTCGCTCGGCTTCACCCCGTAATGGACGCGGCCCAGCGCCGCCCAGGCGGTGCGGACGGACTCGGCCATCGCCTTGAACTCCGCCGGCTCCAGCGAGAAGGCGCTGTCCACCCCGCCATCGGCGCGCGACAGGGTGAAGTGCTTCTCGATCACCACCGCGCCCAGCGCCGCCGCGGCGACCGGCACCGCCGCGCCGTGGGTGTGGTCTGACAGGCCGGCGGCGACGCCGAAGGCCTGCGCCAGATGCGGGATGGTGCGCAGGTTGCAGTCCTCGGGCGGGGTCGGGTAGCCGCTGACGCAATGGAGCAGGACGAGCGGCGCGTCGCCCGCGGCCTCCACCGCCTCCCCGATCTCGCCCAGCGTGGCGAGGCCGGTGGAGAGGATCAGCGGCCTGCCGGAGCGGGCCGCCCGGCGGATCAGCGGCAGGTCGTTCAGCTCGAAGGAGGCGATCTTGAAGGCCGGGGCGTCCAGCCGCTCCAGAAGCTCCACCGCCGTGTCGTCGAAGGGGGAGCTGAAAATGGTCAGGCCGACGGCGCGGGCGCGCTCGAACAGCGGGCCGTGCCATTCCCAGGGGGTGTGGGCCTCGCGGTAGAGGTCGTGCAGGGTGCGGCCCTTCCACAGCCCGCCCTCCAGCAGAAAGCCCGGCCCGTCATGGTCGATGGTCAGGGTGTCGGCGGTGTAGGTCTGCAGCTTGACCGCGTCGGCGCCGGCCTCCTTGGCGGCGTCGACCAGGGCGAGCGCCCGGTTCAGATCGCCCTTGTGGTTGCCCGACATCTCGGCGATCAGATAAGGCGGATGGCCGGGGCCGATGGGGCGGCCGTTGATGATGACGTCGCGCGGCACGGAAGGCGTCTCGCTGTGGTGGTCGGGTGTCACTCTGCCACGGAAGCGGGCGGCGGGGATTGCTTTTGTGCGTCCGCCTTGGCCGCCGCCCGCAGGAGGTCGCGCGCCTCCTCGCCATAGGCCAGCAACCGTTCGGCGCAGCGGTGGCGGTCGCCGACGGTCCGGAAGCGGATGCGCGACAGCTCCGCCTGCCGCTCCCGCAGCGCGGGGTCGGCGACGAGGGCGGCGGCGCGCTCCACATAGGCGGCGGCGTCCGGCACGGGTATCCCCGCCCCCGCCACGCTCGCCACGTCGCCCCAGGCCAGCGTGACCACCGGCAGCCCCTCGGCGATGGCGTAGGCGGCGCTGCCGCCGCCGCCCTGGCGCGACGGGTTGAGGTAGGCGTGGCAGCGCCGGTAGAAGGCGCGGATGTCCTTGAGATGGCCCAGGCTGCGCATCCGCGCGCCGTTGCGCGCCGCCTTCAGCCGGGCCGGCAACCGCTCGACCTCCCCGGCGAAGACGATCACGGCACCGGGGCAGCGGTCGAGGATGGAATCGGCCAGCGCGAGGAACTCAGCCGTCACCTCCAGATCGAGGCGGGTGCCGACCACAGCGAAGACGAAGGCCGCATCGCCCAGCTCGAGCGTGCCCCCGACTCCCGCCGTGGGGGGCGGGGAGAAGCCCAGCGTGAAGGGCCGGAAGCGCCGCGCGAAGGGGCGGCGGTAGAGCGCCGGCAGGGCGTCCGTGTGGTTCCCCTCCTCGTAACCCAGCACCAGATGGGCCAGCGAGATGGTCATGCCCGACGTTGTGGGCAGGCAGACCACCGGCCGGGCGTCTGTCACCGCGAACAGGTCGCCCACCACGTTGGCCCCGCCGAAGGTGACCAGCAGATCGGGGTCGTAGCCGTCGATGGCGCCGACGATGGTGGACAGCTTCTCCTTCGAAAAGGCCCGGTCGGTGAAGGACGCCATCTTCACCTGCCGGCCGAACATCGTCAGCGCGAAGACGCCCTCGTAATCGGTGACCAGCTCCGCGATCATCGGCGGAACGAACAGGCTCTCGGCCCGCAGCGGCATGGTGTTGCAATTGATGATGGCGACGTCGAGCCCGAACGCGTCCTGGAGCCGGCTGGCGTAGTCGAAGCAGTCGCGCGAGGGCTGATGCTGGTCGTTGGTGAACTGGTTGGTCAGCACGGCCACCCGGCGGATCGGCCCGTCGCGCGGCACATGGCGCGGCGGAACGATGCCCCAGCGCCGCTCCACGGCCCGCACCAGCTCCTCATGGAAGCGGAACAGGTCGCAGGGACCGAAGGCGGCCAGCTTCTCCGGCGCCGACGCCGCCAGGAACAGCTGCCGCGCCATGCACCAGTAGGTGTAGTGCATCATCTGCGGCCCGACCCGCTCCCCGCCCAGCAGCAGGTAATGGAGAATCCGCTCGTAGTGGTAGAGGTCGCCGGTGAGCTGGAACAGCACGGAGTGGAGCAGCACCGTCTCGCCGGTCGGCGGATCGCGGCGCAGGTCCTCGGCGATGGACAGGCGGGCGTCCGCGTCCAACTCGCGGCGCATGCGCTCGCAGTGGTCCGTCAGGGCGTTGAGGCGGTCAGCGTTGAACTGGCGTTCGGCCAGCAGGGCCTTCAGCGTGGCGGCTTGGTCCCCGGCGATGTCGGACATGCTGTTCCCCCAACCGGCGCCCGTGGTGCGCCCCGCCTCCTGATATCCCCGGCGTGGTTAAGGTTTCAAGAATGTGCGGCAGCCCGCTCCTCCAACGCCGCCGCGGCCTCCTCCGCCACCGCGTTCCAGTCGCCGGGGCGGGGCTGGCGGAACAGGCGGGCGGTCGGGTACCAGGGGCTGTCGGCGCGGTCGAGCAGCCAGCGCCAGTCCGGCGCGTGGGACAGCAGGACCCACAGCGGCACGCCCAGCGCCCCGGCCAGATGGGCGGGGGCGGTGCAGGAGGACACCACCAGATCGAGCGACGCCATGATCGCCGCGGTGTCGGCGAAGTCCCGGATCTCCGGCGCCAGATCGGTGAAGGACGGGGGCATCGGCCGCCGCGCCACGTCGTCATGGCCGGGGCCGAGTTGCAGGCCGAAGAACCGGCAGCCCGGCACCGCCAGCAACGGGGCCAGCGCCGCCAGCCCCGGCGACCGCTCGCGGTCACCGGCGAACTGCGGGTTGCCGGCCCAGACCAGACCGACCGCGAGACCGTCCCCGGCCAGCCGTTCCCGCCACGCCGCGGCGCGCGCCGGATCGGCGGTCAGATAGGGGACGGCGGCGGGAATGGTCTCCAGCCGGGTGGCGAAGGCCCGCGGCAGGCTGAGCAGCGGGCACTGCCAGTCGAAGGCGGGCAAAGCATCGCCCCGCGCGACGACCCGCTCCACCCCCGGCAGGCCGCGGAACAGCGGCACCAGATCGGCGCCGACCTCCAGCAGCACGCGGGCGCCGCGGGCGGCGACCAGAGGGGCGTAGCGGACGAACTGGATGGCGTCGCCGCGGCCCTGTTCCTCGTGCAGCAGGATGGTCTGCCCGGCGATGCCCTCGCCGCTCCACAGCGGCTGCGGCAGGCCCCGCGGTCTCGTCGGGAATTCGGCCACGCCCCAGCGCGCCTCGTAATCCTCCCAACCGCCAAGCAGGTCCCCGGCGAGGAGCCGCGCCAGCGAGCGGTTCCAGCGCGCCTCGGCGCTGGACGGCTGGAGGCGCACGGCGCGGTCGTGCAGACGCAGCGAGTCCGCGATCTCCCGCCGGTCCCGCAGACGGTTCGCCAGCCCGCTCAGCGCGCTGCGGTGATCGGGCCGGAGGACCAGCGCGCGGCGAAGCGATTCCAGGGCGCCGGGCCCGGACAGGGAGAGCGCGTGCCAGCCGTTCGCCGAATCCGGACGCAGCCGCAGGAGACGGCGCAGCGTCCTCACAGCCCCCTCCTCCCCGCACATCCTACGCTGGGCGGCGGCCAGAAGCTCCAGCGCGCCGTCGTTCGCCGGGTCGAGCGCCAACGCGCCGCGCAGGGCCGCGACGACGGCGGCCCAACGCCCCGCGTCGTACTGGGCGCGCCCGAGATTGAGCCGGGCCGTCGCGTCTTCCGGCAGCAGGAGCACGGCCTGCGCCAGCGCCGTCACCGTCTCAGGGTCCCTGATCCGCTGGAGCGCCACGCCGAGGTGATGCCACGCCTCTCCATGGTCGGGACGCAGCCGGACGGCGCGGCGCAGGGCGGACACGGCCTCGCTTGTCCGTTCCGCGTAGCGCAGCAGGATTCCGGCCTGGGCCATCGGCTCGGCGAGGTCGGGCTGGATGACGGTGGTGCGGCGGTAGGCCGCCAGGGCGAGCCCGCCGTCCCCGCCTGCCGCGCCGCTGCCGCCAGCGGGAAGGCGAGCGCCGCCGAATCGGGGCAAAGACGCAGGGCGGCCCGGTATTCCTGCGCGGCGGCGGCGGGATTGCCGCGGGCCTGATGCAGCGCCGCGAGGTTGGCGCGGTATTCGGGCTGGCCCGCGCGCAGCGCCACCGCCCGGCCCAGCAGGTCGGCGGCTTGGTCCAGCCGCCCGCCCTGGGCGCAGAGAAGTCCGTAGAGGTGAAGGGCGTTCGGCTCGTCCGGAACGGCGTCGAGGATCCGCCCGTAGAGGGTTTCAGCCTCGTCCGTCCGCCCGGCGGTGTGAAGGTCGAGCGCGATGGCCAGCGCCTCGTCCAGCGTCGCCACGGCGCTCGCTCCGCTCAGGTCTCGCGGCCGCCGATCACGCTGGCGGCGACCGCCAGACTCTCCGGCGTGCCCATGTCGATGAAGCGGGCCTTGGCGATGTGGCCGTGCAGGGTGCCCGGCGGCATCGTGTGCAGCACGTCGCGGGTCAGCGAACTGGCCCCGGAGGCCGCGATGCGGTCGAGAAAGGCCGCGGAGAAGAGATAGACCCCGGCGTTGATGACGCCGCGCCCCGGCGCCTTGTCGAGGAACCGGCGGACCCGGCTGTCCGGCCCGACCTCGACCCGGCCGAATCGGGCGGCGTCCTCGACCTCGACGCACAGCACCGACGCCTCCGCTCCCGACAGGCGGTGCGAGGCGACGAAGGCGCGCAGGTCGGCGTCGAGGAAGGTGTCGCCGCTCATCACCAGGACGGTGCCGGCCTTCAGGTCCTTGCGGATGTAGGCGAGCGCCGCGGCGGAGCCCATCTGGCTCGGCTCGATCTGGCAGACGACGTCCAGCGACCGGTTGGTGTCGCCCTGCGCCAGCCACGCCGTGACCCGGTCGGCCAGATGGCCCAGGCACAGCACCACCCGGCGCGCGCCGTAGGCGGCCAGATGGTCCAGCAGATGTCCCAGAAAGGCGCGGCCCGCGATGGGCGCCAGCACCTTGGGCGTGTCGCCCGCGACGCCCCGCATGCGCGAGCCGAGACCGCCGGCGAGCAGCGTGACGTCGATGTCCGTCAAGGCTTCCTCAGGCCGCACCGTGCTTCCCCTCATGCTCCCGGCGCCGCAGCGCCGCCCCCACCCCCGCCGCATACCGCGTCGGCGGTGGATTGGTCAAACATTCGGTGGGGGTGACGGCGAACTTTCCCGGCCGACCGCCCAACGTAAGCCCCCCGCCGCATGGCCTATTCCGCGAAGGCCGCCAGCGTGGTTTCGCGCGGAAAGATATGGGGGTGCCCCTCCCAATCGCTCCGCAGAGTCTCGAACACATGGACGTCGTGGAAACGGCCATATTTGTGGACATGCTGACGCAGCACCCCGACCTCGCGTGCCTTCACAACCCTCTGGATGCGGATGACCGTGTCGTTGCCCTCCATGAAATAGTTGAAGAGCTTGTTCATCCCCAGTCCGTAGAAGCAAAAGTCCATGATGAAGCAGTGCAGGAAGCCGGCAAGCCGCCGCCGGTCCTTCTCCTCCACGATGTACGAGCCGGAGGAGCAGCGCAGATGCACCCGGTCGATGTCATAGTAGGAAAGATAGCCGACCGGGCGGCCCTCATGCTCGATGATGAAATGGCGGAAGTCCGCGCGGGCGTCCATCGCGGCCAGCCACGCGCGCTGCCGCCCGACGTCCGGGTTCTCCAGGTCGGTGAACATGAAGCGGGTGATCGACGGCTCGGTGCGCCAGCGCAGCAGCATCGCGGCATCGTCGGCCGTCGGTCGGCGGAAGCGGAACATGGACCCCTACCCTTCGAACGCGTGCGGCGTCATGTCGCCAGATAACCGCCGTCCACCGGCAGCATCACCCCGTTGATCCAGCCGCTCGCCGGCGACAGCAGGAAGGCGATGGCCGAGGCCACGTCCTCCGGCTTGCCGAAGCCCATGGGATGGGCAGCGCGGATCGCCTCGAACTGCTCCGCCGTGGTGGTGCGGCGGAAGCGCTCCATCATCTCCGTCTCGACCATCGCCGGGGCGACGCAGTTGACGCGGATGCCGTCGCGCAGGAACTCCATGGCGAGCCCGCGGGTGGCCGAGACCAGCCCGCCCTTGGCCGCCGAATAGACCACGTTGCCCGGCTGCCCGATCTCCGCCGCGACGGAGGACACCAGCACCAGCGCCGCCGGCTCGGCGTGGCAGCCCTTCTGCCGCAGCCCGCGGGCCAGCGCCAGCGCGCTCAGCAGGTTGGCGTGCAGGATGCCGTCGAAGAAGGCGCGGTCGACGCCGCGCACCGGCTTGCCGATCTGCACCCCGGCGCAATGGGCCAGACCGGCGATGGGGCCGCCGGCCTCCGCCTGCGCCTTGACCCAGCCGGGGATGGCGTCGCTGTCCGACAGGTCGAAGGCGGCCGTCCGGTGCCCCTCCCCCGGCAACAGCGCCAGCGTCTCGTCCAGCCGCCCGCCGTCGCGCCCGTTCAGGGTGACGCGCGCTCCCAGCGCCGCGGCCAGCAGCGCCGTCGCCCGCCCGATCCCGGCCGACGCGCCGGTGACCAGGATGTGCCGTCCGGTGAGATCGACGAGCGGGCTCATACGACGTCCATGCGGGCGAGCCACGCCCGGTGGAAGGCCGCGATGCGCTCCTCGCAGGAGCCGAGAAGGGCCGGCGTCCGGGCCTGCTTCAGACCCTTGTGGGTTGATTCGGCCACGCGCTGGTCCTCGCCCAGGATGGTGCGGTTGAAGCTGGAGACGTTGGCCTCCACCGCCTTGCGGGCGGCCCCGCCCTTGGTCTGCGGCTTGGACGTCTCGCCGAGGAACAGGCGGAAATGCAGGTCGCAGCGGTCCGGCCCGACGGGGTCGTAGGTCTGGACACTCATCAGCGCGCCGTGCGAGACGCCGATGGCCAGGTTCGGGAAGATCAGATAGTGGTCGTAGCTTTCCAGCCGGTCGCTGCGCGGCAGCCCCATTTTCTGGGCCACCCCTTCCCACCAGCGCGCCGAGCCGTCGGACAGCTGGCTGACTCCCCGCGAGTGCTCGCCCTCGTAGGAGCAGATCCACACCTTCTTCACGTAGCCCTTGAAGGTCTCCGGGTGGGTGGCGTCGACGTGGTAGACCTCCAGCGCGCTTTCCAGCGCCGCCTTCCAATTGGCGTTCCAGGGCAGCACGCCCTCGTCGACGCGGTCGGTGAACAGGTCCGACAGATGGTCGAGGACGGGACCATAAGCGCCCAGCTGCTCGTCCAGCCCCGCTCCGGCCGGCTCCAGCCGGACGAAGACGAAGCGGCCCCGCGCCGCCACCTCGAAGCGCCGCAGGGCGAGGCGCTTCTTCGCCGCGTCGTCCAGGCCGAAATGCTCGCGGTTGCCGGGGATGCCGACCGGAACGCCGTCGCGGTTGAAGACCCAGCCGTGATAGGGGCAGACCGGCTTGCCGTTGCCGCAGGGCCGCAGGTGGATCAGCGAATAGCGGTGGGTGCAGACGTTGTGAAAGGCCCGCAGCTCGCCGTCGAAGTTCTGGACCAGCACCGAGGTGCCGGCGATGTCGGCGGTGATGAAGTCGTTGTCGTTGCGCAGGTCGTCCGTAAATCCAACGAACATCCAGCAACGGCGGAAGATTCGCGCCGCCTCTTCGGCGTGATTGGCCTCGCCGGAGTAACGTTGCGGCGGGATCACCATGTCGGGCGGGGGCGAAAGCCGGCTTTGCTGAACCCGGTCATCCATGGCTGATCCCATTTATCGGTTCGTTAATCATTCGACCCTAGCGTTCTTTCGGTTAATAGTCTCCGAATTCGCCCAAGTCCAGGACGGACGGAAGGGCGGCGGAGGGAGGGAGCATCCGGTGAAGGCCATCATCGAGGGCGTGCGCATCGCGGGATTCCGGGCCGCCGTGCCGCCGCACCGCCATTCCTTCCTGGAGGACCATTCCCTCTTCACGGCGGAGGAGGCGGAAAAGCTGTTCGCCACCACCGGCGTGTACGAGCGGCGCATCGCCCCGCCGCACATCTGCGCGTCGGACATGTGCGTAGCGGCGGCCGAAGGGCTGCTTGCCCAGCTCGGCTGGGACCCGGCCAGCGTCGACGTGCTGGTCTTCGTGTCGCAGGACCCCGACTACAACGTCCCGGCGACCTCCTGCATCATGCAGAAGCGGCTCGGGCTGGCGACGGGGGCGGCCTGCTTCGACGTCAACCTCGGCTGCTCCGGCTTCGTCTACGGGTTGTGGATGGCCGGGCGGCTGCTCGGCGGATCGACGGGCCGGCGGGCCATCGTGCTGTGCGGCGACACCAGCTCGCGCCACCTCGTGCCGGGCGACCGCTCCACCCTGCCGCTGTTCGGCGACGCGGGCGGGGCCGTGGCGCTGGAGGTCAGCCAGGGGGCCACGCCGATCCACGTCGTCGTCGGCACCGACGGCGGCGGCGCCCGGAACATCTGGGTCAAGGCCGGCGGGCGCCGCAACTCGCTGGTGCCGGGCCGCGAGCCCTGGCCGGCGGAGAAGCAGGAGCGCATGTTCACCGACTCCCGCCTGGCGCTGAACGGGGCGGAGGTCTTCGCCTTCACGCTGCGGGCCGTTCCGCCGCTGGTCCGCGAGACGCTGGAGTTCGCGGGCGTGGGCGTGGAGGACATCGACCTCTGCGTGATGCACCAGGCCAACGCCTTCATGCTGGAGCATCTGCGCAAGAAGACCAAGTTCCCGCCGGAAAAATTCCTCGTGGACATGCACGATTTCGGCAACACCAGCTCCGCCTCCATCCCGCTGGCGGTCAGCCACCGGCTGGGCGAGGCGCTGTCCACCGGCACGCGCAAGATGCTGCTGGCCGGCTTCGGCGTCGGCTGGTCCTGGGGCGCCGTGGTCGCCGACGTCGGGCCGATCCCCGCCCCGGCGGTGCAGGAGATCCCCGACGACTTCCCCCTGCTGTCCCCCTGAGCCGCCGGACCATGCGCAACCCGCTCGACCTCACGGGACGGCGCCTGCTGGTGACCGGAGCCTCGTCCGACAGCGACATCGGGCGCGAGGTCTGCCGGACGCTGGCCGGGCTGGGCGCCGCCCTCACGCTGGTCGGCCGACGCGCCGAGGCTCTGGAGGCCACCCGCGCCCTGCTGGACGCGCCGGAGCGGCACGGCATCGCCCCCTTCGACCTGACCGACCTCGACGCCGTTCCCGGCTGGATGAAGGGGCTGGCGGAGGCGGGCGGCCCCTTTTCCGGGCTGGTCCATTCCGCGTCGGAGCAGGGCTATTCCGTGCTGCGGCAGATCAACCGGACGCAGTTCGACCGCTATTTCACGCTGAACGTCGGGGCGTCGCTGATGCTCGCGCGCGGCTTCCACCAGAAGGGCGTCGTCGCGCCGGGCGGCGGGTCGATCGTCTATGTCGGGTCGGTCGCCGGGCTGAAGGGCCAGAAGGGCCGCTCGCTCTACGCCGCGAGCAAGGCGGCGCTGGTCTCGGTGGCGCAATCGCTGGCGCTGGAACTGGCCGACAAACGCATCCGCGTCAACGTGGTCGCCCCGGCGGTGGTGCTGGGCGCCAAGGCGGAGAAGCAGTTCGCCATGCTGCCGGCGGAGCAGAACGCCGCTCTGGCCGCCGCCCATCCGCTGGGCTACGGCGCGCCGCAGGACGTGGCCGACGCCGTGGCCTATCTGCTGGCCGACAGCGGCCGCTGGGTGACCGGGACCGTGCTGTCCGTGGACGGCGGCTTCACCGCGGGATGACGGCCTCCGCCAGCGCCCGCGCGATGCGCAGGGCGCCCTGGCCATCGACGATCCCCACCAGCTTGGCCGCCATGGTCCGCCGCCGCGCCGGATCGGCCCAAAGCTCCAGCGCCACGTCGGCGATCCGCTCCGCAGCGCCGTCGGTCTGTCCGGGCACCAGGACGCACCAGCCCAGAGCCTCCGACTGGCGGGCGGCCTCCAACTGGTTGTCGGCGATGGTGACCAGGACGGCGGGCGTGCCGATGGCGGCCAACTCGCCGGTCGTCGTGCCCGCCGCCGAGACGGCCAGCCCGGCCCGCGCCATCAGGTGCCCCATGCGCGGCGTGTCGCGGTGCAGCCGCACGCTGTCTTTGAAACGCCCAGCCGCAGCCTCCACCGCCGCCGCATCGCGGACCGCCCCGCCGACCGCCACATCCAGCCGGACGCCGGGCGGCAGGCGGGGGGCGAGGCGTTCGATCACCGGAGCCGTCAGCCCCAGCGGGTCGGAGCCGCCGAAGGTCACCAGCAGGCCGCGGCGCCCCTCCAGCGGCGGCTTGGCCGCCGCCGCGACCTCCCGCACCTCCCGCCGCAGCGGGGCGTATTCCGGGCCAAGCAGCAGCCGGGCGTCCGGGTTGCCCTTGCGGTAGGGCAGAGACGCGGCGTCCGGCGCGGCGTTGACGATCAGCCCGGCGTGGACCGGCTCCCCCGTCCCTGCGTCGTCGAAGGCCAGGATGCACAGCCCCGTCTCGGCCAGTCCGGCCCGCCAGCCTTCCGAAAAGCCGTAGCCGTCCAGCACGATGGCGGAAGCGCCGGATTCCGCCGCGATGGCGCGGGTCGCGGCGAGATCGGCGGCGCCGCCGACCGCCGCGTCGATCCGGTGAACCGCCATGCCGGACGAGCGCAGGCGGTCCTCCAAGGCCGACGGCAGGCTTGCCGCGGCGAACCGCGCGTCGCCGCCCAGCTCCTGCACGGCCTCCGCCACCGCGAGGCAACGCATGACGTGTCCGGCCCCGATGGACGAGCCGGCGTCGGCGCGGAACAGCACCCGCACGGGCAGTCTTCCGGCGCTCAATGCAGGGTCGGCGCGTTCGGTCCGGTGGGGCGCAGCCGGGAGCGGGCCGAGGACAGGCAGAAGGCGTGCCAGTAGAGCGCGACCAGGGCGCCCGGCAGGCTGTCCAGCTCGTGCCCCGGCAGGGCGGTGATCCCCGCCGCGTGGGCCATGGCGGCGTTGGCGGCGTTGACGCTGTGCTGCGCCGCCGGACCGATCAGCGCCAGCGTCTCGCCCAGCGCGCGGGCGTCGAGACGCAGGGTCGCCGGGGCGACGGTCACCTGGGCGGCGCCGTCGCGCAGACGCCCGATGGCGATGTAGGCCTCCAGAAGATCCGGCCGGTCCTCGGGCCGGATCACCGCGGCGACCACGCGGTTGCCGGTCAGCGGGCCGGTGCCGTCGAACTCGAACACCACGGCGCGCTCGGCCTGCCGGGCCTCGGCCAGGGCGGCGGCGCGCTCCCCCGCGGAGACTCCGGCCAGCCGCATCGCCTCCTCGAACATCTCCGGACGCCCGCCGCCCTCGGCGTGGACAACCAGCGGCGCGTCCATCGTCGCGGCGATGGCGAGACGGCGCGCCATGATGTTCACCGCCTCCTCCGCCGAGTCCTCCGGCATCGTGTCCTGCAGCAGCTCCGCGCCCTTGCGCAGCATCACCTCGGCGAAGCTGATGTCCGGGGCGGTGTCTGGGGTCATGGCGCGGTCTCCGTCGAAAGGGGTCGGCTGTTGTACGCCAGCGTCACGCGGGTTCTCAATGGTCGCCGCCATCAATGACAATCGCCATCAATGATAACCGATGGCCCCCGTCACCTTGCCGCGGAAAACCCAATAGCTGTAGGCGGTGTAGATCAGGATCGTCGGGATCAGGAAGGCCATGCCGATCAGCAGGAAGACCTGGGTCTCCGGTGGGGCAGCCGCCTGCCAGATGGTGATGCCCGGCGGGATCAGCACCGGCCACAGGCTGATCGCCAGACCTAGATAGGACAGGGCGAACAGCCCCATGGCGAAGGCGAAGGGCAGCACCTCCCGCCCCTCGTCCAGCGCGCGCCACAGGCCGAAGGCCAGGAAGCCGACCATCAGCGGCACCGGGGACAGCAGCAGGATGTTGGGAACCGAGAACCAGCGCGCGGCGATGGAGGCGTCCAGAAAGGGCGTCCACAGGCTGACCGCCGCGACCAGAACCAGCACGACGATGAGGAGCCGCCGCGCCACGCGGAAGCACCAGTCCTGCAGGATGCCGATGGTCCGCCAGATCAGCCAGGTGCTTCCCAGCAGCGCGTAGCCGGCGATCAGGGCCACGCCGCAGAACAGGCTGAAGGGAGTCAGCCAGTCCAGCATGGTCCCGGCGAAGTTGCGCCCCTCGACCTCGATCCCCTGGATGAAGGAGCCGAGGACCACCCCCTGCGCGAAGGTGGCGAGCAGCGAGCCCAGGAAGAAGGCCTTGTTCCACAGATGGCGGCTGCTCCGCGCCTTGAAGCGGAACTCGAAGGCGACTCCGCGGAAGACCAGCGCGATCAGCATCACCAGCAGCGGCAGATACATGGCCGGCAGGACAACGGCGTAGGCGATGGGAAAGGCCGCGAACAGCCCCGCCCCGCCGAGGATCAGCCACGTCTCGTTGAAGTCCCAGACCGGCGCCACGGAGTTCATCATGACGTCCCGCGCCTCCTCGCTGGGGGCGAAGGGGTAGAGGATTCCGATGCCGAGGTCGAAGCCGTCCATCAGCACATACATGAAGACGGCGAAACCGACGATGGCGACCCAGGCGAGGGTCAGCAGGCTGCCTTCCATGGACGTCACTCCGCGGGTTCGATGGATTCGCCGGGCACCGACAGGGGCCGCTTCGGCTGGTGACCCTGAGCCACCGCCGGAATCTCCAGATCCTCGTCGTTCAGCCGCGCCGGCCCGATGGTCAGCAGCCGGAACAGGTAGTAGGTCCCGGCCCCGTAGATGACCGTGTAGACCACCATGAAGACGATCAGCGAGGTCAGCACCGCGCCGCCGGTCAGGGCGGGGGTCACCGCGTCCGCCGTGCGGATCATCCCGTAGACCACCCAGGGCTGGCGCCCGATCTCGGTGGTGAACCAGCCGGCGAGGATGGCGATGAAGCCCAGCGGCATGCAGCCGACCAGAAGCTTGTGGAACCAGTTCGGGCTGTAGAGCCTCCCCCGCACCCGCTGCACCAGATGGATCAGCGCCACCGTCAGCATGACCACGCCGATGGCCACCATGATGCGGAAGGTCCAGAACAGGATTTCCGGGTTGGGACGGTCCGCCACCGGGAAGTTCTTCAGGCCCGGGACCACCCCGTCCCACTCGTGGGTCAGGATAAGGCTCGACAGCGCGGGGATGGCGATTTCCGCGTGGTTGGTCTCGGCCTCGTTGTCGGGGATGGCGAACAGGATCAGCGGCGCCCGTGCCCCGCCCTCCCAATGGCCCTCCATCGCGGCGATCTTGGCCGGCTGGTGCTCCAGCGTGTTCAGCCCGTGCAGGTCGCCGAGGAAGATCTGCAACGGCGCCAGGATGGTGATGAGGGCCAGCGACATGCTGAGCCCGACCCGCGCGTGTTCCAGGAAGCGGTTGCGCAGCAGGTAGAAGGCGCTGATGCCGGCCACCACGAATCCGGTGGTCAGGAACATCGCGGTCAGCATGTGGGCCAGCCGGTAGGGGAAGGAGGGGTTGAAGACCACCGCCCACCAATCGGTGACGAAGAACCGCCCGTCGCGCAGTTCCGCCCCCGCCGGGGTGTGCATCCAGCTGTTCGCCGACAAAATCCAGAAGGAGGACAGCACCGTGCCGGTGGCCACCAGCACGGCCGCCAGGAAATGGATGCCCCGCGGCACGCGGTCCCGCCCGAACAGCAAAATGCCGAGGAAAGCGGCTTCCAGGAAGAAGGCGGTCACCACCTCGTACTGGATCAGCGGACCCAGCACGTTGCCCACGATGTCGGACCAGCGGCTCCAGTTGGTGCCGAACTGGTAGGTCATCACGATTCCCGAGACCACGCCCATGCCGAAGGAGATGGCGAAGATCCGCGTCCAGAATTCCGACAGGCTGCGATACAGAGCCTTGCCGGTGATCAGCCAACGCGCCTCCAGAACCGCGATCCAGCAGGCCAGCCCCACCGTAAAAGATGGGAAAAGAATGTGAAAAGAAATCACGAAAGCGAACTGGATTCGTGACAGAAGCAGCGGATCGAGGTCCATGGCCGCGGTCCTCCGTTGGCGGTCACAGGGCCGATTCCAGGCGGCCCAACCGACCCCCAACGCGGCCTGTCCCGGGGAGTTCCCGTTTTCCGGCTGCGGATACTTTCTTTCCCCCGACCCCTTGAACCGCGGCGGCGACCTCTTATTTCTAAGCTCTTGCCGACATCCACACAGTCACGGCCGGCCCTGGGCCACAGCCGATCACACCCCGCTCCGATGGCCCCGCCGGCCAGCCGGGCCGGGGGGCATCGGTCCATTGCAGGGTGTTTCCCGAGGATGCCGGAATCAGGAGAAGCTCTTTGACGGAACTGGCAGTTTCTGGCGAACCCCTCACCCTCTTTCTAAAAGAAACCCGCAAGTACGACTACCTCACCCCCGAGCAGGAACGCGACCTCGCCATCCGCTGGCGGGAGCGGCAGGACCGCCGCGCCCTCGACAAGCTGATCGGCAGCCACCTCCGGCTCGTTTTCAAAATGGCCCGCGGCTATCAGGGCTACGGTCTGCCGCTGTCCGACCTGATCGCCGAGGGCAACGTCGGCGTCATGCAGGCGGCGCAGAAGTTCGACCCGGACAAGGGTTTCCGCTTCGCCACCTACGCGTCCTGGTGGATCCGGGCGGCGATCCAGGAGTATGTGCTGCACAACTGGTCGCTGGTGAAGATCGGCACCACGGCGGCCCAGAAGAAGCTGTTCTTCAGCCTGCGCCGGCTGAAGGCGCAGCTTCAGGACGCCGAGAACGGCACCTTCGGCGGCGACCTGTCGCCGGAGGCGGTGGAGAGCATTGCGACGACGCTGGACGTCTCCCAGGCCGACGTGATCGAGATGAACCGCCGTTTGGGCACCGACCGCTCGCTGAACGCCACGCTCGCCGAGGACGGCGACAGCGAATGGCTGGACCTGCTCGCCGACGAGAGCCCCGATCAGGAGGCGATCCTGGCCGGTGCGCAGGAGCGCAAGCGCCGCCAGCATTTCCTCAAGCTGGGGCTGGGCGTCCTGGATGACCGCGAGCGTCAGATCTTGGTGGCCCGCCGCCTGCGCGACGAGCCGCTGACCCTGGAGGAGCTGAGCCAGCACTTCCACGTCTCGCGCGAGCGCGTGCGCCAGCTCGAGGTGCGCGCCTTCGAGAAGGTCCAGAAGGCGGTGATGGCCCAGGCCCGGCAGGTTCCGGGAAGCACGGGCAAGGCGCTGCTGCCGGTTTGACCGGCGGCGGCTTCCGCGCGGCGCGTTACGGCGTGACGAAGCGCGGCGGTTCCGGCAGCACGGAGGACCGCCGCCGCACGCCGCGCAACGCGTGATCCACCGCGGCGATCTGCTCCTCCACCGAGATCAAAATCTGCGACGTCACCTCCAGCGACCGGTCCTCATAGACCCAGCCGTCCGGATGACGGTCGCTCCAGGCGGAGACCGTCCGGTCGCGCTCCTGCAACAGGCTGAGAATCTGTGGCCGGAACAGCCGCATCATGGCGGTGATCCAGCGGTTCGCCGGCCAGGACGGCCGGGCGTGGTCCACCGTGAAGCTGTCGAGCATGCGGATCACGTCGTCGGCCGCGTACCAGGTCTCCCCGGTCACCCAACGGTTCGTCGTGAACAGGCGCACCGGCTGGCCCGCCACGTCCATGGCGATCCCCACCAGATGGGACAGCGCGTCGTTCGGGTTGTCCGGTTCCTCGTAATCGCGCAGCCGCACCGGCTCCATGCCCGGCGGCATGCCCAGCGGGCGCAGGAAGGTGTGGAAGTGCCCGTGCTCGCCGTCGGGCCGCTCGTCCTCGGGGTGGCAGTGGTAATAATACTGGGCGTGGTATTCGGCGTCGTAGACGTCGCCCGGCGGATAGTGCCGCCATTCGTAGAGCGTGCCGTGCCCGCGCAGCAGTTCCCCCACCACCGTGTCGCCGGTCTTGGCGAGCACCCGCTGGCACAGCCGGACCTCCCGCGCGGCCTCCGACATCGCCTGCAATTCGTCGCGCGAAAGCTCCGAAAGCTCCATCATCGGATGCTCTGCCCCGTCAGCCCCAGCCCATCCCACATCCCTATTACGTATGAGGCTTTGTACGCATAGCAAGCGCTTTCCTCAACGGACGCCAGCCGTACCCGAACGGCCGGCGTCGGCGCGAAACACCGCCTCGCCCCGCCGCAGGGTCCAGTCCACCAGCGCGCCCTCCACCTGACCGAGCGCCGTGTTGAAGGCGGCGATCACGTCGCTGAAGTCCGACCCGCGCACCGGGACCACGGCGTCGAAGGTCTCGCCCGCCTCGATGGTCCGCTGGGGCATGGCGACCAGCTTGGCCGACAGCCGCACCCGCACCCGGTCCGGAGCCGTGGCGCTGGCGTCGCTGAATTCCGCCTGGAAGTCGCGCAATTCGGTCTTCAGCAGGAAGTCGGAGCGCAAGCCCGCGGAATCCCGCCCGACCGAGACGATCCGCCGGCTGTCCTCAAAGGACTGGACGATCAGACCCTGCACCATGTTCGGCGCCCGGTCGGCCCAGGACACCCCGGCGAAGTAGTCGAGGGCGGTGGCGGAGCGGGTGACCGCGATGCGCGGCGTGTCGATTCCCGCGCTGGCCGCCGGCGGCTCCACCAGCAATTGCCAGCGCACCGGCGGCAACCCGGACTCCTCCACGGTTCCCGGCGTCAGCGTGTAGAGGCTGGGCGCGGTGGGGTTCAGCGCCGCGCAGCCGGTCAACAGGCCGACCGACAGCAGCGCCGCCCCCAACCCCTTCATCAAACGGCTCATCATCGTCCACGCACCTCCACGCCCTGGCGGGTTCCGCCGAACAGGAAGTTCGACGGGTCGTTCTCGATCCGCGTGACGACGCGGGACAATTGTCCCGACAGGTCGCGCAACTGCGAGATCAGCAAGGTCATCTCGTACAGCCCGCCGCCGGTGAAGTCGCGGATCGCCCCGCGGTTCTCGCCGATCATCGCGTTGAGCTGGTTGGCGGTCTTGTTCAGCGATCCGGCCAGCGTGTGCAGGTCGCCGGTCAGCGTCTTGGTGCCGCTCTCCACCGCGGCCAGCGTGCGCTGCGCCTGCTCCATCGTCTGGCCGAGCTGCGGCCCGACCGTCTCGAAGCCCTGGAGCGTCCGGTTGGCCTGGGCGAGCGTGCCGTCCAGCCCCTGGCTGGCGCGGGCCAGTTCGCCGGTCAGCGTGCGCGTGTTGGCCAGGATCTCGGCGATGGCCGCCTGGTTCTGCGGCGTCAGCAGGTCGGCCACCCGGTTGGTCAGGTCCAGTGCGCGGTTGAGAAGCTGCGGCGCGGCGTCGACGAACACCGTCAGCGAGGACGGACGCGATGGGATCACCGGGATGCCGCCGTCATGGGCGGTGCGCAGAAGCTCGCTCATCTCCGTGCCGCCGGAAATCTGGACATAGGCGCCGCCGGTGATCCCCTGCACCTCCAGCGAGGCGATGGAATCGGTCTTGATCGGCGTGCCTTCCTGCACCTCGATCCGCACGCGCACGCGGCTGACGTCGTTGGGGTCCAGGCGGATGTCGGTCGCCGTGCCCACGGGAATGCCGCGGTAGCGCACCGGGCTGCCCTCCTGAAGGCCGGTCACCGAGCCGGTGAAGTAGATGTAATAGGGCTGGCGCGTCTCCTCGAGCTGGATCTTGGCGACCCAGACCGTGAAGACGAAGAGGCCGGCGAGCAAGGCCAACACGAAGCTGCCCACGAGGATGTAGCTGGTGCGGGTTTCCATGGCGTCCGGTCAGCTTTCTGCATGGCGCGCGGCGCGGCCGCGCGGTCCGTGGAAATAGTCGTGAATCCAGGGATGCGGGTCGCGGAGATGCTCCTCCAGCGTGCCCACGCGAATCTTCTTGTCCACCAGGACGGCGATGCGGTCGCAGATGGAGGTCAGGCTGTCCAGATCGTGGGTGACCATGAAGACGGTCAGCCCCAGGCTGCGCTGAAGGTTGCGGATGAGCTGGTCGAAGGCGGCGGCGCCGATCGGGTCCAGCCCGGCGGTCGGCTCGTCCAGGAACAGGATGTCGGGGTCGAGGGCCAGCGCGCGGGCCAGCCCGGCGCGCTTGATCATGCCGCCCGACAGCTCCGACGGGAACTTCGCCCCGGCGTTGGACGGCAGGCCGGACATGGCGATCTTCACCCGCGCGATCTCCGCCGACAACGCCGCCGAGAGGTCGGTGTGCTCGCGCAGCGGGACCATGACGTTCTGCGCCACGGTCATCGAGCTGAACAGCGCGCCGTTCTGGAACAGCACGCCGGTGCGCGCCTGGAGCGCCACCCGCTCGCGCTCCGGCAGGTCGGCGGTGTCGCGGCCCAGCAGCTCGATCCGGCCGTCCGCCGGGCGGATCAGGCCGAGGATCTCCTTGAGCAGGACCGACTTGCCCGTGCCGGAGCCGCCGACCACGCCCAGCACCTCGCCCCGCCGCACGTCGAGGTCGAGCCCGTCATGGACCACCTGCGGGCCGAAGCGCGTGACCAGCCCGCGCACGCGGATCACCACGTCCTGGGCACCGGTCCGCTGGTCATCGTCGAAAGGCGCCACGGTCCCTCACAGCCTGAGGAAGGAGAACAGGACGGAGAACACCGCGTCCAGGACGATCACCAGGAAGATGGACTCCACCACCGACTTGGTCGTCAGCGTGCCCACGCTCTCGGCGCTGCCGGAAACCTTCAGCCCCTCGTAGCAGCCGACCATGGCGATCACCAGCGCGAAGACCGGCGCCTTCACCAGTCCAACCAGGAAATGCGGCAGCGTGACGGCGCCGTGAAGCTGGCGGATGAACTGCCCGAAGGTGATGTCCAGCGTCGCGTAGCTCATCACGGCACCGCCGAACAGGCCCATGATGTCGGCGTAGAAGGCGAGCAGCGGCAGGGTGATCATCAGGGCCAGCGCGCGCGGCACCACCAGAAGCTCCACCACGTCCAGGCCCAGCGTGCTGATGGCGTCCACCTCCTGGTTCACCTTCATGGTGCCGATCTGCGCGGTGAAGGCGGAGCCGGAGCGCCCGGCCACGATGATCGCGGTCATCAGGATGCCGATCTCGCGCAGGATCGACACGCCCAGCAGATTGACCACGAACAGCTCCGCCCCGAAGCGGCGGAGCTGGTCCGCCCCCTGGAAGGCCAGCACCACGCCGATCAGGAAGGACAGCAGCCCGAGGATCGGCAGGGCGTTCAGCCCGGTCTGCTCGATGTGGAACATCACCGAGCGGAAGCGCAGCCGGCGCGGGTTGACGATCAGCCGCCCGAAGGTGATCGCGATGAGGCCGAGGAAGGACAGCAGGTCCCGCCCCTCGCGCAGCCCGTCGACGGCGGTGCGACCGGTGCGCTCCAGCATGTCGAGGATGGGGTGGTGCGTCTCCGCCCGCTCGACCGGCGGGGGGCCGACCTCGCGCACGGCCTCGAACAGGGCGGCGTGCTCCGGGCGGATGGCGGCCAGATCGACGCCGTGGCCCGCCGCCTTCAGCCGGTCGGACAGGGCGGACAGCAGATAGGCGCCGACCGTGTCCATGGCGTCCAGCCGCGACAGGTCGAGGCTGACCGCCCCGCCGCCGTCCAGCGCGAAGCCGTCGAGCGTGCCCGAGAGCCCGCCCGCGGCCTTCAGGTCCCAATGGCCGAGAGCCGTCAGCCGCCACTCACCGTCGCCGGCGCGCGACGATTCCAACCACGCCCTTTCGCGCGCCATGCCCCGTCCTGCCCTTCCCTTCCGGTGCCGTCCTGCGGCGATGCTCATGCTTATGGGGAGGAACTTGGCCGCAAGCCCCCCCGATGGTCAACCTCAAGCCGGGGAAAAACAGCCGCACAGCGGTGGTTTGCACGCGGACCGCCGCCCCGATAGTATGGCGCCGCCGTTGCACAGGAACCTTTTCACCATGCCGAACCCCATCGATCTGAAGAACCACATCCGCGGCATCGCCGACTTCCCCAAACCCGGCATCCTCTTCTACGACATCTCCCCGCTGCTGGCTCACGCCGAGGCGTGGAAGGAGGCCGTGGACCAGCTGGCCGAGGCTCTGCGCCCGCACAAGCCGGAACTGCTGGTGGGCATCGAATCCCGCGGCTTCCTGATCGCCGCCCCGCTGGCCCTGGCGCTCGGCACCGGCTTCATCATGGTGCGCAAGCACGGCAAGCTGCCCGGCGACAAGGTCGCCCATTCCTACGACCTGGAATACGGCACGGACACCATCGAGGTTCAGGCCGACGCGGTGAAGCCCGGCCAGCGCGTGGTCGTCCTGGACGACCTGCTGGCGACCGGCGGCACCATGGCCGCGGCGATCAGCCTGCTGCGCCGCGTCGGCGCCGACGTCCGCGCCGCCGCCTTCCTGGTCGAGCTGACCTTCCTCAACGGCCGCGACAAGCTGGACGTGCCCAGCGTCTCGCTGATGAGCTACGATTCGTAAAAACGCCTTACGGAGAGGCGTCTGCCCATCGTTTAAGCACCCTCTCCCGCCCCAGGAGAGGGTGGCGCCGAAGGCGCCGGGTGAGGGTCGCCCGAGGATCAGACACCAACCTGTTGCCCGTACCCTCACCCTTCCCGCGCGTTGCGCGGGCCCCTTCCCTCTCCCGGGGCGGGAGAGGGAACATCGCGACGGCCATCCGTCGGTCATGGCACAGCGCTTGCGATGGTTGCCGGTCACTGTTGCTCGGCACGGCGCTCCATGACCCATATGGCCCCGGTGATTCTCGAACAGCCGCCCCTCCTGGCCGTCCGGCCACCCGAAACCGTCTCCATGCGGACGCGCGACGGTGTGCGGCTGGACGCCGACCTCTACCGGCCCGACGGTGTCGGTCCCTGGCCGCTCCTTCTGCTGCGTGTGGACTGCGGGCGGCGGACGGCGATGACCAGCCATTATGCGCACCCGCGGTGGTACGCCGCGCGGGGCTATGTCGTCGTCGTGCAGGACGTGCGCGGTCGCGGCACGTCGGAGGGCCGCTTCCGCCCCTTCGAGGCGGAGCGCGAGGACGGCGCCGACGCGGTGGCCTGGGCGGCGACCCTGCCCGGTTCCAACGGCACGGTCGGCATGTACGGCAGCGGCTACGCCGGGATGGCGCAGCTCCTGGCCCTGGCCGAGCGGCCTCCCGCTCTGCGCGCCGTGGTTCCGGCACTGGCCGGTTGGGACGTCTTCACCGATTGGGCGACGGAGGGCGGCGCCTTCCGGCTGGCCGACGCGATGGGCTGGGCGCTGCACTGCGCGGCGGAATCCGCCCGCCGGCTGGAGGATGGCGCCGCCTACCGCGCGCTCCTTGAGGCGATCCGCAGCCTGCCGCTGGACGACGAAATCCCCTCCCGCCCACGGGTGCTGCGGGACTATGCGCGCCATTGCCATTACGACGACTGGCTGACCACGCCGGGACCGGGGGGAAGCTGGGACGCGCTGTCGCCACGCCACGCCCTGTCCGCCGGCGGAGGCGAGGTTTCCGTGCTGCAGATCGGCGGCTGGTACGATCCGCGCCTGACCGGCACCCTGGCGGCGCACGAGGCGCTGTCCGCCGGCGGCGACGGCACCGTCCGCCTGCTGGTCGGCCCGTGGGACCGCCGCGGCGTCGCCGCCCATCCCGGCCCTGACGGTGTGAGGCCGACCGACCTGCCGACCTTCGACGCCCTCCAGCTCGGCTGGTTCGAGCGCTTTCTGAAAGGAGAGATGAACGGAGCGGAGCGCGGCGGCCCGATCCGCCTGTTCGACGTTCTGGAACGCCGCTGGCGCGACCTGCCGGACCTGCCGCCCGCCGCGCAGCCGCTGCATCTGGCCGGCGACGGCCTCGCCACGCGGCACGGCGGCGCCCTGCGCGAGGGGGCGCCGGACGAGGCGTTCCTCGACGTGCTGGTCCACGACCCGCGCGACCCGGTGCCCACCGTGGGCGGCCACGCGGTGCCCGACGCCGGCCCGCGCGACCGCGCCGCCATCGACGCCCGTCCCGACGTCGCGGTCTACGACACGGCCCCGCTCGCGGCGCCGCTGACGCTGTCCGGCCTCGCCGCCTTGGAAATCTGGGTGGAGGCCGACGCGCCGTCCTTCGACGTCAGCGCCGTCCTGTCGGCCGCGTTGCCCGACGGGCGCGTCCTGCCGCTCAGCCAGGGGTACGCGCGGGTGGAGCCGGGCGGCGAGCAGCGCCCCATGCCGGTGGCCCTGCGCGCCCTCTGCGCGACGCTGCCGGCCGGCGCCGTGCTGCGCCTCAGCCTCGCCGGGTCCTGCTTCCCGGCCTATCCCATCAATCCGGGCACCGGGGCGGAGCCGGGCGAAACCCGGCTGGTCGATGCGCAGCCGATCACCCTGCTGATCCACGGCGGCGGCGCGCGCCCGTCGCGCCTGCTGCTGCCGGCCCGCGGCTGACCGTCAGATCCCGTCAGGGGCGCCGGCCATAGCCCTCGTCATGGTCGCCGCCGAAGCCGTGCTCATCCTCGTCGGCCGGCTCGAAATCACGGAGAGCGCGGGCGGCGCTGCGCAGGCACAGGTTCAGGCTGCGGTCGAGAAGACGCATCATCAGGTCGCGGAACGGCGTCTTGTCGCCCAGCGACCAGGCGCGCTCGACCATCGCGGCGTACATCTCCCGATCCTCGTCCGTGACCACCACCGGCGGGAAGCCTGCGCGGTTCAGGATCAGGTTGCACAGCAGGAGCGCGGTCGCGGCGTTGCCCTGGAAGAAGGGGCGGACGCTCATCAGCCGGTGATGCGCCTCGAAGGCGGCTTCCGGCCCCGGTTCCGTCCGGCGCAGCCAGCCGGACAGCGCCGACATCGACACCCGGACCTTCGCCGGATCGGGGGAGGCGCCGGCGTCCTCCTTGAGCGCGCCGTCCCGGTAGCGCCCGGCGTTGGCGTCGATCCCCTGGTACAGCACGCCGTGGAAGGCCGCGATGGTGCGCTCCGTCACCACCCCGCCGCCCTGGAAGGACAGGCGGGCCATCAGTTCCAGCGCGGCGCGGTGGTTGAGCACGAGGCGCTGCGGGTCGGCCGGGCGGCTGCGCAGCACCGCGCCGCGGTCCAGCACCATGCGGATGTCGTCCGGGGACAGCTCCACCCCCTCGACGAGGAGGCAGGCGGTGGTCAGGCCGCGCTCGAAGCGGTCGGCCAGATCACGGACCACCGTCAGCGGCATCGGCCGGGCGTCGTCCAGAACCCGCTTCTTTTCCAGAATATCGTCCAGCAGCGCCATCGTCCCGAACTCCGCAGATCCCTGGCATTTTCATAATGCCTGGACGGCGCGCGGGGAAGCACATCCTTTGCCGGCCCACAAGGTCAACAGGGTGCGGCGCAACCTCCGGCCTGCGGTTTTTTGCCGCTTGTGCCGCCGCGGTTGCCGGTTTTAACATCGCAACACAAGATTTCCGCTCCCCTATACTCGGCTGACCCGGCCCTCTGGAAGGATTGATCCGATGCAACATGTTGCCTGGGATAAATCGATGAGCGTCGGCGTCGAAATTCTCGACGACGACCACAGAAAATTGCTCGACATGTTCAACCATCTACTCAAGGCCGGCATCGCGGAGAAGGACCGCTCCAGCCTGTCCGGGCTGCTGGGGGGCTTGCAGGAGTACACGACCGTGCATTTCGCCCGGGAGGAGGCGCTGATGGAGCGGCAGGGCTATCCCGGCCTCGACGCCCACCGGGCCGCCCACCGCTACTTCATCGACGAGGTGCGCAAACTGACGCTGGACGATGACGACAGCAACGAGATGATGCTGCGCATCGACCTGATCCTGCTCCTGAAGGAATGGTTCATCGAACACATCCAATCGGTGGACAGACAATACAGCCCCTTCATGGCCGACGAGGCCGGCGCCACCACCGCCCATTGAGCGCACGCGCGAACACCCCCGCTCCGGTCGGTGCGGGGGCGTTCCGCCGGCGCCTTGGACGCGGCACGCTCAGAAGGCCATGGTGCCGCCCGGTTCACGAAGGCGCAGGTTGTTCTGGACGTGACGGACGCCCGAGATGGCGTCGGCCAGATCCTCCGCGCGGCGCTTCGCCATGCGGTCGTCCACCGTGCCGTCCAGCGTGACCTCGCCCCCCGACACGGAGACCGAAATGTCGGTGGCGTCGAGATAGGGGTCCTCGGTCAGCCGGTCGTTCAGATCATCGCGAATCCGCTCGTCCGAGCGGGTGTAGCCCCGTGGACCGCGCCCCCGGAACTGGGCGCGCCGCTCGTCCTCCTGGCGGCGGCGTTCGGCATCGTCGTTGCCGAACCAGGAGGCCACCTCGTCACCCGCCTGCTCCCAGAAGTTGCGTTCCCGCGCCATGCCGATGGGCTCGTCGCGATAGCGCTCCTCCCGCAACCGATCGTCCCGCACCCGGTCGTCGCGATGCCATCCGCGTTCGGCGTGGCCCCAGTCGCTGCCCCAGCGGCGGCTGGGATCGCGTCCGCCGGAACCGCCGCTTTCGTAGTCACTCCGGGGATAATCGCCTGCGCCGTAGGCGCCACGCCCAAATTCGTTGCGCTCGCGGACGTCGCGGCGGTCGTCCTCGTCCACGTTGCGGGCCTCGTCCTTCCATCGGTTCTCGTAGTGAGCCATCGTGCCAGACTCCCGTTCGCCGTTGCCCGCCGCCCGTCCGGACGGCCTTTTTTCAACAGGACGGCGCTGGGCTGCGTTCCCCTTTCGGGGCATCGCCGGAGATTCCGCACAATCTGGCACGCGGATTGCTGCGCTGCACACAGTCATCCACGCAGCCTTGGCCCCGGTCCTCCCTTCGGACCGGGGCTTCTTTTTCCGAAAGACGGGTCAGGCCGCGCTGACCCAGTGACGGATCGGGCTGCGCGACAGGGCGGAGTTGCTGTAGGCCGCCCGGTGCGTGATCTCCGCCCCCACCCAGACGGGAAGCGGAACGATCTGGTCGGGATGGGACAATTCGATCTCGGCAATGACCAGACCGGCGTTCTCGCCGCCGAAGACGTCGACTTCCCAGCAGAGACCATGATGATGGACGAGGTAGCGGGTCTTCTCGATCAGGCCGCCACGGCAACTGTGGCGCAACAGACCCAGGGCGAGATCGAGGGGAAGCGGACGCTCGACCTCTTCGCGGCACAGACCGCGGCGGGGGCCTTTGACGGTCAGCGTGGCGTCCGGCCCCGCCACCCGGACCCGCACCGTCCGGCCGTCGTCGGAGGGCAGATAGCCCTGGACGATGGACAGGCCGTTTCGGCACAGGGGACGGACGTCTCTCCGCACCAGAAAGCGCCGTTCGATCTCAACCGCCATGATACCGGCCTTTCGGCATATCGGACGCCGCTGAGGATAATCGTCCGCCACGCCGCGGCGCAACCATGCCTCATACGCTTGAAGTCCATTCCTGCGTTGCGGTATTACCATTTGGACACATCACCGAACAAGCGCCGACGACGCGGCTCCCTCCGCTCCGTGGTGGGAGCGGCAACCCGTTCTGGGGTAGCATGCCGCCATGGCACACAATCTTGCACCCTGGCTGATCCTGTTCGCCTTGTACGGCGCGCCTCTTCTCCACGTGATGCTGTCGCGGCGCGGCGGCCCGTGGCGTCCGCCGCCCGGCACGCGCTGTCCCTTCGGCCCGCGGGCCGGCTGGGTGGTGATGGTGCTGATCCTGGGGCCGATCGGCTGGCTGATGTTCGTGATGCGGAACGGGCGCCGTTCCCGTCCCGGCCGCAGCCCCGGAGCGTGATGCCCAAGGGCCGATGGCGGAACGGGAACGGCGCCCGTGCCTCGGTGAGCCGGCAGGGCTTGCCCGTCAGATCCGGCCCATCAGAAGAAGCACGATCAGAACGAGCAGCAGCACGCCGAGAATGCCGCTGGGGCCATAGCCCCAACCGCGGCTGTGCGGCCAAGCCGGAACCGCACCGATTAGAACGAGAATCAAAATGATGAGCAGAATGGTGCCGATGCTCATGGCGTCCTCCCAAATGTGGAGCTTTCGCTGAGAAGAACGCGAGCTTGACCGTCAGGTTCCGGCTTCACGCCTGTTCTTTGGCGCCGGCCCTCTCCATTCGTGGCAATGGCGCCCTATCCTTCCGGTCTTGCTCGAAGTCCGGCTTTCATCGGTTCACGGGGGCGGTTCGGCGCGGCGACTCGGGCGCTCCCAGACCTTCGCCAGCAGCGCCAGCTTGCTCCGCCCCGGCAGCCGCTCGTCCGACAGGGCCTCCAAGAAGTCGGCCAGCCGCTTGGACCGCATCACGCTGTAGGCGATCAGCCCGATCGTCACCAGCAGGACGAGCAGGAAGAACAAAATACGCGTCGGCAACGGGTCGTCGGCCATGGCGAGCAGGTTCATGCCGAGGAAGCTGGTGACCAGCGTGCCGATGGTGCTGACCACCGTCACCACGGTCAGCCGCAGCACCGTGTTGGCCTGCCGCCGCAACCCGTCGCTGTCGAGATAATCGGACATGTCCTGGACCTCGTCCCGCACCTCGGCGTAGAGGCGGTCGGTGCCGAGATGCCCGGCCCACAGACGGAACAGGTCGCGCAGCGGTCCCTGGATCGACAGCTCATGGAACCAGTAGCGGTGCGTGAAGCGCAGGAAGATCTCGAACATCTGCCGGATGTCGCGCTTGAACCGCTTCACCGACTCCACGGCCCCAATGTCGAGCTGGCTGACCGCCAGCACCAGCCGGTCGGACAGCATCACCAGTGCCGCCCGGTGGAAATGCACGACCAGCCCGAGCAGGAAGTACTGGTGCCGGAACTGGCCGAGCAGCCCGGTTTCCGGGTCGGTGAAGAAGGCGTCGCCCTCCGGCCCCACGATGACCAGCGAATGGCCGCAGCACAGGATGCGGCTGCGCGTCCAGGCGCCGGGCGCCCGCGGGTCCCAATAACGGTCGTAGCAATAGCGTTGCTCGAATCCCTCCAGAAAGGCCGGGGCGAAGGGCATCGATTCCCCCGCTCCAGGCCCCGATCCAGGCCCCGGCCCCGCTCCCGGCCCGGGTGACGTGGCGAAGCCCAGCCGCACCCAGTCCGCCCGCTCCAGCCGTTCCGGCTCGTCCAGCGACAGATAGGCCATGGCCGGCATCCGCTGGTATTCGAGCTGGCGGTAGCGCAACAGCCCGATCTCCTCCGAATGGTGGTGGACCAGCGGGCGCAGAAGGAACAGCCAATGGGCGGCGATGCGCGGCGCCCGGTGACGGCACACGAAGGACAGATAGTCCGCCTTCCGCTCATAGTCGGAGACGGCGAGCACGGCGCCGTCGGCCCCGATCCATTCGACGCGGTGCGGGCATTGCGCGGCGGCGCCGTCGGCCTCCCAGGCGGGCGGGTAGGTGCGGCCCAGCCGGAACAGCGTGTTCTGCACGCGGTCCAGCGGCAAGTCTTCGCCGAACAGCTCCACGACCAGGATCGCCACGTCGACGTCGTGGAAGAAATGCAGATCGACATGCGCGATGGCGAAGCGCAACGGCGCCTGCCCACGCCGCAGGGTGACCGTCAGCGCCGCCACGTCGCGCCGCCGGAAGACGCGGATCGGCGAGCCGCCATAGCCGGGCCGGTGGTCGCGCGATTCCCCCTCGCCATAGAGGAAACGCTGCACATAGGGCAGGAAGGAGACGAACTCGCTGTAATGGCGCTCGCTGAACTGCCCGGGGTCCCGGGTGAATTCGTCCTCCACCTCCTGCCAGGGGCAGTCCGGTCCGCCCAGCCACTCCCAGTGGTTCTGGATCTGCGCGCCCGCCTTCAGCGGCATCAACTGCACCGGCCACAGCAGGATCTCGCGAAACCGGCGCACGCGGATCGGGCTTTCGTCCATGGCGCCCCTCCCCCTTGTCCTTCTTTTCCCACATCCTAACAGAGTTCGGACCGGCGAGAACGCGGCACCAAGGTTGAGGCCCCATTGGGAATGGCCGGGCGCCCGCGCCATCCCCACCGCACCGGACCATTAACCAGGACGAAAGCACGGCCCTGGTAGCGTCCCCCGTTCAGACCATGCGCCGGAGGAGGGTTTGTTGCCGATGACGCGCCGGATCGGGCTGTTCCTGCTGGTGGCCGGGCTGGGAACCGCCACACCCGCCCTGGCTGTGGAAGCCCCTGTCTCCGATCCCGTCTGCGCCGGTGAGGGCAGCGGGCAGCGCTGCACCGTGTCCGCCGTCCAGCCCTTCGCCGACAACCGCGGCGGCCTCGGCGAGCTGAGCATCAGCGCGGTGCGCGACGCGGTCTGCACCTCCCTCTACATCGTGTTCGACGAGCCCATCGCGTTGGCCCACCCCGTCACCCTGGCGGTGGACGGCGCCCCGCCGCAGCGCTTCTACACGCCGCGCCAGCTTGACGACCTCGCCGACGCGCTCGACGAGGGGCCGCAGGCCGGTGCCGCGCCGGAGGCGGCTCCGCCCGAATTCACCCGCTTCCTGGCCCAGGTGGCCGAGGGCGCCATTGCCGACGAGGACGCCGGAACGGAGATGCTGAGCCGTTTCGCCGCGATCAAGGAACCACGGCGCATCGGCCTGACCTGCGGCCCGATGGAGCGCCTGATGCCGCTGATCCGCGCCGACCGTCGGCTGCGGCTGGAGTTCCAGAAGCAGGCCAGCGGCGTGACCCAGGTCTATCACTGGCCGCGGCTCGACCGGCGGACCGTGGAGTTCCGGCTCGGCGGCCTGCTGGAGGCGCTGGACCGCGCCATGCCCGGCTCCTGAGTTCACCCTACGGGGTAACCATTCCGGCCGCTTGACGTCACCCGCTCTTTCCAGTCCGACTCGCCCCATGTGGATGAATTCGGCGAAGGCGGTCCGGGCAAGCGACGGTCCGACTTGAGAGCGCGCGCCGTCATCCCCATCCTGACAAGGCAGGACCCACCCATCGAGGACGGAGGAGAGCGGAGCGTGTTCGGCTTTGCGCGCAAACTGTGGTCGGACCCGGAACCCGTCGCGAGCCATGTGCCGCGGGGCGTGCGCGTCTACGCGGTGGGCGACATCCACGGCCGGCTGGATCTGCTGGACCAACTGCTGGCGCAGATCGACCGCGACGCGGCGAGCGGCGCCGACCTCGTCAAGTATCTGGTCTTTCTCGGCGACTATGTGGACCGCGGGCCGGATTCCGCGATGGTCATCGAACGGCTGTGCCGAGAGCCCCTGCCCGGCTTCGGCGCCATCCACCTGCGCGGCAACCACGAGGCCGCGATGATGGACTTCATCGAAAAGCCGGAAGCCGGGCCGGACTGGCTGGAGTATGGCGGGCGGGCGACGCTCGCCAGCTACGGCGTTCCGGCCCCCGTCGAGGACGCCCCGCCGGAGCATGTCGACGAAGCCCGCCAACGCTTCGCCGCCGCCCTGCCGCCCCATCACCGGGCCTTTCTGGCGGGCCTGCGCTCCAGCGTCGCCATCGGCGACTATCTGTTCGTCCATGCCGGCATCCGCCCCGGCCTGCCGCTGCACCGCCAGCGCGACGAGGACCTGCTGTGGATCCGGCGGGAGTTCCTGACTTCCCACCTCGACCACGGCAAGCTCGTCGTGCATGGCCACACCATCGTCGAGCAGCCGGAGGTCCGCTCCAACCGCATCGGCATCGACACCGGCGCCTACGCCTCCAACCGGCTGACCGCGCTGGTCCTGGAGGGCGGCGAGCGCCGCTTCCTCTGCACCGTGTGACGCCTATGGCGCGGCCTGCCGGCGCCAGTCCTTGAGGAAGTCGAGGAAGGCGCGCAGCGCCGCCGGGGGCTGGCGGCGCGACGGGTAATAGAGGAAGGGGCCGGGGAAGCTCTGGCTCCAGTCCTCCAGAACGGCGACCAGACGACCGGACGCGAGGTGGTCCCGCACATAGCCGTCGAAGGTCATCAGGAAGCCCAGCCCGTCCAGCGCCGCGCGGACCTGGACGCCGACATGGCCGGCGTGGAAGGGGCCGCCCGGCTGGACGCGCACGACGCGCCCGTCCCGCTCGAATTCCCAGGGCGGGTGGGCGCCGCTGGCGTAGACGACGGAAATGGTCGGCTTGCCCAGCAGGTCCTCCGGCTGTTCCGGCACGCCGAACCGCTCCAGCACCGACGGCGCCGCGCACAGCACGAAGCGTTGCGGCGGACCGAGCGGCACCGCGATCATGTCCTGAGCCAGATGTTCCTCGTAGCGCACGCCCGCGTCATAGCCCCGCGCCACGATGTCGATCAGCGCCATGTCCACGGTGATCTCCAACTCCACCTCGGGGAAGCGGCTCAGGAAGGGCGTGACCATCGGGGCCAGCACCAGATCGGCCGCGGGGGCCGGGGCGTTGATGCGCAGCCGCCCCGCCGGGCGCCCCTGGCGCTCCCGCAGGTCGGACAGGGCGCCGGCGACTTCGCCCAGGGCCGGCTCCAACCGGCGGAGAAGCTGTTCCCCGGCCTCCGTGGGGGCGACGCTGCGCGTCGTGCGGTTCAGCAGGCGCACGCCGAGATGCTCCTCCAACTCCCGCATCCGCTGGCTGAGGCTGGACACGGACACGCGCCGCTCCAGCGCCGCGCGGCGGAAGCTGCGGTGGCGGGCCACGGCGGCGAAGGCCTGCAGGTCGCGCAGGTCGGTGTCGTCCATTCCCGGATTCCCATTGTTCGATATGGCGAACAGCCCGTTCGGCATTGTCCAGCTTATCGGATCAATGGGGCCGGGTCATCATCCCCAGGTCATTATTCAGAGCAAGACGGCACCGGAACGGCGCCGCGACGGACGGAGAGGATCAGGAACATGGAACAGCGCACGCTCGGGGCCGCCGGCCCCGCCAGCTCGGTCATCGGTCTCGGCTGCATGGGCATGTCGGACTTCTACGGTCCCGCCGACCAGGAGGAGAGCATCGCCACGATCCACGCGGCGCTCGACGCCGGGATCACCCTGCTCGACACCGGTGACTTCTACGGCATGGGGCACAACGAGCTGCTCATCCGCGACGCCCTGCGCGGGCGCGACCGCGACGGGCTGCTGATCAGCGTGAAGTTCGGCGCCCTGCGCGACCCGCAGATGGGCTGGAACGGCTACGATTCCCGCCCGGCGGCGGTGAAGAATTTCCTGACCTACTCGCTGCGCCGGCTGGGGGTGGACCACATCGACATCTACCGCCCGGCCCGGCTCGACCCGAGCGTCCCCATCGAGGACACGGTGGGCGCCATGGCCGACATGGTGAAGGCCGGCTACATCCGCCACATCGGCCTGTCGGAGGTCGGTCCGGAGACGATCCGCCGCGCCGCCGCGGTCCACCCGATCAGCGACCTGCAGATCGAATACTCCCTGATCTCGCGCGGGATCGAGGAGGCCATCCTGCCCACCTGCCGGGAGCTTGGCATCGGCATCACCGCCTATGGCGTGCTGTCGCGCGGCCTGATCAGCGGCCATTGGAGCAAGGACCGTGCGGGCCAGGATTTCCGCAGCCGCAGCCCGCGCTTCCAGGGCGAGAATCTCGATCGGAACCTGGCCCTGGTCGAGCGCCTGCGGGACATCGCCCAGCGCATCGGCGGTTCGGTCGCCCAGGTCGCCATCGCCTGGGTGGCGGCGCAGGGCCGCGACATCGTCCCGCTGGTCGGCGCCCGTCGCCGTGACCGTCTTGCCGAGGCGCTGGGCGCCCTCGACCTCACCCTGTCGGCGGAGGATCTGGCGCAGCTGGCCGAGGCCCTGCCGCCCGGCGCCGCGGCGGGCGAGCGCTACCCGGAGGCGCAGCTCGCCCACATGGATAGCGAGACCTACAAGGGGCGCTGAGGTTTGCCCCCACCCCGGCCCTCCCCCGCTTCGCAGGGGAGGGTTAGGGAGGGGGCAACCGCCCCCCGCGCCTTACCCCTCGACCTGCACCACGCGCAGGTTGTTGGTGGTCCCTGCCTTGGCGAACGGGATGCCGGCCACCACGACCATCTGGTCGTTGGGCTTGGCGAAGCCCTCCTCCTTGGCGAAGCCCAGCGCCCGCTCGACCATCTCCTCGTAGGTGTGGATGTCGGCGGACAGGACGCTGTGCGCGCCCCAGAGCAGGGACAGGCGGCGCGACACCGCGGCGTGCGGCGTAATCGCCAGGATCGGCACCGCCGGGCGCCGGCGGGCGATGCGCGCCGCCGTGGTGCCGCTGGAGGTGTAGGCGACGATGGTCGACGCGTGGATCACCTCCGCCAGATCAGCGGCGGCGGCGGCCACCGCGTGCGGCGCGGTCTGCTCCTCGCCGGGGTCCGACGCGTCGATGATCGAGCGGTAGAGCTTGTGCTGCTCCGTGCTGCGGATGATGCGGTCCATCATCTCCACGGCCTCCACCGGGAAGGCGCCGCTGGCCGATTCCGCCGACAGCATCACCGCGTCGGCGCCGTCATAGATGGCGGTCGCCACGTCCGACGCCTCGGCCCGCGTCGGAGTCGGGGCGTTGACCATGGAATCGAGCATCTGCGTCGCCACGATCACCGGCTTCACGGCAAGGCGGCAGGCACGCACCAGCTCCTTCTGGCGGCCGGGCACCTCTTCGTGCGGGATCTCGACGCCCAGGTCGCCGCGGGCGACCATGACCGAGTCCGACAGGCGGATGATGTCGTCGATGCGGTCCAGAGCCGCCGGCTTCTCGATCTTCGACATCAGCCCGGCGCGGTCGCCGATCAACCCGCGGGCCTCCAGCAGGTCGGCGGGCTTCTGCACGAAGGACATCGCCACCCAGTCGACGCCCAGCTCCAGCCCGAAGGCGAGGTCGACGCGGTCCTTGGCGGTCAGGGGCGACAGCTCCAGCACCGTGTCGGGCAGGTTGACGCCCTTGCGGTTCGAGATGGTCCCGCCGATCACCACCTTGGCGTCGATGTAGTCGTCGCCCAGCCCAGTCACGGCGACGCGCACGCGCCCGTCGTCGATCAGCAGATTGTGGCCCGGCATCACCGCGGCGAAGATTTCCGGATGGGGCAGCGGAATCGCGGTCTTGTCGCCGTCGGCGCCGGACAGGACGAAGCGGATCGATTCGCCGGCGGCGACGGTGATCTTGCCGTCGCGGATGGTGCCGACGCGGATCTTCGGACCCTGCAGGTCCTGAAGGATGCCGATGGGGCGGCCCATCTCGGCCTCCAGCGCGCGGATGGCGGCATGGACCTTGGCGTGATCCTCGTGCGTCCCATGGCTGAAATTCAGGCGGAAGGTATCGACGCCGGCCAGGAACAGCCGCTTCAGCATCTCGGGGGTGTTGCTGGCGGGACCGACCGTGGCAACGATCTTCGCGCGGCGGTGACGACGCATATAGTTTCGGCCTCTTGGGCCGCCTCCTTGATGGAGTGTCGAATGGCGGGCATGCCGGGTGGGAACCGGGCGGCCATGGAACCGCCCGGCTGCCGTTCACATTGGTGGATGATCGGCCGCTGACAACCTCCAGGGCTGCAATAAAGCCCCGGCTGTGACACAGCCGCCGCCAACCGGCCGCTCCCCGGGTCCGTTCGTACACCCAATCATCACCGATCCGTCACCGAACGGTCACGCAAGGCCGCTATCACTCGCGCCGGCTGAGCGCTCGCCTTGGATTCCACCGCCACGCGCCGCGCCGCGCCGTCCGCAGGGCGCCCGCCTTTCGCAGGACATCCTCATCATCGACCGCGTCATCACAGGGAGTGTGACCATGCCGACCCGCCAAGGGCTCTTGGCAACCACGGCGCTGCACGGCTGCGTGGGCCTTCTGCTGTTCGTGTCCAGCCCGGCGCTGGCCCAGTTCGCGGTGACGGGCGGAAGCACGGTCACTTCCCCGCAAACCCTGTCGGGCAGCCAGACCGGGACCATCGCCGCCGGGGGCACGCTGCAGACCTCCGGCGCCGCGGTCACGCAGAGCGGCACCGCGAGCAACGTGGTGCTGGACAACGCCGGCACCATCCGCTCGACCGGCGGGCGCGGCTTCGACAGCTCGGGCGGCAACACGGTGCGGACGCTGACCCTGACCAACCGGGCCGGCGCGGTGATCCAGTCCGACGCCAACGACGCGGTGCGCATCAACACCAACATCACCAGCGGCGGAGTCACCATCGACAACGCCGGCACCGTCCGCGCCGCCGCCCCCACCGACCCGGCGAGCGCGCTGCAGGGCCAGGCGCTCGACCTGCGCACGATGAACACGGCGGGCGTGACGCTGAGCGTCATAAACCGCGCCACCGGCGTTATCGAGGCGCTGAACGACGACGCGCTGCGGCCCGGCCTGGACGCCGTCATCGACAATTCCGGGATCATCCGCAGCTTGGGCGCCAACACCAGCGGCGGCGCCAACGGCACCGCCGACGCCATCGACGCGGGCGGGCGGACCGGCGTGGCCGTGACCAACCGGTCGGGCGGCCTGATCTCCGGCGCGCGGCACGGCGTCACCGCCGACACCGACATCACCGTCGTCAACGAGGCCGGCGGGACCATCATCGGCCGCAACGGCTCGGGCGTCGGGTCCGACGGCAACGGCACGGTCATCAACCGCGGCGTGATCTCCGGCGACTATGCCGGGGCCGGCAACATTTTCAACAGCAGCGGCGTCGCCTCGACCAACGGCGATGGCGACGGCGTCGACATCGATCACATCGGCACCATCGTCAATGAGGGGACGATCCGCGGCACCGGGGCCGGCGGCGTCGATTCCGGCGGGCGCCCGAACGGTGCCGACGGCATCGCCATGGGCGGCGGCACCATCACCAACACCTCCGGCGGAGTCATCTCCGGCACCGGCCACGGCATCCTGGTCGACGACGGGGCGGAGGGGGCGGCCTATGGCGCCACCACCATCACCAACGCCGGGCGCATCGAGAGCCGCGACGGTCCGGCAATTACCCTGCTCGGCCCCCACGCCAACACCATCACCAATTCCGGCGCCATCACCGGCGGCGGCAGCGATCCCATCGCCATCGCCTTCGGTGCCGGAAACGACCGGTTGGTGATCCAGGGAGGCTCGATCACCGGCAAGGTGCTGGGCGGCGGCGGGACCGACGCGCTGGAGGTCCGGCTCGGCAACGGCGGGCGCTACGTCATCGGCGCGCGTGACGTCTACAGCGGCTTCGCCACCGCGACGGTCGGCAGCGGCACTCTGGTGGTGAACGGCCCGCTGGCGCTCGGCAGCGCCCTGACCGTCGCCAGCGGCGCCACGTTGTCCGGCACCGGCACCATCACCGTCCCGGCGGCCACCGTGGCCGGCACCGTGACTCCGGGAGACGGCGCGTCCGGCACGCTGGCGGTGGCGGGCAACCTCGCCTTCGCCGCCGGCTCCCGCCTCCAGGTCGGCATCGACCCCGCCGGCAACGCCTCGAAGCTGGCGGTCGGCGGGGCGGCCACCGTATCCAACGGCGCCACCGTCCAGGTGACGGCGGCGGACGGGCTCTACCTGACCGGGCGCAGCTACGAGATCCTGACCGCGTCGGGCGGGGTGACCGGCCAGTTCGGCGCCGTCGAGCGGCTGAACCCGGCGCCGCTCGGCGCCGGCACCCTGGCGCTGAGCCGGACCGGCACCGCCGTCCTGCTCCAGTTGAATCCCGGAAACCCGTTCAACGGGCAGCGCAACAGCGTCAACATCGCCAACATGGACGTCGGCTTCGCCATCGCCGGAGCCGGCGGCACCGACAGCCTGACGCTGGAGGGCCGCTCGACCGTCCGCGCCGACGTGTCGAACCTCGCCCAGCTCCAGATCGGCACGAGCACCGGCACGGCGACGGGCGTGACGCTGGCCTCCGGCACGCAGTCGGTCGCCGCCACGACGGTGAAGACGAACGCCCAGCTCGCCGTCAACACGCGCCTCACCAGCCCGACCGTGACCGTGGAGCGCGGCGGCCTGCTGTCGGGCGACGGGCGGATCGCCGGCGCGCTGACCAACGCCGGCACGCTCAGCCCCGGCAACTCGCCGGGCATCCTGACCGTGGAGGGGAGCGTCGCCAACGCCGCCGGATCGACCCTGCGCGTCGAGATCGACGGCCCCACCGCCGGGACGGGCGCCGGCTTCCACGACCAGCTGGCGGTCACCGGCACGCCCGGCACCTTCGCCGCCGGCGGCACGCTGGTCCCGGTCACCCGCGGGATCAGCGGCGACGCCACCAACAGCTTCACGCCGCGCCTCGGCCAGGGCTTCACCATCGTCACCGCCAGTGGCGGCGTGACCGGCGCCTTCGCCGGCATCGCCCAGCCCGCCGGCGTCCTGCCCGCCGGCACGCGGTTCGACACCGTCTACGGGACCGACACCATCACCCTGATCGCCACGCCGGTCCGCTACGCCCGGCTGGCGGCGGCGGGGGTGCCGGCCACGGCGAACCAGTCGGCCGTCGGCGCCGCGCTGGACGCCGTCCGCCCAGCCGCCGGCGCCCGGCCGTCGGACGCGGCGAAGCCGCTGTTCGACGCCCTCTACCCGCTGTCCGGCCAAGCCATCCCGGCGGCGCTCGACAGCCTGGGCGGCGCCGTCCATGCGGAGGCCATGACCGCCGCCCGCGACACCGCCCGCCTGTTCGGCGACGCGGTGCAGGGCCGCATGGCCGCGCTGCGCGCCGACGGCCTCGCCACAGCCATCGCTCCGCTGGCCACGCCGGAGGCGGAGCGTGGAACGGCGCTCGGCCTGTGGGCGCGGGCGGTGGGGCGCTTCGCCAACTCCGATGGCGACGGCAACGCCGCCGGCACCCGGCAGCGCAGCGGCGGCCTCGCGATGGGCGCCGACCGCGCCCTCTCCGACGACCTGACCGCCGGTGCCGCCTTCGGCTACCAGCGCACGGCGGTGGAGGTGCGGGGCAGCGGCGACCGGACGGACATCGACAGTTACAGCGCGGCGCTCTACGGCACCTACCGCGTCGGCGCGTGGTTCGCCGAAGCCCAAGCCATGTACGGCTTCGGCCAGTACGACGCCCGCCGCGTCCTGCGGATGGGCTCGGCAGGCGGCCTGGACCGCCGCGCCGATAGCGACAGCAACGGCCACGTCTTCGGGGCCGCCATCGGCACCGGCTACGCCGTGACCTGGAACGGCGCCCGCATCGAGCCCTTCGCCGGGCTCCGCTTCGACCGGGTGACCCGCGACGGCTTCAGCGAGACCGGCGCCGGCGCGCTGGGCCTGTCGGTGGACGACACCGACCTGAGCACGCTGCGGACCAGCCTGGGGCTGCGGACGAGCTGGCGCCTGACCGCCGGCGAGACGGCGTTGGAGCCCGAGCTGCGCGCTCGCTGGGACCACGACGTCCTCGACGTTGCCGCGCGCAGCGGGGCGCGCCTGCTGGGCGCTTCCTACACGGTGTCGGGGGGCCAGCCGGGACGCGACGCCGCGGTGCTGGGGGCGGGCCTGACGGCGGCACTGGGCGAGCGGTTCCAGGCCTACGGCAGCTACGACGCCGACCTGCGCCGCGACGCCACCGGCCACACGCTGAGCGCCGGCCTGCGCTACCGCTGGTGACCGGTCAGGCGTCCAGGTGGCGGCGCACCGCCAGGGCGGCCTGCAGGACGGCTCCGTGCGCGCGGTCGACCAGACGGGTCGCGGTGGCGAAGGAATGAGGCAGCCCGTCATAGACGGCGAGCCGGTGCGCAACCCCCACCTCGGCCAGCCGCTCCGCCAAGCGGAGCGTGTCGTCGCGCAAGCAGTCAAGGTCGGCGGCCAGCAGCAGCAGGGGTGGCAGGCCGCGCAGGTCGGCCAGCAGCGGCGCGGCGCGCGGATCATCGGGACTGGCGGCGCCGAGATACTGCCGCCAGTACCAGCGCATCCGCGCCGTCGTCAGCCCGTACCGCCCGTCGCCGAACCGGCGGTGCGACAGCGTGTCGAAGTCGTGGGCGAACATGCCGTAGAACAGCAGTCCGAAGGCCACCGGCGTCTCCCCCGGCGCGCGGGCGGCCAGGGCGAGGCCGAGCGCGAGGTTGGCCCCGGCGGAATCGCCGCCCACCGCGATCCGCTCCGGGTCGATGCCATGGGCCCGCCCGGCTGCGCCGACCCAGCGCAGGGCGGCCAGCGCCTCCCCGTGCTGGTGCGGGAAGCGGCGCTCCGGCGCCAAGCTGTAGCGCACCGCGCAGACCACGGCGCCGCTGTGCCGGGCAAGCAGCCGCAGAAGCCGGTCGTGGGTGTCCACGCTGTTCACGACGAAGCCGCCGCCGTGGAAATAGAGCAGCACGGGCAGGCGTTCCACGCCGCGGCCCGCCGGGCGGTAGAGCCGCAAGGGCAAGGGACCGGCGGGACCGTCCACCATCGTCTCCGTCACATCCGCGGCAAGCGGCGTGGGTCCGTTCAGAAAGCCGTGGTAGCGCTCCGCCGCCGCGCGGGCCTCGGCGAGCGGAAGGCTCAAGGGATCGGCGGGGGCGGCACCGAGGCGGGCCGCCGCCTCGTTCATGGCGATCACCTGCGGGTCCAGGCGGTCCGCCACGGGCCGCAAGATCGTGTCCGGCATGGCATCCTCCTTCTCAACCGAAGCGACGGCGCACAGCCGCGCGGACCGGGAGCGGTGCCGGCCAACCGAAAGGCGCCCCCCGGTTGCCGGATTGAAATCAACATTGGACAACATGATAGACGATAAATCTATCATGGAAATAGGTTTTTTCGTCCTAAAATAACATTTTTTATGTGTTTTATGCGGCGGAGCTTTTCGCGAGGTTCCGGCGGGCGAAAGTTCGCGCGGCGTCCGCGCATTGGCTGCGCAGTTCGGGAACCGCGGTCATCTCCCAGAAGGGGGCACGGCTGACCGGGCCGAGCGCGAAGAGACGGTCGGACACCACCCCGCCCTCCCCGATCAGCGCCCCGTCCTCGGTGACGTCGAGGCCGAGGCGCAGCGGGTCGGGGCGCGCCAGCCCCTGCTGGAGCAAGGCGCGCATCAGCGGGTGACGGATGCGCCCGAAATCGCATTCGGTGCCGGTCGCGTTGACGATGGCGCCGACCGTCCGCGTCCATTGCGCCTCCTCGGCGCCCCGCGCGCGGACCGTCGCCTCCACCCCATCTGCGGTCGGGGCCAGCGACTGGAGACGGCCGGCGCGGACGGTCAGTTGTCCGCTCGCCCGCAGGGCCTCGATGCGCGCGGCCACCTCCGGCGCCATGCGGTGGCGGTGCACCTCCCAATAGGGCCGGGCGTGGCGCAGGAAGCGCTGCCGTTCCTCCAACGGCAGATGCTTCCAGATCAGCGGGTGGAACGGCCGCAGGGAATCGAAGGCGGCGCGCCAATCCAGCCCCTCCTCGCGCGCACGGCGGACGTCGGCCTTCAGGGCAATCAGCACGTCGAGCACGGTTCCCGGCATCGTCTGGGGGTGGACGAAGCTCTTGAAGGGGCGCGTCTCCAGATGGGTGGTGGGCAGCAGACCGCGGCGCGACAGCGCCAGGATCGGGCCGCGGTGTCCCTGGTTCTCCAGCGACAGCACGACGTCGACCATCGTCAGACCGGTGCCGAGAATCAGCACCGCCGCGTCGGAATCGATGGCGGCGACGGCCTCGCGGTTCCAGGGATCGCCGATGAAGCGCTCCGACGCGAAGACATCCGGCGCCGCGACGGGCGGCGGCGAGGGCGGAAAATGCCCGACGCAGAGCACCGCCCGGTCCACCGCGAGGCTGGTCCCGTCGGCCAGCCGCAGACGGACGCCCTGACCGACGGCGTCCTCCACCGCCGCGTCGACCACCTCCGCCCGCACCGTGTCGAGCGTCACATGGGCGGGGGCCTCCGCCTGGGCCTCGCGCAGCACGTCCTGGATGTACGCGCCGTAGAGCCGGCGCGACACGAAGGCATGACCGCTGGGCGGCACGTCGCCGCCGAGGTCCTTCGCCCACAGCCAGCGCAGAAAATGGCGCGGGTCATCGGGATAGGCGCTCATGTTGTAGGCGCGCACGTTCAGAAGGTGCGCCGCGCTGTCGGTGGAATAGGCCAGACCGGCGCCCACCGTGCCGGCGCGCTCGATCAGATGGATGCGCGTCGGTTCCTCCGCCTTGCGCAGAAGGTGGGCCGCCAGGATACTGCCGGTGAAGCCGGCGCCGACGATGGCGATGCTGTGCGCGGTGTCATGGGACGGCATGCTCGTCGTTCCTCTCCCTGTGTTCAGCACCCCGCGGGGCGCCCCCGAATTGACATCATTAGACCACCAGCAATCCCTATTTAACAAGTTGGCTTTTGCCGTGATCCATGTGCTTTTATGTCAATCACGCCAAGAAGCACCTGATGAAACTGTTCAATGTTCCTTGACCAGCCGGAGCCGGACCGCAGAATGACCATGGGCAAGCGTGCACCCTTCGTCGTCGGAATCACCGACCACATGATCCCCCCGCCGGACCTCGAGGCGGCGGTGCTGGACGGCTGCGCCGAGGTGGATTTCCTCGACACCCGCCGCGAGGAGGATCTGGACCCGGAGCGGCTGGCCCGGCTGGACGCGCTGCTGGTGTGGAGCACCCGCATCGGCCCGGCGACGGTGGCGAAGCTGCCGCGCTGCCGCGTTGTCGTGCGGTTCGGCGTCGGCTACGACAAGGTCGACGTGGCGGCGCTGGAGGCCGCCGGCATCCCCTTCTGCAACAACCCGGACTATGGTACGGAGGAGGTGGCCGACCACGCCGTCTCCCTGCTGCTCTCGCTGCAGCGCCGCCTGTGGGAACACGACGCCCGCGCCCGCGGCTACAGCACGACGTGGCAGGCCAACACCCTGACACCGCTGCGGCGGTCGAGCGCGGCGACGGTCGGCGTCGTCGGCGTCGGGCGGATCGGCACGGCGGTGGTGAACCGGCTGAAGCCCTTCGGTTATCGCATCCTCGGCTACGATCCGCAGCAGCCCGCCGGGCACGAGAAGGCGGTCGGCTACCGTCGGGTCCGCCGGCTGGACGAGCTGCTGGCCGAATCCGACATCGTGACGGTCCACTGCCCGCTGACGCCGGAGACCCGCGGCCTGATCGACGCGGACTTCCTGGCGAAGCTGAAGCCCGGCGCCCTGCTGGTCAACACGGCGCGCGGCGAGATGTTCGCCGGCCTTGACCCGCTGGAGGCCGCGCTGCGCAGCGGACAGGTCGCCGCCGTCGGGACGGACGTGCTGCCGACCGAACCGCCCGCCCCGCACCCGCTGCTCGACGCGTGGCGCCGGCGGGAGTCCTGGCTGGAGGGGCGTCTCGTGGTCACGCCGCACAACGCCTTCCATTCCGACGAGGCGGCGATCGAGATGCGCCGCAACGCCGCCGAGACCGCCCGCCTGTTCCTAGAGGACGGGGTTCTGCGCAACCGCATCCTGCCCTGACCCCACCCGGTCAGCCCCGTAGAAAGACCGGAACGTCGAGGCCGAGCGCGCCCCCGATGTCGTGCAGGGCGCGCACGGTGTCGGGGTCGAGCGTGATGCCGCGCTCCGCGGCCAGCGCCCGGCTCCGCCGCTCCGGCCCGCCGGGCACCAGAACGCCGTCGCCGCCGGGGACCGGCGGGGTGTCCTGGATGTGGTCCAGCACCGCGTCGGTCAGCGCCTGCCAGTTGCCGCTCCCCGCGTCGCCCCCGGACTCGGCCACCCGCGCCGGGTCGATCAGGAAGGCCAGCGCGTTGTTCACCACACGGCCCGGACGCAGATTCTCGGGCAGTGCCGGCAGCCCGCCGGCCAGAGCCCCGGCGAGGATCTCGCAGGCCAGCGCCAGACCGTAGCCCTTATGACCGCCAAAAGGCAGGATCGCGCCGGTCGGGTCGCGGAACATCACGCCGGGGTCGCGCGTCGGCGCGCCCCGCTCGTCGATCAGCAAGCCGTCGGCGACCTCCTTCCCGGAGGCCGCGGCGACGCGGCACTTGTTGGCCGCCACCGCGCTGGTCGCGAAGTCCAGCAGGAAGGGCGGATGGCCCGGCGTGGCGGGAACGGCGATGCAGATCGGGTTGGTGCCCAGCCGCGGCCGCCCCCCGCCATGGGGCGCGGCCAGCGGGCGGCTGACGACGTTGACGAAGATGACCCCGATCAGTCCGGCCGCGATGCACTGCTCGCCGTAGGAGCCGACCCGCCCGATGTGATGGGCGTTGCGCAGGGCGAGCACGCAGGCCCCGCCGGCCCTGGCCCGCGCGATGGCGAGGTCCGTCGCCTCCCGCGCGATCACCTGCCCGTAACCGACATCGCCTTCGACCACCAGGAACGGCGCCTCGTCGCGGACGACGCGGGCGTGCCGGTTGGGTTGCAGGTGGCCCAGCTCCAGGCTCTTCGCGTAGACGGCGATCTGGCACACACCGTGGCTGGCGTGGCCGGTGGCGTCGGAGTCCACGAGGTTGGCGGCGACGATGGCCGCCTCCTCCGGGCTGCTGCCGGATCGTTGCAGGATGGCGTCCACAAGGGCCACCAGACGGTCCGCCGCGTAAGGACCGCTCATCCTCAGAACACCGAATAGTCGATGGGCTGGTGACGGTCGAGCGTCCGGCGGACCGGCGGCAGCGGGTACTTCAGCCCGGTCGCGCAGTTGAACAGCACGGCGCGCTCGTCGCGGCCCACCCGCCCGTCGGCCAGCGCCTGCTTGTAGGCGGCGTAGGTGGCGGCGCCCTCCGGGCAGAGAAGGAAGCCCTCCTCCCGCGCCGCCTCGTCCAGCGCGGCCTGGATGGCCTCGTCCGGAACGGCCACGGCGAAGCCGCCGCTCTCCCGCACCGCGCGCAGGATCAGGAAGTCGCCCACCGCCTGCGGCACGCGGATGCCGGACGCGATGGTGTGGGCGTCCGTCCAGCGCGGCGCGTGCTCCTCCCCCGCTTCGTAGGCGCGGACCATCGGGGCGCAGCCGGCGGCCTGAACGGCGACCATGCGTGGACGCTTGGAGCCGATGAAGCCGATGGCCTCCAGCTCGGCGAAGGCCTTCCACATGCCGATCAGCCCGGTGCCGCCGCCGGTCGGGTAGAAGATGACGTCCGGCACCTCCCAGCCGAGCTGCTCGGCCAGTTCCAGGCCCATGGTCTTCTTGCCCTCGATCCGGTAGGGCTCCTTCAGGGTGGAGACGTCGAACCAGCCGGCCTTGGCCTTGCCCTCCCCGACGATCTTGCCGCAGTCGTCGATCAACCCGTTGACGCGGTAGACCGTGGCGCCCTGGAGTTCGATCTCGGAGACGTTGACCTCCGGCGTGTCCTCCGGGCAGAAGACCGTCGTCTTGATGCCCGCCCGCGTCGCGTAGGCGGCCAGCGCCGCGCCGGCGTTGCCATTGGTCGGCATGGCCATGTGCGTGATGCCGAAGGCCTTGGCCATGGACACCGCCATGACCAGCCCGCGCGCCTTGAAGGAGCCGGTGGGCAGACGCCCCTCGTCCTTCACCAGAAGTTCCGCCGCCCCCAGCTTCGCGGCGAGCCTGGGCAGCGCAACCAGCGGGGTCACCGCCTCGCCCAGGCTGACGATGTCCCGCACCCGGCGCACCGGCAGCAGTTCGCGGTAGCGCCACAGGTCCTGCGGACGTTCGGCCAGCGCGTCCTTGGTCAGCGCGCCGCGCACCCCCTCCAGGTCGTAGCGGACCAGCAGCGGCTTGCCCGCCCTGGACAGGTTGTGGACGGTGTCGGCCTCGTACCGCTCGCCGGTGTAGGCGCATTCCAGATGCGTGACGAAGGTCGGGCGCTCGGTGGTCAGATTGCTGTCGAAAGGCACAAACGGGTTTCCTTGCTCAAGGCTCACTTCATTCCCCACCGGGGAAAGGGCTCAGCGGACCATGCCCCACTTGCGGACGGTGTGGGTCTCGATCCAGCGGAAGACGACGTTCTCGACGACGAGGCCGATCAGGATGACGGTGACGAGACCGGCGAACACCTTGTCGATGTACAGCTCGTTGCGGTTCTGGAAGATGAACCAGCCCAGCCCGCCCTTGCCCGACGACACGCCGAACACCAGCTCCGCGGCGATCAGCGTCCGCCAAGCGAAGGCCCAGCCGACCTTCAGCCCGGTCAGGATGGCCGGGAAAGCCGCCGGGATCAGCAGGGTGACGACGTAGCGGATGCCGCTCAGCCCGTAATTCCGCCCCGCCATGCGCAGCGTCTCCGACACCGAGGTGAAGCCGGCGTGGGTGTTCAGCGCCAGCGGCCACAGCACCGCGTGGACCAGCACGAAGGTCAGGCTGACCGCGCCCAGCCCGAACCACAGCATGGCGATGGGCAGCAGCGCGATGGCCGGCAACGGGTTGAACATCGAGGTCAGGGTGGACAGCACGTCGTTGCCGATGCGCGTGGACACCGCGAAGCTGGTCAGCAGCACGGCCAGCACCACGGCGATGGCGTAGCCCTTCAGCAGGACCGACAGCGACACCCAGGCCATCGACAGCAGGTTCTCCCGCCAGATTGCCTCCCACAGCGCCGTGACGGTGGCGGTGAAGGTCGGGAACATCAGCGGGTTGTTCTGCCACGCCGCGGCGACCTGCCAGAGCAACGCCACCGCGGCCAGAACGGCGAAGCGGCGGAGCGCGGTAATGTTGCCGATCCGCTCCCAGAGGGACAGCGGGCGGGCCACGTCGCCGATCGGGCCGGTGGTGGCGACCGCCCGCTCGTACTCCGGGCGGACGGGCGGCACGCGGCGGCCTTGGGGCGCCAGGGACAGGCCGGTCATATGTGCGCTCCCTTCACCGCTTCCACCTCGTCGGCGAACAGCATGGTGTGGATGCGCCGGGCGCTGTCCTGAAAGGCCGGGCTGCCCACCGCGACATGGTCGTAGCCGTCGCAGTTCAGTTCCGCCTTCACCTGCCCGGGGTGCGGCGACAGCACCAGGATGCGCGAGCCGACGACCAGCGCCTCCTCGATGGAGTGGGTGACGAACAGCACGGTGAAGCGCAGATCATCCCAGAGCTGGAGCAGCTCCTCCTGCATCTTGCGGCGGGTCAGCGCGTCCAGCGCCGCGAAGGGCTCGTCCATCAGCAGGATGTCCGGCTCCATCGCCATGGCGCGGGCGATGGCGACGCGCTGCTTCATCCCGCCCGACAGCATGTGCGGATGCACGTCGGCGAACTTGGACAGGTTCACCCGCGCGATGCAGTCCAGCGCCTTCTCCTCGGCCTCCCAGCGCGACGCCTTGCCGCTGGCGAGCAGCGGAAACATGACGTTCTGCTTGACCGTCTTCCAGGGGGGCAGCTGGTCGAACTCCTGGAACACCATCATGCGGTCCGGCCCCGGCCCGGTCACCGTGCGACCGTTCAGGCGGATGGCGCCCTCAACCGGCGCCAGGAAGCCGCCCACCGCCTTCAGCAGCGAGGACTTGCCGCAGCCGGACGGCCCCAGCAGGACGTAGCGCTCCGCCTGGAACACTTGGAAATCGACGCGGTAGGTCGCGGTCACCAGATGGCGGCGCGTCTTGTACTGGAGCGTCACGCCGGACACGTCCAGCAGCGGGCGTTCGGACACGCCGGCGCTGCCCACGCCGTCGGTGTCCACGCTAGCGGGATAGGTGAAGGCGTTCATCGGATCAGCTCCCGGTTTCGGCGTGCAGGTCCTCGAAGAACAGGTCCTTCCAGGAGGCTGGCTTGTTCTTCATGGCGCCGACCTTGTGCATGAAGTCGGCGAAAGCCCCGACGCGGGCGGGGGCGACGGTGAACTGGTTGTCCGGGTCGTCGAGGATGCCGACGACGAAGGCCTTGTCGAGGTCGCCCCGGTTCTGCGCCAGATAGATGTCCGCCGCCGCCGAATGGTCGGCGTTGATGACGTCCATCGCCTCCTTCAGCGCGCCGAGGAAGGCCTGATAGGTCTTGGGATTCTTGGTCCGGAAGGCTTCCTTCGCCCAGATCAGGTTGAAGGTGTGCGGCCCGCCCAGCACGTCGTAGGAACTGAAGACCTTGTGGATCTTCGGGTCGCGCAGCTGCTGGTACTGGAACGGCGGGCCGGAGATGTGGCCGGTGATTTCCGACGAGCCCGACAACAGGGCGGCGGTGGCGTCGGGGTGCGGCAGCGAGACGGTAAGCTTGTCGAGCGCGTCGAACTTGCCTTCCCCGAACTCCTTTTCCACGGCCATCTGGAGCACGCGCGCCTGGACGCCGACCTTCACCGCCGGCAGGGCGATCTTGTCCTTGTCGGTGAAGTCCTTGAGCGTCTTGACGGTCTGGTTGGTGGTGGTCAGGAACAACGGCATGCTGTTCAAGGCGGCGATGGCCTTGACGTTGGCGTTGCCCTTGGTGCGGTCCCAGATGGTCAGCAGCGGACCAACGCCGGCCGAGCCGAGATCGATGCTGTCCGACAGCAGCGCGTCGTTCATCGCCGCGCCGCCGGAGAGCTGCACCCACTCCACGGTGATGTCGAGGCCCAGCGCCTTGCCGTGCTTCTCGATCAGGTTCTGATGGCGCAGCACGTGCAGCGGCAGATAGCCCAGCCCGTACTGTTCGGCGATCCGTATCCGGCCTTCCGCCGCCGCCGGACCGGCCAGCGCTGTGGCGGCAAGCCCCAGCCCGGCCAAGGCGCAGAGCGCACGGCGGATGACACGTCCAGGGTTGACCATACGAACCTCCGCTAAATTTTACCTAATCTCTAGTAGGAAAATGACATCATGATTCCACGAACGTTTCAACAAGGAAAATTGCCATAAACAACAGTATTTTATAGTGTTTTTAAGTCGGGAAACGCCGGCACCGGCGTGGAGGGACCCCATGCCGGTGCCGGCGAGACGATCAGGCGGCGATGCTCGGCTTGCGGCCAAGAACCCGGGTCACGCTGGGACGGCCATCCACGCCGACCACCACGTCACCCGCCACCGTCGTCCGGCGCACGACACGCGGACGGTTGCCATAGTCGTCGACGGCGCGATGGATGGTGGCCCGGTTGTCCCAGATCGCCACGTCGCCCGGCGACCAGTGCCAGCGCACCGTGTTTTCCGGACGGGTGGCGTGGTCCGTGAAAATGCCGATCAACCGGTTGGAGTCGGAGGTGCCGAAACCGATCAGCCGTTGCAGGAAATGCCCGACCAGCAGCGTGCGCTCGCCGGTGACCGGATGCACGGAGACCAGCGGGTGCTCCGTCTCGTAGACGGTGGAGGTGAAGACCTCGTTGAAACGCTTCAGCCCATCCTCGCGGACGTTTCCACGGTCACCCACGTAATCGTACTGGTTGGTGTGGATCGTCCGCAGCTTGTCGGCCAGTTCGCGCAGCGGCTCCGGCAGTTCGGCGTAGGCAGCCGCCGTGTTGCCCCACAGCGTGTCCCCGCCCCGGTCGGGCAACTCGTGGGGACGCAGGATGGTGATGCTGGGGTAGGCGTCGAGGAAGGTGATGTCGGCGTGCCAGGAACTGGCTCGCTCTCCGCGGGAGCCGTCCACGTCCAGAATGCCTTCGGTGCCGCCGAGCGACGGGACGGTCGGATGGCCCACCAGCTTGCCCCACAACCGCCCGAACGCCTCCTGCCGGGTGTCGTCGATATGGTGCTGGTCGCGAACGAAGATCACCTTGTGCTCATAGACGGCGTCCTGGATCGCTTTCAGCACCGCCGGGTGCAGATCGCCGGACAGGGTGACGCCGCGCAGTTCGGCGCCGATGTTGCCATTGATGGGCTTGATGTCGAAACCGCTGGGAAGGCTCATCGGACGGGCTCCTTTGGGAAGACGGAAGGAATGGACAGGCGGAAGCGCCGGTGGTGTCAGGCGGCTCGGAACCAGGCGAGCAGCGCGACGGCACCAAAGGCCAGCAGCACGAGGGCCACCGACAGGGTGTGGAGACGGCGCGGATCGAGCGACGGATCGGCTTCGCCGGGGTCGGGCATCAGCAGCCACAGCGCCATGGCCTCGGGAAGGGACAGGCAGACCGGTGCCGCCGGCGGTTCACGGTTGCTGGCCATGGCTCAGCTTCCCGTTTCGCTGTGCAGGATCGGGAGGGTGTAGTCCTTCCACGAGGCCGGCTTGGTTTTGATCGAACCGACCCGGTGCATGTAATCGGCGATCACGCCGGTGTTGTGCGGGATCTGCGAATAGCTGATGTCCGGGTTGTTCAGCAGCGCCACAACCTCGTCCTGGGTCAGCTTGCTGCGCTCCTCGGCCAGATAGATGCGGGCGGCTTCGGCCTTGTCGCGCTTGATCAGCGCGAAGCCGTCGCCCATCGCCTTCACCACGGCGGCGGTGAGTTTCGGGTTCTCGTCGTGGAACTTCTGCGTGGTGTAGCTCAGCACCAGAGTCGCTTCGCCGATGAGGTCGCGCGAATTGAAGATGCGATGGACGTTCGGGTGGGCGAGTTGAAGGGTGCCGTAGGTCGGCGTGGTGACGTGGCCGGTGATTTCCGTCTTGCCGGAAACCAGCGCCGCGGTCGCGTCCGGCGGGCTGAGTGGCGTCGTCAACGCTTCGAAATCGTAATGATGCCCCGGCCCGAACTCCTTCTCCGCGGCGATCTGGAGAATGACCGAGTTGATCGACACCTTCACCGCCGGGACCGCGATGCGATCCTTCCCGGTCAGGTCGCGGATGCTGCGGACGTCGGGGTTGTTGCTGTTGATCCAGAAGGCGGAGGAGTCCAGCCCCGAGATGGCTTTCACGCCGATGCCGCCCCGTGTCCTGTCCCAGGCCGCCAGAAGCGGAGAGATGCCTGCGGAGACGATCTGCGCGTTGCCGCTCAGCAGCGCGTCGTTGGCGGCCACGCCGCCGTTCAGGACGAGCCAGTTGACCTTGACCGGCCCGATTCCGTCCGCCGCGGCGTGTTGTTCGATCAGCCCCTGATTCTTGGCGACCATCAGGGGCAGATAGCTCAGCCCGTATTGGATGGCGATGGTCACCTCCGTCGCTTCGGCCCGCGCGCCGCTAGTTGGGACAAGGGCCACGCCCACCGCCAGGGTCAGGCCGAGAAGGGCCCGTCCCATGGTGGAACCGATGCGTTTCACCTCCGCTGTCATTGAAGCCTCCCAAGAATACGCGCCAGGGTTGATCGACACCCAGATCACACCAATCTTGTGACGCTTCGTCAATTGAAATCTACTTTCTAAGTAGATTTGTGTAGAGGAAATTTACAAATATTTTTTGTTTATACAGCAGGCGTTCATCTCATCGCCTGGGACAGGGCGACCTCGCGTCTGTTGCCCTTGATGAGTGAGAGTGCAGGACTGGAGGACAGAGCTGTGAGGCAGCAGAGGGCCGGACGATCCAAATCCATCACGGCGGCGGTTCGGTGTGGGACCGTCGCGTCGGCGTTGCTCATGGCAGCCTGCGCCAATCTCAGCCCGCCACCGCAGGCCGCCCCGGAACCCGGCGCAGTGAACGCGCTGGATCGCCTAAGCTCAAATCCATGCAATCACGTCGTTGCGTCATCCCTCGCCGGGGTGCGGATACCGGTGTCCGACGTGCGTTATCTCACCTACGGTCTGTATCGAGACATCCGGCGGGGCGAGATTGTCGGTTACGATGCTTGGATGGGGCTGAACAGCCAGCCGGGGGCCGTCGTGGTGCAGCTCGACGCGCTTTGCGCGCCACAGCAGATCTATGCCCGCGGTGGCGCTCGGCTGCCGGACGTCCGGTGATCCATTTCGGAAACTCGGCCGCCGCCCCGGCATAATCGTGCCCGCTCAGCAGGCGCAGCAGGGTCGAGGACTGCAGCGCGCCGGCCCCCAGGTTAAACACGAAGGAGACCAGGGCGCTGCGCTGCCGATCGGTGATCGGCACCTTGATCAACCGGCCGACGTCACGGGCAGCGTCGGTCATATCGGCGCGCAGGAAGACCTCGGCCTTGAGCCAAGTGATCGCCTGGCCCATCCGCACGCCTGCTGTGTGGCCGCAACTGACGGTCGGCACGCCGGCGGGGCACAGATAGGCGGTGAGGTAAAGCCCCTCCGACTGGCGGACGAGAGCCAGGGCGTCGGGGTGGATCTCGCGCAGCGGAGTCGCGCCGGAGGGCGTGGGGTTCACGATGATCCTTTCGTTTCTGAAAACGAGAAGCCGCGCCCTGGTGCTGGACGAGAGGAGGTTGCGGACCAAAAATGTGCGCGAATGGGAGGCGAGACATGCCGGAAGCAATCGACTTAAGACCGACATTCGTCCATGCGTGCTATGTGGGGTTGCTGGGGCGGGAGCCGGACCGGTGGGAAGTCGATCACCATCTCGGCCACCTGGACATCGGCGACGCCTACAGCCTCGCCGACATGATGCGAGCCTTCCGGCAGTCCCCTGAGGGCGCGTCTTTGCTGGTCCCGCATTTCCAGGCGGCCATGCCGGCGGTCCGGAGCATCGACGGGCGGCCTGCTCGTCACGTCGTCGCGCTGGGGTCGCACTGCTTCACCACGGCCCATCTCGCGCGTGCCGGGCTTCGGCGATGGGCCTCGCCCTTCGATTGGGTGCGCTTCCCCCCGGCGGTCGCGCGATTCTGCCTTGAGGACGACTTCCGCCTCTATCTGGACGGCACCATGTACGACGGGCACGAGCACGCCGGCTTTCGGGCCGCCTATGGCCTGGGCGACATGTTCCCGCACCACGACCTTGCTGACGAGGCCGTGCGCGCAAAGCTGCGGGACCGAGTGGAGCGGTGGCGGAAGGTGATGGGGCTGGGCGACCCGACGCTGTTCGTCGTGGTCACGCCGGGGATTGAAAACCTCCAGCGCTTCCGCCCGATGCTTGAGACGCTTCAGGCGACGACCGCGCGCCCCGGCCTGCTTTTCGTGGTTGTTGAGCCGCCCGATGCCTCGCTGCCGGTCGCCCAGGTGTCGCTGCAGGATTCCGTCGGTTGCAGCGCCGTTGCGTGGCGGATGAGGCCGACGGGCGAGTTGGGAGCAATGCGCTTCGATGCGCCGATGGACGAGATGATTGTCCACCGGCTCATCCGCGAGTTCTGGATTGACGCCTGACGAGGGTCAGACGTCGGTGGCGCCGGCTAAAGCGGATTTCGGTTCAGTTTAGATTCGGGTAGCCGCATAGCTTAAACCACGCTTTGGCGTCGGTAGCGGTGATCGCATTGAGGGCTGGGCCGAGTTCCTCGTTGAGGGCCTCGACGGTGCGGGCTTCCTTGGCGCGCAGGATTCCTTTGAGCTTGGCCCAGCCGGGCTCGATGGGCGAGAGGTCGGGCGAGTAGCGCGGGAGGAAGCGGACACGGATCCCCGCCGTCTCAAAGGCGGCGAGGATATCGGCCCGCTTGTGAGCGGAAAGGTTGTCCATCACGACCACGGCGCCGGGTTTGTCGCGCCGAAGCACGGGCAAGAGCACCTGCTCGACAAAGGCGAGAAACACGGCCGAGGAGGTGGACGCCTCGATGCTCATGGCGGCCAGCATGCCTTCGGCGCTCAACGCCCCGAGCACCGTGACGCGGTGCCACGACCCACAGGGCACGGATCCGAGCGCCCGCTGGCCGCGCGGCGCCCGGGCCTGGGTGGGCGTCATCTGGGTGTTGATGCCGGTTTCATCGAGGAAAACCAAACGCGCCGGTTCATGGACCACCGCATCGTCCCGGTAGGCCGCGCGTTCCGCGGCGATATCCGCGCGCTCTTGCTCGCTGGCCCTCAGCGTCTTTTTTTGCGCGCCAACCCCAGCCGCTTCAAGGTGCGGCACACCACCGCCGGGCTCAGCGCGATGCCGGTGCGTGCGGCCAACCGGTCGCGGTACTGTGCCAGTGTCGCGTCATTATCCTCCCGCACCAAGGCCCGCAGCACGCTCACGCCCTCCGCGTCCAGTTTGGCTGGTACGCCGCCGGCATGCGGCTTGGCGACCCGCCGCCCCTCAAGGCGTGCGGCCCGCACCCAGTTGTACGCGCAGGCTCGGCTGATCTGGAAGCGCCGCGCCAGCAACTCGGGGCCGCCCTCGTGGCGCTCATAAGCCAGCAGAACCCGTTCGCGCAGATCGGAGGAATATGGCTGGCCCATGGCGCGCGGTCCTTCAGCTGTGTCTTCCTCCAACCGCTCAGGCCAGCCAAAATTCCGTCTATACTCAGCGACAATCCGCTTTAAGCCGGGCGTTCTCTTCAGCGCTGCGTAGATCGCCTCTCGCGTGACGTCAGCATCCCCCGTAACGCCGAGCGCGCAGAAGTCCAAGCGAACGTTGCCACCCACCATCGGCTTGTCGCCGGCACACCGTTCCGCCCCTTTCGCTGCCACGATCTGCGGCACGGTTTTGCGATTCGGGCGCTTCAGAACAGTGGGACATCTACGCCCTGTCCAAGCATCTGGAGCACAGCAGCGTGAAGACGACGGAGATCTATCTTGGGTACGTGCCGAACCGTGTCGGCACAAATCCCGGCACACACATAGCGGTTTCTCCCGGGTTGTAGCCCCAGGAGAAACCGCAAAATCAACGCTAATCGCTTGATTTAAAATAAGTGGCGGAGGGGATGGGATTCGAACCCACGATAGGGGTTTGAGCCCCTATAACGGTATAGCAAACCGCCGCCTTCAGCCTCTCGGCCACCCCTCCTGCCGAGGCGGCGCTCTGTGGCGCCGCTGGCGTGGGTGCGTTCTAACGATCCGGATGGGGCCTGTCAACGCTTACTCTCCAAAAATGTGATCACGCTACGAAAGATCGAAATCTGTATAAAATTTTATGTACTTTTTAGAAAATCACAGGTAGCTTACCACCAGAACGCGATCGCAATCCTTGGTCGGGGGGACGCCATGAGCCTGTCACGTCGTTGCGCCGAAACGCTGATCGATCTGGTCGAGATCAAGCTGAGCTGCCTGGAGATCACCGACCGCGAGGATCTGCGCGAGAAGGAACTGCTGTTGCGCTGCGTTCAGGAGCTGAAAGCCGAGGTGCGGGGGGAAAGCGGCGCCACCGCCGCCTTCACTCCACCCAAGCGGCGGGGCCGCCGTCCCAAGCATCTGCAGTTCCAGGACCTTCACGCCTGATGCACGCCTTCGGCGGCCGGGCCGCCGTCAGACGGGCACCGCCGGCCCCGGTTCGGGCGGCTGAACGGCCGCCGGAACCGTCTCCCGGGCGACGCGGCGCGGCAAACGCAGGGTGAAGCCCGTCCCCTGCCCGGCCGCCGACCGGACCGCCACCGTGCCGCCCAGCACGCCGGTCACCGTGCTGTGAACGATGTGCAGCCCGAGACCCGAACCGCCCTCGCCCCGCTTGGTCGTAAAAAAGGGTTCGAAGACCCTCGGCAGATGATCGTCGGGAATGCCGAACCCGTCGTCGGAAAATTCGATGACGACGTGATCGTCGCCATCCGCATGGGCCGCGATGCGGATCGTTCCCCGCTGGTCCTCGCCATAGGCGTGGATCAGCGCGTTGATCACGAGGTTGGTCAGAACCTGGCTCAACGCACCGGGAAAGCTGTCCATCTCCAGCCCCTCCGGACAATCCACCTCCACCGCCACCAGCGTGCGCTTCAGCCGGGGCCGCAGGGAGAACAGCACTTCGTCGACGTAAATGCGCAGATCGAAGGTGCGCCGCTCGCCGGAGGTCTGGTCCACCGCCACCCGCTTGAAGCTCTGCACCAACGCCGCCGCCCGGTTCATGTTCGACACCAGCAGGCGCGCGGCCTCCGTCACCGTGTCCAGATACTCGGCCAGATTGGTCTTCTTCAACTGGCCCGAATCGAACCGGACGCGCAGGTCGCGGGCCTGTTCGGCGATGTGGCTGGCGGCGGTGAGGCCGATGCCGATGGGCGTGTTGATCTCGTGCGCCACCCCGGCCACCAGCTGGCCCAGCGAGGCCATGGCCTCCGCCTGGATCAGGCTCTCCTGGGCGGCGCGCAGGTCGGCCAGGGCGCGCTCCGCCTCGTCGCGGGCGGCCATCATGGCCGCCTCCGCCGCCTTGCGGTCGTTGATGTCATAGAGCCAGGTCAGCAGCGCCGGCTCGCCGTCCATCTCGATCTCGCCCCAGCTCGACAGCACCCAGACGACCGTTCCGTCCGGCTTGCGGAAGCGCACCTCGGCGTCGCGGAAGGGCCCCTCCCGTTCGAAGCGGTCGATCAGCGCTTGGCGGTCCGCCGGATCGGCGTACAACCGCTCGGCGGGCATCGGCAGAAGGTCGTCGCGCGACCGGCCGAGAATGATCTCCGACTGCGTGTTGCAGAACACGAGAAGACCGTCGCGGCGCGTGATGTTCACGGCGATGGGGCTGGCCTCCAGTATCCGCAGCAGCCGTTCCTTGCCGGCGCGGACCTCCTCCTCCTGGCGGCGGCGCTCGGTGATGTCGGTCATGATGCCGACGTAGCGCACCGCCCGGCCGGCGGAGTCGCGAATCGCCCGCCCCTGCGCGGCGATCCACATCCAGCCGCCGTCGGCGCGGCGCAGCCGGTAATCATAGGCGTAGGCCGCGGTCTCGCCGCGCAGATGGGCGTCGATGGTGGTCAGCACGCGCTGCCGGTCATCGGGATGCAGGCGCATCTCCCAGAAATCGGCGGGCATCTCCGGCGGCTCGGCGTAGCCAAGCATGCGCGGAAAACTGTCGGACCACCAGCAGGTGCCCCGCGGGATGTCGGTGTCCCACACCGCCGCGCCGGTGGCGTCCAGGGCCATTTCCAAGCGGTCAGCCAGATCGCGGCGAACCGCGTCGGCCTTCTTCTGCTCCGTCAGGTCGTAGAACCAGCTGATGTGGCAGCGCTGCCCCTCGAAATCGATGACGGTCGAACTCAGCGACCCCATGCAGGTTTCGCCGTCGCCACGGCGCAGCAACACCTCCTGCCCGTTGAAGCGGCCCTCGGCGTAGAGGCGGTCGATGGCCGTCCTGCGGTCCAGCGGGTCATGGTAGAGCGGCCACATGCCGTCGCGCTGCAACCGCTCGCCGCTGACTTTGAAACAGGTGGCGGCGCTGGGGCTGTGATAGAGATTGTCGCCGTCGCGCGTGTTGATGAGGACACCGATGGGCGCGGTGTCCAGGATAGCGCGCAGCCGATCCTCCGTCGCCGCGGACGCGGTGGCCGTTTTGTCGACCGGGGTTCGCTCCGCCACGCGCCGTGCCGCCAGCAAGCCGGCGAGAAATCCGGCCAGGAGACCGGCGAACAGCGCGAAAAGCGCTACCCTCAGCGAATCTGCAATCATTGGGCCTCCCGCCGGCTCCAATTGAAACCGACGGGAGAACAAAATCAATGGCTATGACGCCGCACCGTGTTCCGGCGCGGCGTCACCGCCGTTGACGATCAGCCCTTCAGCTTGGCCGTCAGGATTTCGTTGACCAGGGCCGGGTTGGCCTTGCCCTGCGTCGCCTTCATGACCTGACCGACGAAGAAGCCGAACAGCTTGTCCTTGCCCGACCGGAACTCGGCCACCTTGTCGGCGTTCGCCGCCAGCACCGCGTCGATGGACGACTCGATGGCCCCGGTGTCGGTGACCTGGCGCAGGCCCTTCTTCTCGACGATGTCGGCGGGCTTCTCACCCGTTTCGAACATCGCCTCGAACACCTCCTTGGCGATGCGGCCGGAGATGGTGTTGTCGGCGATCAGGTCGATCAGGCCACCGAGATTCTCCGCCGAAACGGGGCTCTCCTCGATCTCCTTGCCGGCCTTGTTCAGATAGCCGAACAGCTCGCCGGTGACCCAGTTGGCGGCCAGCTTCGGGTCGCGGCCCTTGGCCACCGCCTCGAAGAAGTCGGCGCGGGCCTTCTCCGACACCAGCACGTTGGCGTCGTAGGGCGACAGCTTGTACTCGCTGATGAAGCGGGCCTTCTTGTCGTCCGGAAGCTCCGGCAGGGTGCGCTTGATGTCCTCCACCCACGCCGGATCCAGCTCCAGCGGCAGCAGGTCCGGATCGGGGAAGTAGCGGTAGTCGTGCGCCTCCTCCTTGGAGCGCATGGAGCGGGTCACGAACTTCGTCGTGTCCCACAGACGCGTCTCCTGGTCGATCTTCCCGCCTTCCTCGATGATCTCGATCTGGCGGCGCGCCTCGTACTCGATCGCCTGCATGACGAAGCGGATCGAGTTGACGTTTTTGATCTCGCAGCGCGTGCCGAAGGGCGCGCCCGGCTTGCGCACCGACACGTTGACGTCGCAGCGCATGGAGCCTTCCTCCATGTTGCCGTCGCAGGTGCCGAGGTAGCGCAGGATGGAGCGCAGCTTGCGCACATAGGCGCCGGCCTCCTCCGCGGTGCGCATGTCCGGCTCCGACACGATCTCCATCAGCGCCACGCCCGACCGGTTCAGGTCGATGTAGGTCTTGGCGGGATGCTGGTCATGCAGCGACTTGCCGGCGTCCTGCTCCAGATGCAGGCGGGTCACGCCGACCGTGCGGGAGGAGCCGTCCGGCAGGTCCAGAACGATCTCGCCCTTGCCGACGATGGGCTGCAGATACTGGCTGATCTGGTAGCCCTGCGGCAGGTCGGCGTAGAAGTAGTTCTTGCGGTCGAACACCGAGTGCAGGTTGATCTGCGCCTTCAGCCCCAGGCCGGTGCGCACCGCCTGCTCAATGCAATGCTCGTTGATGACGGGCAGCATGCCGGGGAAGGCGGCGTCGACGAAGCTGACCTGGCTGTTCGGCTCCGCGCCGAAGGCGGTGGCGGCGCCGGAGAACAGCTTGGCGTTCGAGATGACCTGGGCGTGGACCTCCAGCCCGATCACGATTTCCCAATCGCCCGTTTCGCCCTGAATGTACGACATCGGTCTCTTCTCTCGTCCGGCTCAGGCCATGAACGGCGGGGTGGCGGTGACGGCGGCGGCCTTCTCGATGACCTGACCGACGCGCAGGACGGTCTCCTCATCGAAGGGCCGGCCCAGGAGCTGCAGCCCCAGCGGCAGCCCGTCCGACCCGACGCCCGCCGGAACCGACATGCCCGGCAGGCCGGCCAGCGAGGCCGGGACCGTGAACACGTCGTTCAGGTACATCTGGATCGGGTCGTCCATCTTCTCGCCGATGGCGAAGGCGGTGCTCGGCGCGGTCGGCGTCAGGATGACGTCGCACGTCTTGAACGCCTCGTCGAAGTCCCACTTGATGCGCGTGCGCACCTGGCGGGCCTTGTTGTAGTAGGCGTCATAATAGCCCGCCGACAGCACGTAGGTGCCGATCAGGATGCGGCGGCGGACCTCCTTGCCGAAGCCGGCGCCGCGGGTGTTCTCGTACATGTCCTTCAGGCTGGCGCCCTCGACCCGCAGGCCGTAGCGCAGGCCGTCGTAGCGCGCGAGGTTCGACGACGCCTCGGCCGGGGCGACGATGTAGTAGGTGGCCAGCGCGTACTTGCTGTGCGGCAGGCTGATCTCCACCGGCTCGGCGCCGGCCTGCTTCAGCCATTCGATGCCCTGGTCCCAGATTGCGGCGATCTCGGCGGGCATGCCCTCCACCCGGTATTCCTTGGGAATGCCGACCTTCAGGCCGCGGATGTCGCCGGTCAGGGCGGCGCGGAAGTCCGGCACCGCCATGTCGACCGAGGTCGAATCCTTCGGGTCGAAGCCGCACATCGAGCGCAGCATGATCGCCGCGTCCTCGACCGTGCGAGTCATCGGGCCGGCCTGATCCAGCGAGGAGGCGAAGGCGACCACGCCCCAGCGCGAGCAGCGCCCGTAGGTCGGCTTGATGCCGACGATGCCGGTGAAGGCGGCGGGCTGGCGGATCGAGCCGCCGGTGTCCGTACCGGTGGCGCCCAGCGCGGCGCGCGCGGCCACCGCCGCGGCCGAACCGCCCGACGAGCCGCCGGGAACGATCTGGCGCGACCAGTTGCCGACCTCGCCCGGGCTCCACGGGCTGATCACGTTGCCGTGGTGGGAGGTGATGTTGGCCGAGCCCATGGCGAACTCGTCCAGGTTCACCTTGCCCAGCATGACGGCGCCGTCGCGCCACAGGTTGCTGGTGACGGTGGACTCATACTCCGGCTTGAAGCCGTCGAGGATGTGGCTGGCCGCGGTGGTCAGCACGCCCTTGGTGCAGAACAGGTCCTTCACCGCGATCGGCAGGCCCTCCATCGGGCCCGCCTCGCCCTTGGCGCGGCGGGCGTCCGACGCCTTGGCCATCGCCAGCGCCTGCTCTGGCGTCTCGGTGATGAAGGCGTTCAGCGGGCGGATCGTCTCCACCGCCTTGACGTGGGCCTCGGTCAGCTCGACCGCGGTGAATTCCTTCTTGGCGAGGCCGTCGAGGGCCGCCGCCATGGTCAGATGCGTAAGACCGGTCATCACTCGACCACCTTCGGAACGACGTAGAAGCCTTCGGCCGTCTCCGGGCCGTTGGAGAGGACGGCGTCGCGGTAACCGCCGTCGGTCACCTCGTCCTTGCGGCGGCGCAGGGTTTGCGCGGCCACGCTGGTCATCGGCGGCACGTCCTGCGTGTCGACCTCGCCCAACTGTTCGACGAAGGTCAGGATTTGGCTCAGCTCACCCGCCAGGTGATCCAGTTCATCGTCCGGCACCTTGATGCGGGCCAGATGCGCGATCTTGGCCACGGTGGCCTTGTCGAGCGACATGCCTTCCACTCTCTTCCGAAACGTCTGGAAAAACGGCTTGGAAGCTATCACCCGAATTCTATTACCGCAATGATTCAGGGATATCCCTTCCAGCGGCGCGCGCCCGCGGACCGGGGGCGATGAGTCCCTGCGAGAAGGGGATGCGGCATGGTTGGGCGCGGCTTCCCTATCATACGGCTCACCATACCAATTGAATTTTCATCAAGGGGACCCTGGCGCACCCAGCCCGGCATGCCCCCATGACGGCATCACCGACGCTGGTGAACCGTCCTTTCCTTTGGCATCGGCTCCTTTTGCATCGGCGTGGCGGGCTTCGCCGCCGTGGCCCTGTTCAACACCCTCGCGTTGCCTCGGCTGAGCGATCCGCAACAGGAGGGGATGCAGCGGGTCGCCGGCGCACCGATCAACGGCTCCGCGCCGCAGCACGACCAGCAGCGGAGGACCGTTCGCCGGAACGGCGAACTCCACATCCGCAAGACCGCCGATGTGATGGGCATGTCGGAAAAGCGCCGGTGGACGGGTGGGCGTCGGGCAACGTCCAGAGCCGCCGCCCAGGGCACCACCGACACCGACGGTCAGGCCGCGTCACCCGTCGCCACGCCCTGCGGCCCAGCCCTCCCGGTCGAGGCGCAGGGTGAACAGGGCGAGCCGGTCGCCCCAGGGCGCCTTGTGCTCCTCCACAGCGATCGGGGCGAATCCCAGCGCGGCGTAGAGAAGAAGTCCCGGCGTGTTGGTGTTGAAGCAGCGCAGCCGGAGTTCCGGCAAGCCATGATGGACGAAGGCTCGATCCATCATGGTGGACACCAGATGCTTCGCCACACCCGACCGCCGTGCCCAGGGCGCCACGCTGACGTTGCCCAGGCTGGCGGTTCGCCCCGCCTCGAAAATCGCGAAGTTCGCGTAGCCGACCACCTCGCCGCCGCGCAGCACCACTGTGGGATCGCGGCGCACGGCCAGGGAGTCGCGCACCTGTTCCGGAGTCAGCGGCCACGTCGCGCGGGGAAACAAAAAATACAGCTCCTCCCGGTCGCGGGCGAAGCCGCAGATGCGCGGGATGTCGGCATCCGCCAAGGGGCGGTGGCTGAGTGCGGCGGGACCCGGAACGGGGGTGGCGCTGGGCATGGGGGAACTCCGGAATACGCATGTGCCACAATAAGCGCGTGGGAAAGGGACACAAGCCGCCGTTCGGCGGCGTTGGCGCATCGCGCAACGCCTCCGCCGGGCTTGCCGTTCCGGCGCGCGGCTTCTATGGTTCGCGGCATGATCCACACGCTTCCCGAACTGGCCGCCCGCCTGGGCCGTGGCCAGCGCCTGCTCGGCCTCGACGTCGGCACCAAGACCGTCGGTATGGCCGTGTCCGACCCGAACTTCGTCGTCGCCTCGCCGATCGGCACGCTGAAGCGCACGAAGTTCACCCAGGACGCCCGCGAGCTGTCGCGGACGCTGCGCGATTACGGGATCGGCGGGCTGGTGATCGGCCTGCCGCTGAACATGGACGGGTCGGAGGGGCCGCGCGCCGAATCCACCCGCGCCTTCGCCAAGAACCTGATGGAGCGGTCCGACCTGCTGGGCTGGGACGCCGAGATCGCCTTCTGGGACGAACGGCTATCGACCTCCGCGGTCGAGCGTTTCATGATCGGCGAGGCCGACATGACCCGCAAGCGCCGGGACGAGGTGGTGGACAAGATGGCCGCCGCCTACATCCTGCAGGGCGCGTTGGACGCGCTGGCCCACATCCGCCGCATGGAGCGGGAGCAGCGGGAGCGCGACGAGTACGACAACGACACCGGCGGCAACAGCGGCGGCGACGGGGACGCCTGACGGCCCCATGCTGCCCATCGCCGGGGCGCTGGCCCCGATCTTCCTGCTGATCCTGTTCGGCCAGGGGCTGCGCCGCCGCGCCGTGATCCCTGAATCCGCCTGGCCGTCGCTCGACCGGCTGACCTATCTTCTGTTCTTTCCCTGCCTGATCGTGGACGAACTGACGCGCACCGACCTGCGCGCGCTGTCCATGGGCTCGATGGGCGGAACGATGGCGGCGGGGATCTTCGCCGGCGCCATCCTGGCGCTTGCCGTCCGGCGCCCGATCAGGCTGGACGGCCCGGCCTTCACCTCGGTCTTCCAGGGGGCGATCCGGCCCAACACCTATGTGGGTCTGGCGGGGGCCGCCGCGCTCTACGGATCCGCCGGGCTGACGCTGACGGCGGTGGGCATCGCCGTTGTGGTGCCGCTGGTCAACCTGCTCTGCGTCACGGCCATGGTGCGCTATGGGCGGGTGGCGGACGGAGCGGCGCAGCGCAGCGGCGTCGGCGCGGTCGTTTCTGGCATTCTGCGGAACCCGATCATCATCGCCGTCGCCATCGGCGCCGCCCTGAACCTGAGCGGGGTCGGCCGTGTTCCGGTGGTCGGGGACGTGGTCGGCATCCTGGCGCGGGCCGCCCTCCCCATGGGGCTGCTGTCGGTCGGTGCCGGGCTGGACCTCGCCGCGGCGCGCGGCGCCGGGCTCGGCGTGGCGCTGTCCAGCGTCCTGAAGCTGCTGCTGGTCCCCGCCGCGACGGCGCTGGCCGGTCTGTGGCTGGGGGTGGACGGGCTGCCGCTGACCATCGCCGTGCTGTTCAACGCCCTGCCCTGCTCGGCCAGTTCCTACGTCCTGGCCCGGCAGATGGGCGGCGACCACGCGCTCGTAGCCGGCATCATCACCGTCCAGACCCTCGCCTCCGCCGCCACGCTGCCGCTGGTCGTCGCCTTGGCGGGATAGGGGCCGTCACGACCGTAGTGAGGCTCCCTCAGCAGTAAGGCCCCATCAACGCCTCATCAGCGCGAACACGCCCCACCCCAGATAGTCACGCGTGTGGGTGGCGTAGCGCTCGGGCTCCGAGGTCAGCTTATCCCGGACATCCTGCGCAAGCTCGTCGTCGGGATTGGCTTCGAGCCACCGGCGCATGGTCAGCCATTTGGCCGCCTCGTAGCGATCCCATCCGTCCTGATCGGCCAGCATCATTTCAACGACGTCGCAGCCAAGCTGGCGAAAGGACGCGAGCAGGCCCGGAAGCGTGAGGAAGTCGGAAACCGCCCGGGCAAGACATCCCTTGGCGACGTCGTCCGTCGGCGGCAGGCGCCGCCAGTAGGGCTCCCCGATGAGGATGATTCCGCCACGGCGCAGGCTGCGCTCCAGCAGTTCGATTGTGCCAGCGACTCCACCGCCGATCCATGTGGCCCCGACGCAGGCCGCCACGCCGACCGAACACCTCGATAAACCGCCCCTAAGCGCGTGTTGATGCCGACGAGGGGGCACGCGGCTGAAAAGGCGGCGTTTTTTGGGGACTGAACTCTCGGTTTTGGCTGAAAAGGCGGAAATATGCGGCGGTTTTGGCGCTATACGGGCGCAGTTCGCCCCTCAAGCCAGATCAGGCGTCGGAAATTGTAGGCGAGGTTGGCGAGGCCGATCTTAACCGTCGCGCGCCCCAGGCCGATGGTGCGGATGAACAGCCCCATGCGCGCCTTCTGGTCGGCGAACACATGCTCGACGGCCGAGCGCACTGCCGAGCGGGCGCGGTTGGCACGCTGGTGGGGCTCCGGCATCGGCCGGCCCTTCGGCTTGCGGAAATGCACCATGCTGCGGCGCCCCGCCGCCGTGATGGCCGCTTCGTTGGCCTTCGAGCGGTAGGCACTGTCCGCCCATACCCGGCTGTCGAAAGCGTCCGGGTTGAGCAGGCCCGGCAACTGCGCGCCGTCGTGCCGCGCCGCGTCGGTCACGATGAAGCGCCGGATCAGACGGAACCGGCGGTCGATGGTGATGTGCGACTTGTAGCCGAACGCCGGGATCAGAAGTCCCTCCACCATGCGCGCCTCGGACCCGTCGAGCGTCGGTCCCGGCTTCGCCTTGACCCGCCCCCGCTTCACCGTCCAGCGCGCCTGTGTGTCCTTCTGGCGCGCCTTGGCCGTCGGCCAGGGCGGGTCTTCCCCGTCACGGATCTGGCGCTTTTCCTCCCGGGTCAGCCGCTGCCGGGGCGCCTCCACGATGGACGCGTCGATGATCTGGCCGCCCAGCGCGAAGTAGCCACGCTCCTTCAGAGCCGCGTCGAAGCGGGCGAACAGCCCCTCCATCGCTCCCGCCGTCACCAGCGCCTCGCGGAACAGCCAGATCGTCGTGCGATCCGGAACCCGGTCGCCCAACCCCAGGCCGAGGAACCGCATGAATGACAGCCGGTCGCGCACCTGATACTCGGCCTGTTCGTCCGACAACCCATACAGCGCCTGCAGCACCAGGATCTTGAACATCATCACCGCGTCCAGTGGCGGCCGGCCGCCCCGGGAGCGATCCTTGCGTTCCAGGGCCGCGTCAAGCGTCGGGCGAAACACTTCGAAGTCCACCACCGACAACAGCCGTTCCAGTGGATCCCCGCTCTTGCTCAACTCCGCGTAGCGGTCCTGAAGATCGAACAGCCCAGCTTGACCGGCCATGTCCCGTCCTCCGTCGCCCTCAAGCCAAGGGAATCACCAGAACGCTGGCAACGCTACGGTTTTTCGAGGCGTCCGATTTACGGCGGCTCCGGTGCGCCTTCGGGGAAGCGCTCCAACCCGTCGTCGATGGCGTAATAGTCCGCCTTGTCCGCCACATGAATGTGCCGCAGCGTCGTCAGGCCGGTCGGCTGGTCCAGGCTGCCGGCGGCAATGTCCAGCAACGCCTCGCCATCGCCTTTCCAGAACAGCGAGGAGCCGCAGCGCGCGCAGAATCCACGTTGCGCCTTGGCCGAGGAACGGTACCAGGACAGCGTGTCCTGCTTCTCGAACTCCACCGCGTCGCGGGGGATGGTGATGTAGGCGCCGAAATGGCCGTGAAAGCGCCGGCATTGGCCGCAGTGGCAGTTCACCACCCCCATGGGCCGCTCGGCCACATCGTAGCGCACGCCACCACACAGGCACCCGCCCGTCAGACCTCCTCCGCCGTCGCTCATCGAACCGCTCCCGTTGGTTTGCTCGATAGGGGTTTGCTCGATAGGGGTGAGTCAGCCCTGCCAGAAGGGCTTGTCAGCCTCGGTCACCGCGTCGGCGCGGGACAGGCCGATGTCGTGCAACAGATGATCGGGCAAAGCCTCCAACGCGCGCCGCTGGCGCCGCCGCTCGTTCCAGGTGGCCACCGTGTCGAACAGGGCGACCACCACACCACCAATCCCCTGGCCAATCCCCTGGCCAATCCCCTGGCCGGGCCGCTCCTGCGCGTCGGTGCGGGTGTTCATGCTGCCATCCATGCCGTCATTCATGCTCTGGGCCATGACCGCGTCTCCTCGTGTGTCCGGCTGTCGTCGGAGCTTGTCGTCCGACGGTCCGGACTGTGTTCCGTGAGAGAAGGATGGGCCACCCGGTCCTTGCGCACAAACGACGCTTTCTCATAGTTTGGATTAGGAAAACTAATCCGAATCCCGTGTCCCGGAGTCGCTCCATGGCCCGACGCCTGCCGCCGCTGAACGCCCTGCGCGCCTTCGAATCCGCCGCCCGGCACCTGTCCTTCACCAAGGCGGCGGAGGAGCTTCACGTCACCCAGGCCGCGGTCAGCCACCAGATCAAGGGGCTGGAGGAATGGCTGGGCATGCCGCTGTTCCGCCGGATGAACCGCGCATTGATCCTGACCGAGACCGGGCAATCCTACCTGCCGCCGGTGCGCGACGCGCTCGACACGCTGTCGCACGCGACGGAGCGGCTGTTCCGCATGGACGGGTCCGGCGCGCTGACCATCTCGACCATGCCCAGCTTCGCCGCGAAGTGGCTGGTCATGCGGCTGGGCCGTTTCCAAGCCCGCCATCCGGAGCTGGAGGTGCGGCTGCACACCACCCCGCAGCTCGTGGATTTCACCCAGCAGGACGTGGACATCGGCATCCGCTTCGGCGCCGGCAACTGGCCCGGCCTGCGGTGCGAGCGGCTGATGACCGAGGACATCTATCCGGTGTGCAGCCCGTCGCTTCTCGACGGCCCCCGCCCGCTGCGCTGCCCGGAGGACCTGCGCCACCACACGCTGCTCCACGACGACTACTTCATCACCTGGGGCACCTGGGGCGAGGCCGCCGGGATCGCCGGGCTGGACCACGCCCGCGGCCCGCGCTTCGACGATTCGGCGCTGCTGCTCCAGGTGGCGGCGGAGGGTGGCGGCGTGGCGCTGGCCCGCGGCGTCCTGGTGGCGGACGATGTCGCCGCCGGGCGGCTGGTCCGGCTGTTCGACGTCCATCTGCCGGGCAACTACGCCTACTACGTCGCCGCCCCGCCCCATTACTTCTCGCGCCCGAAGGTGAAGGCGTTCCGCGACTGGCTGTTCGAGGAGGCCGCCGGCGATCCCGTCCCCGGACCGGACGCCAAGCACAGCCGGGCCTTGTCCGGGGGCGTGCCCGCCACAACCTCTTCCCCAGACGCCTGAACAGATGCCTGACCGGGAAAGGTTGCGCCATGACGCCCGCACGTCCGCTCGCCCTCGCCGCCCTGCTGTCCGCTTCGCTGGCTTGGCCCGCCGCCGCCCACCATGGCTGGGGCGGCTATGAGTCGGGGCAGGAGATGACGCTGACCGGCACCGTGCAGCAGATCGCCTTCGACAACCCGCACGCCATGCTGAACCTCCAGGCCGACGGCAAGGTCTGGCACGTCGTGCTCGCCCCGCCCAGCCGCATGAGCACGCGCGGCCTGCCCGCCGATTCGATCAAGCCCGGCCAGACCGTGACGGTCGTCGGCTATCCCGCCAAGTCCGACCCGGCGGAGCTGCGGGCGGAGCGCATCACGGCCGCCGACAGGACCATCGAGCTGCGCTGACGGCCGCCCCCGCGCCCGGTCGCAGCATGGACCACGATCTCGGCCCCACCGGCCTCGGCTGGCTCGTCGCCCTGGAAACGTCCGGGCTCGGTGAGTCGCTGCGCCAGTCGGTCTGGCTCTACCCGCTGGTGGAAATCACGCACATCCTCGGGTTCGCGCTTCTGGTGGGGGCAATCCTGGCCTTCGACCTCAGGCTGATCGGGGTTCGGGCGCCGTTGCTGCCGGCGGATGCGCTGGCGCGTCTCCTGCTTCCGGTGGCGGTGGCCGGCTTCGCTCTGGCGATCCCCACCGGCCTCCTCCTCTTCACCACGGAGGCGACGGCGCTGGCGGGCAACCCGGCCTTCCTGGCGAAGCTGGCGCTGATCGGTCTGGCCCTGCTGAACATTCTGGCCTTCCACCGGCTCGCCGGCCGGCGCATGGCGGACTGGAGCCTGTCGGACCGTCCCCCGCCGGGCGCCCGGTTCGCGGGCGCCGCCTCGCTCACGCTGTGGGTCGGCGCCCTGGCCTGCGGGCGTCTCATAGCCTACCTGTAGGAAAAGGTCATAGGGCGCGCTTGCGGGCGTCCGGGACCGCTCCTATAGTCGCGGCCCATGACCGGATCGCCCCATTCCACGACGGTTTTCCCGCACCGCCACCTCCTTGGCATCGAGGGGCTGACGGCAGG